>NZ_JBHSPC010000028.1:43257-86186 GCF_042656345.1 Streptomyces incanus
CGTGCCTCTCCGTACGGTCTTACCGGCGCTGTCGTGCGGTGAGTGCAATCCGTGGGTAAGCGCTGTATCGAAGTACGCTGAAGGCATGACGAGCACGCGGCCGCACCCGGAGGATTCGGCGGAGCAGCGGCCCCCCTACAACGCGTTCGCCAGACTGTGCCCGTCGCGCGGCACGCTGGAGCATGTGACGGGACGCTGGGGCGCGCTGACGCTCGGGGCACTGTGCGAGGGGTCGCTGCGCTTCAACGAGCTGCGCCGCCGGGTCGACGGTGTGAGCGAGAAGATGCTCTCCCAGACGCTGCACGCGCTGGAGCGCGACGGTCTGGTGCACCGCGAGGCGCAGCCGACCAACCCGCCCCGGGTGGACTACGAACTCACCCCGCTGGGCCACGAGGTCGCGCGGCGCGTGCTGTCCCTCATCCATTTCCTGGAGGACAGCATGGACGACGTGCTCCAGGCCCGCGAGAGCTACGACGCGGCGCGCGGAGCCCTCTGACACCTCGGGCAGAAGTAGCTGGACCGGTTCATCCAGGGCCGTCGGCGCATCGGCGTACCGCAGCGCCGGCAGGGCAGGCCCTCCCGGCCGTAGGCGTCCAGGGACCGGTCGAAGTAGCCCGATTCGCCGTTGACGTTGACGTACAGGCTGTCGAAGCTGGTGCCGCCCACCGCGAGGGCGGCGTTCATCACGTCCCGGACGTGGTCCAGGAGAAGCTGGGAGCGTGGGCGGGTGAAGGTCTCCGTGGGGCGCTCGTAGTGGATGCGGGCCCGCCACAGCGCCTCGTCCGCGTAGATGTTGCCCACTCCGCTGATCAGTGTCTGGTCGAGCAGGGCCCGTTTGATCGTGGTGCGCTTGCGGCGCAGCGCCCGGTGGAAGGCCTCGTCGTCGAAGAGCGGGTCGAGGGGGTCTCGGGCGATGTGCGCGATGACCTCGGGCAGCCCGTCGGGGGTGTTGTCGTGCAGCGAGAGCCCGCCGAAGGTGCGCTGGTCGACGAAGCGGAGCTCGGTGTCCAGGTCGTCGGTGAAGCGGACCCTCACGCGCAGGTGCTTCTCGTCCGCCGCGCTGTGCGGCTGGACCAGCAGCTGGCCGCTCATGCCGAGGTGGGCCAGGACCGACTGGTCCGAGTCCTCCAGGGGCAGCCACAGGTACTTGCCGCGGCGGCCGGGGACGCCGACGCGGTGACCCCTCAGTCGGTGCGCGAAGTCGTCGGCGCCGGCGAGGTGGCGGCGGACCGCGCGCGGGTGCAGCACCTCGGCCGCGGCGACGGTCCGGTGGGCGACCCACCGCTCCAGTCCGCGCCGTACGACCTCGACCTCGGGCAGCTCGGGCATGGTTCCCCCTCCGAGGACCTCTCTCCACGACCGCGACCCGAACACCCGTCCCCTGCCGGGGGCGGGCGCTCGGGTCGCGCTCTGCGTGTATCGCGAACACCCCGAAGACCGCGGGTGCCGCGTGATCCGTGTACGGATCGTCAGGCGGAGGCCGACGACGCCTCGGCGGCAGGTTCGGCGCCCGCGTCGGCGACCGGGCCGGCCGCTTCGGTCGAGGCAGCCGCCTCGGCGCGCTCGTCCGCGGCGGCCCGGATGGACCGCCAGGCGGACTCGGCGGCCTGTTGCTCCGCTTCCTTCTTGCTGCGGCCGGTGCCGGTGCCGTACGAGACGCCTCCGACGCGGGCGGCAGCAGTGAAGGTCTTCTCGTGGTCGGGGCCGGTCTCCGTGACCAGGTACTCGGGCACGCCGAGTCCTTCGATCGCGGTGAGCTCCTGGAGACTGGTCTTCCAGTCCAGGCCGGCACCGAGGTTGGAGGACTTCTCGATCAGCGGGTCGAACAGACGGTGCACCAGCTCCGCCGCCGAGTCGAGTCCCTGGTCGAGATAGACCGCGCCGATCACCGCTTCGAGGGTGTCGGCGAGGATGGATGCCTTGTCCCGGCCACCTGTGCCCTCTTCACCGCGGCCGAGCCGGATGAAGGAACCGAGGTCGAGCCCGCGGCCCACCTCCGCCAGCGCACGCGAGTTGACCACCGCGGCCCGCAGCTTGGCCAGCTGTCCTTCGGGCAGATCGGGGTGGGTGCGGTACAGCGTGTCCGTGACGACGAGGCCGAGCACGGAGTCCCCCAGGAACTCCAGTCGCTCGTTCGTCGGCAGACCGCCGTTCTCGTACGCGTAGGAACGGTGGGTCAGCGCGCGTACCAGAAGGGCGGACTCGAGCTGGTAGCCGAGCCGCCCTTCCAGAAGCGTGTGGGACGAGGCCTGGTGGTCCGCCGATCCGCTCCCGCTCTCGCGGGGCGACTGCTTCTTGGGCGTGGACACAGTGCCTCTCACCAGCCGCTCAGACCTCGAGGACCTGGCGCTTGTTGTAAGTGCCGCAAGACGGGCACGCGATGTGCTGCAGCTTGGGCTCGTGGCAGCGCTCGCACGCAACCAGGGTGGGGACCGCAGCCTTCCACTGCGACCGGCGGTGGCGCGTGTTGCTGCGCGACATCTTCCGCTTCGGAACAGCCACGGCTACTTCTCCTGCTTCTCGTCGACGCCCGGTTCGGCGCCGCTCATCTCGTCCTTCTCGCCATCTTCGGGTGAACCGGCGAGTCCCTGCAGTGCCGCCCAACGGATGTCGACGGCGTCGTGGTGGTGGTCCGGGTCGTCCGCGAGCCGGGCTCCGCATTCGGAGCACAGGCCGGGGCAGTCGTCCTGGCACACCGGCTGCATCGGCAGTGCGAGCACCACCGCATCGCGCAGCACGGGCTCGAGGTCGAACATGCCGTCCTCGAGGGGAAGCCTGTCCTCGTCGTCCTCGGCGTCGTCGCCCGGTTCCGCCTTCACGCGGCCCCGGTCGTCGGCGTCAGGGTACGAGAACATCTCCTGGTATTCCGCGACGAGCTCCTGCTCGAGCGGCTCCAGACACCTTACGCACTCCCCCTCGGCCGTCGCACGGGCGGTGCCTGTGACCAGCACACCTTCCATGACCGACTCGAGCCGGAGTTCGAGTTCCACCGGGGCGCCTTCCGGCACTCCGATGACTCCCTGGATCCCGAGGTCCCTGGGCGCCTCGAGCGAGCGGGTCAGGCGCTGCAGCGCGCCCGGCCTCCGTCCCAGCTCGTGTGTGTCGAACACGAGGGGATTGCGGTGGTCGAGGCGGGCGTTCAGAGCCATTCCTGCTTTCGATCTTCGAGCTCGGAGAAACGCTGTCCCATGGTGTTCCCGGGCAGCGTGGATCGCGGACGTCTACGAAGTCAGCGCAGTACACACACGACCGAGGAGCCAGGATACTGGACCTTCGGCTCTCGTCCCAATCCGGGCCGGTGACAGGCCACGGGCCGGGCACCGCCCGGGCCGTGGCCGGACGGTCAGCCGTTGCCGCGGCCCTGTTCGTAGGCGCGCAGCTGCTCGGCGCTGATCATGCTGGTGTCGAAGAGACTGATCTCGTCGAGGGCCGCGGGGTCCTGCTGCTGGGGGGCGTAGTCCTGCCGGCCCTGTCCGGGGTCGTAGGCCGGCTGCTGCGGCGTCTCGTAGCCCTGGTAGGCGGCGTACGGGTCGGCCTGCTGAGCGGCGGCCTGCTGCGGGTAGCCGTAGGGGTCCTGCCCGCCGCCGTACTGCTGCGGGTAGCCGCCGTACGGATCGGGCTGCTCGTTCTGCTGCGCGTAGCCGTACGCCTGTTGCTGCTGGGCGTAGTCCGGCTGGGCGACCTGCTGGGGCTGCTCGGGCGCGGCCTGCTGGGGCCGGGCGGGCCGCTGGGCCGGGGCGTCCGACATGGCCGCGAGGTCGGCGAGGTAGTCGGCGTCGCTGGAGTGCTGGATGGTGGTCATGTCCTCGGCGAGGGCGCCGAGGTCGTCGCTGGCGATCCGGCCGTGCAGGGTCTGGCGGCCCCGGCCGACCGCCTCCAGGGTCTTGGCGAGGACCGCCTCGAAGGCGCCGAGCTTGACGTCGACGTACTCGTCGGCGCTGCGGCGCAGGGTCTCCGGGTCGTGGCTGCGCTCGGGGGCGTCGTCTTCCTCGGGGTCCACGTAGCCCTGCTCGTCGAGGCCGGGTCCGGTGCCGAGCAGCTTCTCGCGGCCGCGGCCGACGGAGCCGAGGGTCTTGGTGAGGACGACCTCGAAGTTGGCGAGCTTGGAGTCGACGTAGTCGTCGGCCTCGGCGCGGACCTCTTCGGCCTCCTTGCGGGCCTCGGTGAGAATCCGGTCGGCCTCGGACTGGGAGCGGCGGGCGACCTCCGTGCCGGAGATCAGGGAGCCGCGCTCGGCGTGCGCGCCCTCGATGATCCGCTCGGCCTCCTGGCGTGCCCGCTCGACCATCTGCTCGCGGCCGCCGATGAGTTCCTGGGCCTGGGCGAGCGAGTCGGGCAGCGCCGCGCGCACCTCTTCGAGCATCGAGAGCAGGTCGGCGCGATTGACCACGCACGAGGCCGACATGGGCATCGACCGGGCCCCGGAGACCAGGTCGACGATCTCGTCCAGCTTCTTCTGCACGTCCACCGTGTGCTCGCCACTCTCTACAGCTGTGTTGGAGACGGACGCAACGACTGTACGACCCTGGGGCGGGTGGGGAACACCGCCCGGCGGATTGCCCGGGGGCGGCGGCCCCGGGGCTGGAGGGCCGGTCCGGCTCCGCCGTGCGCTCAGTGCTCGCGCGGGCGGCGCCCGGACCGTGGGCGGGTGGCTCTCAGTCCTTGCGGAGGCGCTCGGAGAGGGCGGAGAAGACCTCCGGGGGCACCAGGTGCGAGACGTCGCCGCCCCAGGTGGCGACCTCCTTGACCAGGGAGGACGACAGGAAGCTGTAGGTCGGGTTGGTGGGGATGAAGAGGGTCTCCACGCCCGAGAGGCCGTTGTTCATCTGGGCCATCTGCAGCTCGTAGTCGAAGTCGCTGACCGCGCGCAGGCCCTTGACGATCGCGGGGATCTCGCGCTGCTTGCAGAAGTCGACGAGCAGGCCGTGGAAGGCCTCGACCCGGACGTTCCCGTACTCGGCGGTGACCCGGCCGATCAGGTCGATCCGCTCCTCGACCTCGAAGAGGCCCTTCTTGGACTGGTTGATCATCACCGCGACGTAGACCTCGTCATAGAGACTCGAGGCTCGGGCGATGATGTCGAGATGTCCGTTGGTGATGGGGTCGAACGACCCGGGGCAGACGGCGCGGCGCACTGGTGGTCCCTCGCTCTCCGGTCCGGTCATCGTGCGTCTTCGCACGTAGAGGCGGCGCGACCGTACCAAAACGTTCCCTCGCCGTAGCGACGGGCCCGGAGCGCTTCGAAACCGGGCGGCCACGCGAAATCCCCGCCTCTGGTGCTGCGCTCCACGGTGACGAGGGCTTCGCCGGTGAGCCAGCCCCCGGTACGGAGTGTGAGAAGGATCTCGCGGAGATCATCGTCGGAGACGGCGTACGGGGGGTCGAGGAAGACGAGGTCGTACGGTTCGGCGGGCGGGGGCGTACGGATGATCTGTTCCGCTTTGCCCGGTCTGACCTCGGCGCCGGGCAGCCCCAGTGCCTTGACGTTGTCCCGGACCGTGCGGACGGCTCTGGCGTCGGCCTCGACGAGGAGGGTGTGTCCGGCTCCCCGGGACAGGGCCTCCAGGCCGACGGCGCCGGACCCGGCGTACAGGTCGAGGACGCGCTCGCCGTCCAGCGGGCCGCCGAGGAGGGCCTGCCAGGTGGAGAACAGGCCTTCGCGCGCACGGTCGGAGGTGGGGCGGGTGCCGCTGCCCGGCGGTACGCCCAGGCGGCGTCCGCCGGCCCGGCCGGCGATCACGCGGGTCATGTCCTCGTCCTTGTCCTCGTCGGTGTGCTTGTCGGTGCCCGGCCGTCCCAGTCTGTCAGCCCTTCTCCAGGTACTGCTCCCTCTCGTCGTCCAGCAGCGCGGCCAGCGCGGTGCGCAGTCCCGGCAGGCGCTCCAGCTCGGGGTCGGCGGCGACGACCGCGGTGGCCTCCTCGCGTGCCTCGGCGATGATCTCCTCGTCGTCGATGACGGCGAGCACGCGCAGGCTGGAGCGGGTGCCGGACTGGGCCTGGCCCAGGACGTCGCCCTCGCGGCGCTGTTCGAGGTCGATGCGGGAGAGTTCGAAGCCGTCCAGAGTCTCGGCGACCGCGCCGAGCCGCGCGCGGGCCGGGCTCGCCTCGGGCATCTCGGTGACGAGCAGGCACAGGCCGGGGGCCGAGCCGCGGCCGACCCGGCCGCGCAGCTGGTGGAGCTGGGAGACGCCGAAGCGGTCCGCGTCCATGATCACCATGGCGGTGGCGTTGGGGACGTTGACGCCGACCTCGATGACGGTGGTGGCGACCAGGACATCGGTCTCGCCGGCCGCGAAGCGGCGCATGACGGCGTCCTTGTCGTCCGGCTGCATCCTGCCGTGCAGGACCTCCACGCGAAGACCGTTCAGGGGCCCCTCGGCCAGGTGTGCGGCGACGTCGAGGACGGCGAGCGGCGGGCGCTTCTCGGTGTCGTCCTCGGGGGTCGCGGGCTTCGCCTTGCCGGTCTTCTTCGGGTCGTCCTCCTCGTCCCCGATGCGCGGGCAGACCACGTACGCCTGGTGGCCTTTTTCGACCTCCTCGCGGACCCGTTCCCAGGCGCGGGCCAGGAAGTGGGGTTTGTCGGCGGCGGGGACGACATGGCTGGCGATGGGCGAGCGGCCGGCCGGGAGCTGGTCGAGGACGGAGGTCTCCAGGTCGCCGAAGACGGTCATCGCGACCGTGCGCGGGATGGGGGTGGCGGTCATGACGAGCAGGTGCGGGGGCTGTTTGCCCTTGCCGCGCAGGGCGTCGCGCTGTTCGACGCCGAACCGGTGCTGCTCGTCGACGACGACCAGGCCCAGGTCGTGGAACTGCACCTTGTCCTCGATCAGCGCGTGGGTGCCGATCACGAGGCCGGCCTCGCCGGTGGCCAGGTCGAGCAGGGCGTGGCGGCGGGCCGCCGTGCCCATCGAGCCGGTGAGCAGCACCACCTTCGTGGCGTTCTCCGCCCCGCCCAGCATGCCGCCCTCGGCCAGTTCGCCCATCATCTCGGTGATCGAACGGTGGTGCTGCTGGGCGAGCACCTCGGTGGGCGCCAGCATGGCCGCCTGTCCCCCGGCGTCGACGACGGCGAGCATGGCGCGCAGGGCGACCAGGGTCTTTCCGCTGCCGACCTCGCCTTGGAGCAGCCGGTGCATCGGGTGTTCGGTGGCGAGGTCGGCGAAGATCTCGCCGGAGACCTTCCGCTGGCCGTCGGTGAGCGTGAAGGGGAGCCGGTCGTCGAAGGCGGCCAGCAGGCCGTCGGGCTCCGGTTTGCGGGCGACGGCGGGGAGCAGGGCGTCGGCGTGACGGCGGCGGGCGAGGGCGACCTGGAGGACGAAGGCCTCGTCCCATTTCAGGCGGGCGCGGGCGTCCTCGATGTCCGCCCTGGTGTGCGGGCGGTGGATCTTCAGCAGGGCCTCGGGGAGCGGGACCAGGCCGCGCCCTTCGCGCAGCGGGCCGGGGAGGGGGTCCACGGCGTCCTGGGCGTGGGGCAGGACGGTCTGGAGCGCCTTGCCGATCTTCCAGGACTCCAGTTTGGCGGTGGCGGGATAGATCGGGATGAGCGCGCCGGCCCAGGTCTCGACGCTCTCCTGCGGATCGCCTCGCAGCAGCTCGTACGCGGGGTGGGCGAGCTGGAGGCGGCGGTTGAAGACGGAGACCTTGCCGGCGAACATCGCGCGGGTGCCCGGCAGGAGTTCCTTGTGCGGCTTGTGGACTCCGCTGCCGAAGAAGACGAGTCGGAGCCGGCCGCTGCCGTCCGTGATGGTGACCTCCAGGCGCTGGCCCTTGCCTCGCGGGGCCTTGGTGGAGGCGAAGGTGTGCAGGCGGGCGTCGTCGACCTGGGCGACCACGGTGACGTGCTCGTCCATGGGGAGATCGGCGAGGTGGCTGAGCTGGCCGCGCTCCTCGTATCTGCGGGGATAGTGGTGGAGGAGGTCGCCGACCGTGTGCAGGCCGAGGTACTCGGCCATCACCTTCGCGGTGGGAGGGCCGAGCACCGACTTCAGCGGCTGTTGCAGTGGTTCTCTCGACGGTTCTTGCAGTGCGGGCACGGGATCCATTGCACACCACGGCACTGACAAAGCGGGAACGCCGGTGCCGCTGGGCCCTGTCGTCCGACTCGCGTCGTCCGCCGGGGGCGGGCCTCGCGGCGTCATGGGGTCCCCCTCCTGCTCGAGCGAAGACGAGAGCTCGGGGAAGCGTGCTCTCGGTGCGCCGGGCCCCGAGCCTCGTACCGGATGTCCTCGGGTCCGGGCCCGGTGCGGCGAGTGGGGCCCTGCTCGAAGAGCTTGGCGGAGGGTTGGGAATTCCCTGGTCAGAGGAGTCTCCCGGGCTCTAGGATGACGCGCCAACGCTCCGGCCATCCCCGCGGTCACCGCCTCACCGGGACCGCCCGACCCCGCGCCGTCAAGAGTCCCCCCACCGGCGCCGTGACGATGGACTCCCAGATCTCTCAGGCACCCCAGGCATCCGGCTCACCCCAGTCGCCCCATACGTTCCAGGTCGATCTCCGTGGCCTGGTGGACCTGCTCTCCCATCATCTCTATTCCAGTCCCAAGGTCTATCTGCGCGAGCTGCTGCAGAACGCGGTGGACGCCATCACCGCCCGCCGCGCCGAGGATCCGGACGCCCCCGCCCGGGTGCGGCTGTCCGTGGAGGCGGGCGCGCTGCGGGTGGAGGACACCGGCGTCGGCCTCACCGAGGCGGACGTGCACCATCTGCTCGCCACCATCGGGCGCAGCTCCAAGCGCGCCGAGGGTCTGCAGGAGGCCCGCTCGGACTTCCTCGGGCAGTTCGGCATCGGGCTGCTCGCCTGCTTCGTGGTGGCCGAGCGGATCCGCGTGGTCAGCCGCAGCTCACGGACGCCGGACGCGCCGCCCGTGGAGTGGACGGCGCGCGACGACGGTTCGTACACGGTGCGGACGCTGCCGCACGAGGCGCGGCCCGAACCGGGCACCACCGTGCACCTGGTGGCGCGGACCGGGTCCGCCGAGTGGCTGGCCGAGGCGCGGGTCCTGTCGCTGGCCCGGGACTTCGGCTCGCTGCTGCCGTACGACGTGCGGGTGGGCGAGGAGAAGGTCACCGAGCTGCCCGCGCCCTGGGACCGTGCGTATCCGAGCCCCGCCGCCCGCAGGGTGGCGCTCGCCCGGCACTGTCACGAACTGTTCGGCTTCCTTCCGCTGGACTCCATCGACCTGGACGTGCCACTGGCCGGGGTGCGCGGAGTGGCGTACGTGCTGCCCTCGGCGGTCAGCCCGGCCCAGCGCGCGGGGCACCGCGTGCACCTGAAGGGCATGCTGCTGACCGAGCGGGCCGAACAGCTGCTGCCCGACTGGGCCTTCTTCGTGCGCTGCGTCCTGGACACGGACAGTCTGCGACCCACGGCCTCACGCGAGTCGCTGTACGAGGACGAGACGCTGGCCGGGGTCCGCGAGGCGCTGGGCGAGCGGGTCCGCGGCTGGCTGACCGGGCTGGCCGCGGGTGACCCGGAGCGGCTCGCGGCGTTCCTGTCGGTGCACTACTTGGGCGTGAAGGCGCTCGCGCGGCACGACCGGGAGATGCTGCGCACCATGCTGCCCTGGCTGCCGTTCGAGACGACGGACGGGCGGCTGTCCCTGGAGGAGTTCGCGCAGCGGCACCCGATGGTGCACTTCACGCGGACGGTCGAGGAGTACCGGCAGGTCGCGCCGATCGCGTCCGCGCAGGGCATCGGCGTGGTCAACGGCGGTTACACGTACGACAGCGAGCTGGTCGAGGCGCTGCCCTCGGTGCGGCCGGGCACCGTGGTCGCCGAGCTGGACGCGGACACGGTCACCGCCCATCTGGACGCGGTGGACCCGGCCGAGGAACTGGCCCTGGCGGGCTTCCTGGCCGCCGCGCGGGCCAAGCTGGATCCGCTGGGCTGCGACGTCGTCCTGCGCGCGTTCCACCCGCTGTCCGTGCCCGCACTGCACTTGGACGACCGGGAGTCCCGGCACGAACAGGCGCGCGCCGAGGCGGAGTCGGGGGCCGACGACCTGTGGGCCGGCATCCTCGGCTCGCTGCGCGGCAGTGCCCCGCGGGCGCGCCTGGTGCTCAATCACCTCAACCCGCTGGTGCGGCGGATCAGTTCGCTGGGCGACCCCGAACTCATCGGCACCGCGACCGAGTCGCTGTACGGGCAGGCGCTGCTCATGGCGCAGCGGCAGCTGCGACCGGCCGACTCGGCGCTGCTCAACCGGGCGTTCCTCGGCCTGCTGGAGTGGGCCACCCACGACGACGAGTCCACGGGGGGCTCTCACCGATGAGCTCGATCACCGATTTCGATTCCCTGCGCCGCGCGATGGGCGAGAACTCCGAACAGCCGGAGGGGCCGGCTCGCAACGCGCGCGCGGAGCACCTGCTGCTCGAGGCCGAGAAGCTGAACATCCCGCTCGCCGTCATCGAGGCGCTCGGGCACCAGCTGAAGGTCTACAACTACAGCTCGGAGAAGGGAAAGATGTTCGTCCCCTTCGCGCGGCTGCTGCGCATGTGGGACGAACGCCCTGAGGACTTCGACGAGTACGAGACGCATTCGCTGCACTGGGTCTTCAAGTGGATGTCGGCCGGCATGCTCGACCAGCCGCACATCCCGCTCGCGTCGATCGAGAAGTGGCTCGGCGAGATGGAGCACCGCTACCGGCTGGCCGGTCATTCGGAGCGGGCGGTGCGCAGCGCCGAGTTCAGTGTGGCCGCGCATGTCGGGGACGTGCCGCGGGCCGATCGGGCGTACGCCGGGTGGCTGGCCGCCGACCGGGACACCATGGCCGACTGCCACGCGTGCGAACTGCACGGGCAGGGCTGGTGGCAGGCGGAGAACGGGCGGGACGCGGAGGCGCTCGAGCTGTGGCGGCCGGTCCTGGAGGGCGAGTTCACCTGCGCCCACGAACCGCACACGGCCCTCGCGTCCTCTCTGCTGCCGCTGCTGCGGCTGGGCCGCGCGGACGAGGCGCGCGCCCACCATCTGCGCGGTTTCCGGCTGGTCCGGCCCATGGAGAGCATGCGCGGCGCCTACGCGGACCACGTGGAGTTCTGCGCGCTGAGCGGCAACGAGGCGCGCGCCCTCGAACTGCTCGCGGAGCGGCCCGCCTACTTCACCGACGAGGGGCATCCGCGCAGCAAGCTGGACTTCCTGAGCGTGGTGGCACTGCTCATGGACCGGCTGACCTGGCTCGGCCTGGGCGGCGGCCAGGTCCCCGGTCCGGCCGGGCGGACCTGGACCGCCGCGGAACTCGCCCCGCACGCGCGGGCCGAGGCGCTCGCTCTGGCGGCCCGTTTCGACGAGCGCAACGGCACGGAGCACGTCAGTGAGCGGGCCCTCGCGCGGATGGCGCGCCGCCCGCTGGTGGACCGGCTGCCGCTCGGCGTACGGCCGTCGGGCGCGTCCCCGATCCGCGCGCCCGAGCGCCCGGTACGGCCGGTGGCGCCGGGTGCTGAGACGTCCGCGGCACCCGGCACGGAGTCCTCCGGCGATTCCTCGCTGCCCGCGCTGCTCGTCGAGGCGCGGCGGATGTCGGACACCCTGCAGCCGCACGCCGTGGAGGCCTGGGCGGCGGTGGCGCGCGCCGCCCAGGAGGCAAAGGCGGCGGGGGACGACGTCGCCCTGGAGCCCCGCGACCGCGCGGAGGTCGCCGACCACGAGGCGATGGTCCTCGGTCCCGAGGCCACCGGCCTCTTCGAGCGGGCCGCCGAGCTGTACGCGGAGGCGGGCGACCCCGGGGAGGCCCTGGCGGCACGCGCGCGTGCGGCGTACGTCCACGCGCTGGCGGGCCAGGTGGACGAGGCACTCGCGGCGGTGGCCGGGCCGCACGAGGAGATCCTCGCGCTGTACGCCGCCGGCGGTACGGGCCTGCGGCAGACGGCCTCGGTGCTGATGGCACGGGCGCGGATCCTGACCCGGCGCGTGCACGCCGCCGGGGAGGACCTTGAGGACGCCGTCCTGGAAAAGGCCGTGACCGCCGTACGCGCGGTGCTCGCGCTCGTGGAGGGGCACACCGGTGAGGACGTTCGGCTCGCCGCGCGGGCCGCCGAGGCGCAGGCGATGCTCGGCGAGCTGGCGGGGCGCGCCGGGGACGTGGAAACCGCCGCGGAACTGTCCGCGCGGGCCGCCGAGGCGTTCGTCGCGGCGGGGCTGCCGTGGTTCGCGGTGGAGTACGAGACCCGGCTGGCGCAGCTCGCCCACCACCTCGGCGACGTCGACGGCGCCGAACGGGCGCTGCGGGCGGCCCTGGAGCACGGCGGGCCGTATCTGGAGCCGGTCGGGCGGGCGCAGCTGCAGCTGCAGCTCGCCGAGGTCACCGGCGGGCTCGGGCGGGTGGCGGAGGCCACGGACCACGCCCTGGAGGCGGCGCACTGGGCCGACGAGGCGGGCGAGGGACCGACGCTGGGCGTCTGGGCGCGGCATCAGCTCGGCGGGTTCCTGCTGCGGCGCGGGCGGTGGGCCGAGGCCGCCGAGGTGCTGGAGTCCGTACTGCCCGAGGTGACCGCCGGGACGCATGGCGACGGGGCGGTCGTGCAGACGCTCTGGTGGCTCGGGGACTGCCTCGGTGAGCTGGGCGAGCACCGGGCCGCCGCCGAGCGGCGGTTGCAGGCCGCCGGGATCGCCCGGAACTGGCCGGAGCAGCAGGACCACGCGACGCTGGCCCATCTGGCCGCGTCCAGCCTGGAGCAGGCGGGCCTGGCCGACGAGGCGGAGCGGGCCTACGCGCGCGCGGGCGAGCTGTGGCGCACGGTCGGCGACGCGCCCGGTCTGGTGCGCTCGCTGCGCGCCCGCGCGTGGCTCACGCTGCGCGGGGAGGCGGGCCCGGACGGGGCACGCACGCTGATGGCGGACGCGGTCGAGGAGTGCGAGGCGGCGGTGGACGCGGCCCCGGACGACGAGACCCGCGCGCGTCTCACCGCCGACCTCGGCCACACCCACCGGCAGTTCGCGGACCTGCTGGTGCGGGTGGCGGACGGAGGGGCCGCGGACGACGACGGGGAGACCCTGTTCGAGGAGGCGGTGACCGCGCTGGACCGGGCGATCGCCACGTTCGCGCTCCTCGGCCCGGACACCCTCCAGGACCGCTCCCGGGCCGAACTGGCCGCGGCCTGGCTGGAGGCCGACCTGGGCCGTCCCGCGGACGCGGCCGCACGCGCGCGTGCCGTCCTGACCGCCCACGAGAACGCCCCGGAGGAGGACGACACGGCCCAGTCCCTGCGCGGCGAGGCGGAGCGCCTCCTGAACGCCCTCGCGGGGGAGGACCGAGAGCGCGCGCAGGACTGAATCCGCCGAACGACGGCCCCACGGACCCGGCGGGTGCCGGACCGCCATCCGGCCCCCGCACGCCAGGGCGGGCCGGCCCTCGCGGAGAAGAAACGGAAGCCGCGCCGAGGACTGGACCCGCCCAACGACAGTTGTACGAATCCGGCAGGTGCCGGCCCGCCTACGCGCGGCCGGGGCGGTACCTGCCCGGCGGGGCCCATGCGCCCGGTGGCACGGCAGAGGCGGACGGCCGCACGCGGCGGAAGTCCTTCCGGCGCGGGCGAGGTCGCACGGGGCGAGACCAGAGGGCGGGGCCGGGCCGGACGGCGTTGCGCGGCCGCGGTCGAGGCGGGGCGGTAGGCGGGGCGGTAGGCGGCACCCCGCTGGAACCCCCCGCACCGGCCCGGGCACCGCGCACTCGTGTCCGCCTCGGATGCCGCCCGCGCGACCGGCCCCCGCCCGTCACGGACGGGACCGTCGCCCCGTCCTCACTCCACCCCGATGAGGAGCAGGGCGCCCTGTCTGCCGCCCTGGTAGAGGACCGTGTCGACGGCCAGGTAGCCCTCGCGGACGTGGGTTTCCAGGTGGGTGGCGACGGTGTGGGGGGTTTCGTCGCCGAGGACCAGGGTGACCATCTCGCCGCCGGCGGAGAGCATGCGGTCCAGGACGGCCGTGGCGGTGGCTGTGACGTCGTCGCCGATCACGGCCACGTCGCCGTCGATGAGGCCGAGGACGTCACCGGCCTGGCAGATGCCCGCCATGGTCCAGGACTGCCGTTCGGCGACGGCGATCTCGGCGTACCGGGTCGCGCCCGCCGCCGAGGTCATCGCCACCACGTCCTCGTCGAAACGGCGCTCCGGCTCGTGCACCGCGAGCGCCGCGATGCCCTGGACCGCGGAGCGGGTCGGGATGAGGGCCACCCTGAGCCCTTCGGCGCGGGCTTGTTCGGCCGCCGCGGCGGCGGTGTGGCGCAGCTCGGCGTCGTTGGGCAGCAGCACCACCTCGTGCGCGTGGGCCCGCCGGACGGCCTCGACCAGTTCACCGCTCGCGGGCGGCTCGCCGGGGCGGGCCAGGACCGTGGTCGCACCGGCCCCGGTGTACAGGACGGCCAGCCCTTCGCCGGGCACCACGGCCACCACGGCCCGCGCGGTGCGCTCCACGGGCGGCCGGCCGGCCCCGGGGGCATGGGCGTCACCGGCACCGAAGTGCGCGATCCGGATACGGTGCGGGCGCCCTGCCTCGACCCCTGCCTCCACGGCGGCTCCGGCGTCGTCGACATGGACGTGGACGTTCCACAGTCCGTCACCGCCGACCACGACGAGCGAGTCCCCGAGAGCGTCGAGCCGCTGCCGCAACCGCTGCACGGCCGCGTCCTCGGCCTCCAGGAGGTAGATCACCTCGTAGGCGGGCCCGGTGACCGTGGCCTCCGTCACTCCCCCGCCGTCGGCACATCCGGCGGGTTCGTCGTGCTCCACGCGCGCGTGGGTGCCGGTTCGCACACCCGCGTGTGTCCCGGCACCGTTCCCGTACGCTCCGGGCGCGGGCCCTTTCGGCGTCTCCCCCGTGAACGTCTCGACCAGGGCCGCGAGCACCGTCACCAGCCCCCGGCCGCCCGCGTCCACCACGCCCGCCCGCCGGAGCACAGCCAGCTGGCCCGGCGTCGCGGCGAGGGCCGTGCGGGCGCCGTCGTAGGCCGCCCGCGCCACTTTCCCGCAGTCGCCCTCCGCACCGTCGGCCGCGTCGGCGGCGGCCGAGGCGACGGTGAGCACGGTGCCCTCCACGGGGTGGGCCACGGCCTGGCGCGCGGAGTCGGCCGCGGTCCGCAGGGCGCGCCGCAGCCCCTGTCCGTCGGCGTGGGCCGCCCCGTCCCCGGCCAGCACCTGCGTCATCCCCCGCAGCAGCTGCGCCAGGATCGTCCCGGAGTTGCCGCGGGCGCCGATCAGCGCCCCGTGGGCCATCGCCCGCGCCGCGTCGGCCAGCGTGGGCCCCTCGGGCCCCTCTGCCGCGTATCCCGCGAACACCGCCTCGACCGCCGTGGCCGCGGACTCGACCGTCAGATAGAGATTCGTACCGGTGTCCCCGTCCGCCACGGGGTAGACGTTGATCGCGTCGATCTCCTCGCGCGCGCGCCCCAGGGCGTCGAGCGCGAGTCCGCACCAGGCACGCACCGCGAGAGCATCGAAGAATGTCTGCGGCACCTGTGCCACCTGCGCCTCCCTGAGCTGCTGGACGTGGCACGCAGCGTAGACCTTGGGGGGCCGGACGGCGGAAGCGGGCCGGGGCGGGCCGCTGAGCTGCCATGGTAGTTTCGTTCCACTGGTTCAGCCGTTGTATGCTGCTCCGGTTGCCCGATCCGAATCGGGCCTCTCCCTGGCAGAGCCACTCAGATTCCCAAGAACTCCTCGAGTTCCGACGTTCTGATCCCGGCATGCCGGGATCAACCGTAAGTGCATCTGAAGTCTTTGGAGTGACCCGTGGCTGCCAACTGCGACGTCTGCGGCAAGGGGCCGGGCTTCGGCAACAACATCTCGCACTCGCACCGCCGTACGCCCCGTCGCTGGAACCCGAACATCCAGCGTGTGCGTACCGTGGTGGGCGGGACGCCGAAGCGCGTGAACGCTTGCACCTCGTGCATCAAGGCCGGCAAGGTCTCGCGCTGACGCTCTCGCTGAGCGCGCGGCCACAGCTGGTCCACCGCACTGAGCCGGTCCACCTCGGGTGGGCCGGCTTTTTGCCATGCCCGCACGCACGGGCGGCATGGGCCCTGCCGCCCACGCCGCCGTTCCCGGCCGGGGTCCCGCCTCAGCCCTCGCCGGACGCGGCCCCGGCCCCTACGCCGGTCCCCCGCCCGAGCGCCCACCCGTGATCCACCGGCCCTATACCGGAGCCCAGCGAGAACCCGGCCGCGATCGCCCCCGTGACGTACTTCTTGGCGGCCGCCACCGCCTGAGGCACCGGCTGCCCCTTCGCCAGGTGCGCGGCGATCGCCGAGGCCAGGGTGCAGCCCGTGCCGTGGGTGTGCCGGTTGTCGTACCGCGGAGCGCGCAGCCAGTGCTCCTGTGAACCGTCCGTGAGCAGGTCGACGGCCTCGCCCGAGTCCCCGGCGAGATGGCCGCCCTTGATCACGACCCACTGCGGCCCGAACGCCAGCACCGCTTCCGCGGCCCGGCGGAAGTCCCGTTCCGACTGTGCCCGCACACCGGTGAGTTGGGTCACCTCGTCCAGGTTCGGCGTGGCCACGGTCGCGACCGGCAGCAGTTTCGTCCGTACGGAGTCGAGCGCGGAGGCCGCCAGCAGCGCGTCCCCGTGCTTGGAGACCCCCACCGGGTCGACGACCACCGGCGCCCGGCTGCCGGCGAGCAGACCGGCCACCGCCTCGACGAGTTCGGCGGAGGCCAGCATGCCGGTCTTGACCGCCTGGACCCCGATGTCGTCGACGACACTGCGGTACTGGGCCCGTACCGCCTCCACCGGCAGCGGCCAGGCGCCCTGCACGCCGAGCGAGTTCTGCGCGGTGACCGCGGTGATCACGCTCATGCCGTGGGTGCCCAGCGCGAGCATCGTCTTCAGGTCGGCCTGGATCCCCGCACCCCCGCCGGAGTCCGAACCGGCGACCGTCAGCACCCTCGGCGGCACGGCCCCGGCACCCGCGGCGCCCTCCGTGCCCACGCCGCTTCCGGCGCTCCCGGCGCTCATGACTCGATGTCCGCGAAGTGGTCCCAGCCGCCCTGGGCGGTCCAGGGTGCCCCGTCGACCGTCACCTGGGGCAGCGCCGAGGGGTTGAGCACCTCGCCTATCACCTTCCAGCGGGCGGGGAGTTTCACGTCCGGCGGGAAGGTGGCCACGATCGCGTGGTCCTCTCCCCCGGTCAGCACCCACTGCATGGGGTCGACGCCGACGGCCTGCCCGATGTCGTTCATCTGGGAGGGGATGTCGATCGCCCCGGAGCGGATGTCGATACGCACCTTGCTGGCCTCGGCGATGTGCCCGAGGTCGGCGATCAGTCCGTCGCTCACGTCGCACATCGAGGTCGCCCCCAGCCCGGCCGCGGCGGGACCCGCGTGGTACGGCGGTTCGGGCCGCCGGTGCGCCTCGACGAAGGCGCGCGGTGAGCGGAAGCCGCGCGAGAGCACCGCGTACCCGGCCGCGGACCAGCCGAGCCAGCCGGTCACCGCGACGAGGTCGCCGGGCTGTGCGCCGGCCCGGGTCACCGGTTCCTGGTTGCGCAGATCACCGAGCGCGGTGATCGACACCATGATCGTGTCGCCGCGTACGACGTCTCCGCCGACCACCGCGGCACCCGCCACCTGGCACTCGTCGCGCAGTCCGTCCATCAGCTCGGAGGGCCAGGTCACCGGCAGTTCGCCCGGGACGACCAGCGCGAGCAGCAGCGCGGTCGGCACGGCGCCCATGGCGGCGATGTCCGCGAGGTTCTGCGCGGCGGCCTTGCGGCCGACGTCGTAGGCGGTGGACCAGTCGCGGCGGAAGTGCCTGCCCTCGAGCAGGACGTCGGTACTGGCCACGACCCGGCGGTCGGGTGCGGAGACCACGGCGGCGTCGTCGCCGGGGCCGATCCGGACCGCCGGGGTGGTGGTGAGGCGGGAGGTGAGCTCCCTGATGAGCCCGAACTCCCCGAGCTCACCAACCGTGCCCTTCATTTCCCCAGCTCCCCTTCTGTACCGGTCCGTTCCCGGTCCCGTTCCCGGTCGCGAGTCGTCCCTGCCCTCGCTACGGTCGAAGTGACCGTCAACTTGTGTCCAGTCCGTACCCCGGCGCGCGGGTTCTGGTTCCCGCGGGTCTCCCCGCGGCGAGCGGCGACGCGATACCGTGGCGTTCCTTTTCCCCACATGATCCTCGTGGCCGCCCTGGAGGTTCCGTGGTACAGGCGTACATCCTGATCCAGACAGAGGTCGGCAAGGCGTCGACCGTCGCCGATCTGATCGGCAAGATCCCTGGAATCGTCCAGGCCGAGGACGTGACCGGACCCTATGACGTCATCGTGCGCGCTCAAGCCGACACCGTCGACGACCTGGGTCGCATGGTGGTCGCGAAGGTCCAGCAAGTGGACGGCATCACCCGTACCCTGACCTGCCCGGTCGTCCATCTGTAGCCCCCGTCTACCCTGTGGCGGTGAGTTCCTTCCGCCGCCACGCCGTCCTGCCCGCCCTCGCCCTGCTGATCACCGCCGCGGGTTGCTCCTCGGCAGACGACAGCGCGTCGGCGGCGGTTCCCAGCCCGGACGCGAAGGCCACCGAGCTGTGCCGGAACCTGGACGAGGTCCTGCCGGCGACGGTGGACGACGAGAATCGCGACGATCCCGAACCCGCGTCCGCACTGACCGCGGGCTGGGGCGGCGAGGCGATCATACTGCGGTGCGGTGTCGGGCAACCGCCGAAGATGGTGGATCCCAAGGTGGCCGACGGCAACGACCCGAGGGCGATGGCGGGCGGTGTCGACGGCGTCGACTGGCTGATGGAGCAGCAGGACGACGGGGCGCACCGCTTCACGACCGCGAGCCGTGAGGCCTATGTCGAGGTGCGGGTGACCGACGGACGGGACAGCACGGGCGTACTGATCGATCTCGCCCCCGCCATCAAGGAGGCGATCCCCGAGGGGATCGCCTCCTAGACCCGTACTTCGCGGGTCCCTCGATCGTGAAGATCAAGTGATCGGGATCGGTCCACGGGCGGTCGGCCCGGCGGCGTGATTGTCATCGGGCAACCGATCGCGGCGGGAACCGGTCGGTGATCATGCGCTGAGCCTTCACTAACGGGTGACCCGCGAAGTGCGGGCCTAGAACCTTTCGCGCGCCTCAGCGCAGTCCGGTCCGCCGTCGCAGCGCCGCCTGCACCAGCCGGTCCACCAGCTCGGGGTACTCGATGCCGGTGGCCTGCCACATCTTCGGATACATCGAGATGGGTGTGAAGCCGGGCATCGTGTTGATCTCATTGATGACGAACTCGCCGTCCTCGGTGAGGAAGAAGTCCGCGCGCACCAGCCCCTCGCAGCCCGCCGCCTCGAACGCCTCCACCGCCAGCCGGCGCACCTCGGCCGTCTCCTCGCCGGTCAGCGGTGCGGGCACCATGCCGGGCGTGGAGTCGATGTACTTGGCCTCGAAGTCGTAGTACGCGTGCGCGTCGGGCGGCGGGATCTCGGCGGGCACCGAGGCACGCGGACCGTCCTCGAACTCCAGCACCCCGCATTCGATCTCGCGGCCGCGCAGGGTGGCCTCCACGAGGATCTTCGGGTCGTGCCGCTGGGCCTCGGCGATCGCCTCGTCCAGGCCGGAGAGGTCGTCGACCTTGGTGATCCCGATCGAGGAGCCCGCCCGCGCGGGCTTCACGAACAGCGGCCAGCCGTGCTCACCGGCGAAGTCGACGATCTTCTTGCGGGCGGCGGGCTCGTCGTTCTCCCACTCGCGGGGCCGGATCACCACGTACGGGCCGACCTTGAGCCCGAAGGAGGTGAACACCCTCTTCATGTACTCCTTGTCCTGCCCAACGGCGGAGGCGAGCACCCCGGAGCCCACGTAGGGAACACCGGAGAGCTCCAGGAGTCCTTGCAGGGTGCCGTCCTCGCCGTAGGGGCCATGCAGCACGGGGAAGACGACGTCGACCTCACCGAGCGCCTTCGGTACCGAACCGGGCTCGCTGTAGACGACTTCACGGCTCGCGGGATCGAGGGGGAGCACCACCGTGCCCTCGGCCGCGTCGGTGAGTTCGTCCACGCTGGGCTGCCGCCGGTCGACGATGGCCATGCGGTCCGGCTCGTCGGCGGTGAGTGCCCAGCGGCCGTCCCGGGCGATACCGATCGGCAGGACGTCGTACTTCGTCCGGTCGATGGCCTTGAGGACGGCGCCGGCGGTGACGACGGAGATCCCGTGCTCGGAGCTGCGCCCGCCGAACACAACGGCCACACGCGGCTTGCGAGGCGGCTGCTCGGGGCTCTGGGGGAGGTTCTGGGTGCTCATATCGCGATGAGAGTACCCGGTGGCCGTTCCCCTGATACAGCGCCCACGGTGCGGCAAACGGAGGGCTGCCACGCGGGCGCGCACCCCTCGTCGCTCAGTGTCGTTCCGGCTTCGCGCTGCGCGACATCAGCTCCTTGAGGGCGACCACCGGGGGCTTGCCCTCGTGCACGATGCCGACGACCGTCTCGGTGATCGGCATGTCGACGCCGTGCCGGCGGGCCAGGTCCAGCACCGACTCGCAGGACTTGACGCCCTCGGCGGTCTGTTTGGTGACCGCGACGGTCTCCTCCAGCGTCATGCCCTTGCCGAGGTTGGTGCCGAAGGTGTGGTTGCGCGACAGCGGTGAGGAGCAGGTGGCCACCAGGTCGCCCAGGCCCGCGAGTCCGGCGAAGGTCAGCGGGTCCGCGCCGAGCGCGGCACCGAGCCGGGTGGTTTCGGCGAGCCCGCGGGTGATGAGCGAGCCCTTGGCGTTGTCGCCGAGCCCCATGCCGTCCGCGATGCCGACGGCCAGCCCGATCACGTTCTTCACGGCGCCGCCCAGTTCGCAGCCGACGACGTCGGTGTTGGTGTACGGGCGGAAGTACGGCGTGTGGCAGGCGGCCTGGAGCCGCCGGGCGACGGCCTCGTCGGCGCAGGCGACCACGGCGGCGGCCGGCATCCTGGCGGCGATCTCCCGGGCGAGGTTGGGTCCGGTGACCACGGCGATCCGGTCGGCGCCGGTCCCGGCGACGTCCTCGATCACCTCGCTCATGCGCATGGCGGAGCCGAGTTCGACGCCCTTCATCAGCGACACCAGGACCGTGTCCGGGGCGAGCAGCGGCTTCCACCCGGCGAGGTTGCCGCGCAGCGTCTGGGAGGGGATCGCGAGGACGGTGAAGTCGGCGTCGCGCGCGGCCTCGGCGGCGTCCGTGGTGGCCCGCAGGTTCGCCGGGAGTTCGACTCCGGGCAGGTAGTCGGGGTTGGTGCGGGTGGAGCTGACCGCTTCGACGAGTCCGGGGCGCCGCGCCCACAGCACCACGTCGCATCCGGCGTCGGCGAGCACCATGCCGAAGGCCGTACCCCACGATCCGGTGCCGAAGACGGCCGCCTTGACCTGCTTGCTCACGTATTCAGCCCCTCTTCTTCCCGCGCGGTGGCCCGTTCCCCGGCCCTCCGCTGTTCGTTCTGCCGCTCCTGGTGCTGCCGGCCGCTCTGCGCCCCGTCCGCCGGCGAACCGTGCGCGGACGACAGGCGCTCGGACGGTCCGTGTTCCGCCGGCTCGCGCCCGGACGGACCGTCGTGCTCCCTGCGCCGGGTCTGGGCCCGGGTCTTGCGGCGCTGCTCCACGCGTTCGCGCTGCGGATCGTAGGGCTCTTCGGGGGCCTTCTCGCCGCGGATCTCCTCCAGGTGGCGGGTCACCGCGGCCATGATGGCCTCGGTCGCCTCCTTGAGCAGCTCCGGGGTCATCTCCCGGTCGTAGAAACGGTCCAGGTCGACCGGCGGTCCGGCCAGCACACGGTGCGTCTTGCGCGGGAAGAGACGGGGCTTGCCGCTGTACGGCGGCAGCACCTCGTTGGCGCCCCACTGCGCGACCGGGACCACGGGGCACCTGGTCTGCAGGGCGACCCGCGCGGCACCGGTCTTGCCGGTCATGGGCCAGCCGTCCGGATCGCGGGTGAGAGTGCCCTCGGGGTAGAAGGCGACGCATTCGCCGCGCTCCACGGCGTCGATCGCGGCCCGGAAGGCGCTGAGCGCGTCCGTGCTTTCGCGATAGACGGGGATCTGCCCGGTGCCGCGCATCATGGCACCGACGAATCCCTTGTTGAAAAGACCGCTCTTCGCCAGGAATCGCGGCACGCGACCGGTGTTGTACTGAAAGTGCGCGTAGGCGACGGGATCAATGTGCGAATTGTGGTTCACCGCGGTGATAAATCCGCCTTCAGCCGGAATGTTCTCCATTCCGCGCCAGTCCCGTTTGAGTAGAACCACCAGCGGCGGTTTGCAGATCACCGCAGCGAAGCGGTACGCGAAGCCGATTCTGCGGCGCGGCACAGAGACACCTTCCTCCAAGTCCTGGACCCGGGGGCCAGGTGGGCCGCACAAGTGTCGCCCCGGGCCGCCGGTCTGTCGAGAACACCGTACGCCCCGGTCCCCCGGCCGCCGGGTGCCGCGGGGGACAATGACGGCGACAAGAGAGGGATGTAACACGCGTGCAGTGGACCTTGGTGGTACCCCTGAAACCGCTGGCCGAGGCCAAGAGCAGGCTCTCCGACACCGCGGACGACGCCTTGCGTCCGGGGCTCGCGCTCGCCTTCGCACAGGACACGGTCGCGGCCGCCCTGGCGTGCCGCGCGGTGCGGAACGTGGCGGTCGTCACGAACGACGTCCTGGCCGGCCGCGAGCTGGCCGCGCTGGGTGCGGGAATCGTCGCCGACGAGCCGGGCGGCGGTCTGAACGCGGCACTCGCCCACGCGGCCGCCACCGTGCGGGCCTTGTGGCACGCGGGTCCCGTGGCGGCTCTCAACGCCGACCTCCCGGCGCTGCGCGCGGCCGAACTGGCACGTGCGCTGGAGAGAGCGGCCGCGTTCCCGCGCGCGTTCCTCCCCGATGCGGCGGGCGTCGGCACCACGCTGCTCACGGCGGCGGCGACGGAGGAACTGCGGCCGTCCTTCGGCCCCGGTTCCCGGGCCCGGCACCGCGCGTGGGGAGCCGTCGAACTGCGTCTCGAAGCGGTGGATTCCGTACGGCAGGACGTGGACACGGGGGACGATCTCCGGGCGGCGCTGGCGCTGGGGGTGGGGCCCCGCACGGCGGCCGCCTGCGCGCGGCTGCTGATCGCGGAGCAGTAGGCTGCGGCCATGCAGGCGACCGCGTACACCTACGACCCCGAGAGCCGCAGCGGCCAGGTGCTGCTGGACGACGGCACTCCGGTGCCCTTCGACGCGCCGGCGTTCGACGCGGGAGGTCTGAGGCTGCTGCGTCCCGGGCAGCGCGTGCGCATCGAGACCCGGGGCGAGGGTGAGGCCCGGCAGATCACCCTGGTGACGCTCCAGACGTTCTGACCAGCACGTTCCGACCAGCACGTGCCGACCGGCGCGCTCCGGGCGGCACGGCCACCGGCGACCGGTACCGGTCCCGGTACGGAACACGTGGACCGGCACACCGCGGGCCGGACTCCGTGACGGAGTCCGGCCCGGCGCGTGAGTACCGCTTCGCTGCCGCTACTTCTTGCGGGCGCTGGTCTTCTTGGCGGTGGTCTTGCGTGCGGTCGACTTCTTGGCGGGCGCGCTCGCGGCCGTCGCCTTCTTCGCCGGGGCCTTCTTGGCGGTCGTCTTCTTCGCGGCGGTGGTCTTGGCGGTCGCCGCGGCCGTCTTGCCGGGGGCCTTCTTGGCGGTCGTCTTCTTGGCGGCGGCCGCCTTTCCCGCGGCCCGCTTCGCCGTCGTCTTCTTGGCGGCGGCCTTCTTGGCGGCGGCCGACTTCGCGGTCTTCTTGGCGGCGGCCTTCTTCACCGTCGCGGAAACCCCGCCGGACAGACTGCCCTTGGGCGCCTTCTTGACGGCGACCTCGCCACCGCGCGGCAGCTTCTTCGAGCCGCTCACCAGGTCCTTGAAGCCCTGGCCCGCACGGAAGCGCGGCACCGACGTCTTCTTGACCCGAACCCGCTCGCCGGTCTGGGGGTTGCGGGCGTAGCGGGCGGGGCGGTCGACCTTCTCGAACGAACCGAAGCCGGTGACCGAGACCCGGTCACCCGCGACCACAGCGCGGACGATGGCGTCCAGGACCGCGTCGACGGCATCGGCGGCCTGCTGCCTACCGCCCATCTTGTCGGCAATCGCTTCTACGAGCTGCGCCTTGTTCACGTCTTCCCCTTCGGAGACATCGCCCGAACGGATCCGTTCAAGCATTTTCGCACGTTAGGCAGATATATACCGCAAATCAAACACGAAACGGGCTTATCACCCTTGTGCCGCAACGAGCTCGGCCGCCTTGAGCGGTTCAGCGTTCCTCTTCGGGAAATCGGCCCTCGTCGAGGTCCGCGATGAACCGTTCCAGCCGCTTTGCCGCACCGGCGAGATCGTGTTTGGCCGCGGCCGTAATGACCAGCAGCTTCCGGGTCAGCGCCATCCGTACGCCCTCCGGGACTTGCAGTGCGCGCACTTTTGCATGCGCTTCTTTGAGCCGGACCGCGACCTCCGTGTAGATCTCGAGTTGGCCGTCACGTTCCATGCACAGATTGTGCCATCTGGGGCGAGTTGTCGCCTGCGCAGGGGGCAACTGCAGCCTCGGACGGCAATCCAGGCACACTCCGAGGTCACGCGCACGTGACACGTGTACCCCGACAACCACCTTCATAACGTGGGAAGTTGCAAGGCCTCAAGGGGACGCGCGGGTCCGAATGGGTGCAGACACGGCCGTACCCCCGATCGGGCCGATCGGGGGTACGGGAGGGGGTGGAGGTGGCCGAAAGTCGACCTGCCGCGTGGACTTCGACTCAGGCGTTCTGCGCCGAGAGCGTCCGCGGCTTGAACGACGGGCGCTTCGCCTCGTACGCGGAGATGTCGGCCTCGTTCTGCAGGGTGATGGAGATGTCGTCGAGCCCGTTCAACAGTCGCCAGCGGGAGTTCTCGTCGAGCTCGAAAGCGGCGGTGATGCCCTCGGCGCGCACCTCGCGGGTCTCGAGGTCGACGGTGATCTCGGCCTGCGGGTCCCGCTCGGTGAGCTCCCACAGCGCGTCCACGATCTTCTGCTCGATGACGACGGTGAGCAGGCCGTTCTTCAGCGAGTTACCACGGAAGATGTCGGCGAAGCGGGAGGAGATCACGGTCTTGAAGCCGTAGTTCTGCAGCGCCCAGACGGCGTGCTCACGGGAGGAGCCGGTGCCGAAGTCGGGGCCGGCGACCAGGACCGTGGCGCCCTCGCGCTCGGGGCGGTTGAACACGAACTCGGGGTCCTTGCGCCAGGCCTCGAACAGCCCGTCCTCGAACCCGTCCCGGGTCACCTTCTTGAGCCAGTGGGCGGGGATGATCTGGTCGGTGTCGACGTTGCTGCGGCGCAGTGGGACGGCCCGGCCGGTGTGGGTGGTGAATGCTTCCATGACTGATCAGACTCCAGCGGGCGTGGGGACGTCGGCGTCGAGGTCGGCCGGGGAGGCCAGGTGGCCGAGGACCGCGGTGGCGGCGGCGACCTGCGGGGACACCAGGTGGGTGCGGCCGCCCTTGCCCTGCCGGCCCTCGAAGTTGCGGTTGGAGGTGGACGCGGAGCGCTCACCGGGGGCGAGCTGGTCGGGGTTCATGCCCAGGCACATGGAGCAGCCCGCGTGCCGCCATTCGGCGCCGGCCTCCTTGAAGACCACGTCCAGGCCCTCGGAGACGGCCTGCAGACCCACCCGCGCGGAGCCCGGGACGACCAGCATCCGTACCCCGTCGGCGACTTTGCGGCCCTTGACGATGTCCGCGACGGCGCGCAGGTCCTCGATCCGCCCGTTGGTGCAGGAGCCTACGAAGACGGTGTCCACACCGATGGAGCGCAGCGGCTGGCCGGCCTCCAACCCCATGTATTCCAGGGCCTTTTCGGCGGCGAGGCGCTCCGAGGCGTCTTCGTACGAAGCGGGGTCGGGGACCGCCGCCGAGAGCGGCGCGCCCTGGCCCGGGTTGGTGCCCCAGGTGACGAACGGGGACAGCCGGGAGGCGTCGATGACGACCTCGGCGTCGAACTCGGCGTCGTCGTCGGTGCGCAGCGTCTTCCAGTAGGCGACGGCCGCGTCCCAGTCCTCGCCCTGCGGGGCGTGCGGGCGGCCCTTGAGGTACTCGAAGGTGGTCTCGTCGGGGGCGATCATGCCCGCGCGGGCGCCGGCCTCGATCGACATGTTGCAGATGGTCATGCGGGCCTCCATCGAGAGCTTCTCGATGGCCTCGCCGCGGTACTCCAGGATGTAGCCCTGGCCACCGCCGGTGCCGATGCGCGCGATGACCGCCAGGATCAGGTCCTTGGCCGTGACACCGTCGGGCAGTTCGCCGTCGATGGTGATCGCCATGGTCTTCGGGCGGGCCATCGGAAGCGTCTGCGTGGCGAGTACGTGCTCGACCTGGGAGGTGCCGATGCCGAAGGCCAGGCCGCCGAACGCGCCGTGCGTGGAGGTGTGCGAGTCTCCGCAGACCACGGTCATGCCGGGCTGGGTCAGGCCCAGCTGGGGTCCGACGACGTGCACGACGCCCTGCTCGACGTCGCCCAGCGAGTGCAGCCGGACACCGAACTCGGCGCAGTTCGCCCGCAGCGTCTCCAGCTGGATCCGGGAGACCGGGTCGGCGATGGGCTTGTCGATGTCGAGGGTCGGGGTGTTGTGGTCCTCGGTCGCGATGGTGAGGTCGAGGCGCCGCACGGCGCGGCCGCTCTTGCGGAGGCCGTCGAAGGCCTGGGGGCTGGTCACCTCGTGCAGCAGGTGCAGATCGATGAAGAGGAGGTCGGGCTCGCCCTCGGCGCGCCGGACGACGTGGTCGTCCCAGACCTTCTCCGCGAGTGTCCTACCCATCGCTTTCCCTCCGGCCGGCAAAGGTGCGCCGGCCCAACTAGAAATCCGTGAGGAGACGGCGCCCCACCCCTGAGTCCGGGCGTCGCCACCAGGCCCATTGGTTCACGGGCCGTTTGTGTTGATGACTGCGTACGTCCAGAGTGGCGCGTTCCAAGGAAAACTGAACTTGCGTTTCACAGAGTGAGACGCGAGTATCGTTGCATGGACAACAGTAGCGGCGTCGGCGTTCTGGACAAGGCGGCCCTCGTCCTGAGCGCTCTGGAGTCCGGTCCGGCCACCCTCGCGGGGTTGGTCGGTGCCACCGGACTGGCACGACCCACGGCCCACCGCCTGGCCGTGGCCCTGGAGCACCACCGGCTGGTGGCGCGGGACATGCAGGGCAGGTTCATCCTCGGCCCGCGCATGGCCGAGCTGGCCGCGGCGGCCGGCGAGGACCGGCTGCTCGCCACGGCGGGCCCGGTGCTCACCCATCTCCGCGATGTCACCGGCGAGAGCGCCCAGCTCTACCGCCGCCAGGGCGACATGCGGATCTGCGTCGCCGCGGCGGAGCGTCTGTCCGGTCTGCGGGACACCGTTCCGGTCGGCTCCACGCTCACGATGAAGGCCGGTTCCTCCGCGCAGATCCTGATGGCCTGGGAGGAGCCGGAGCGGCTGCACCGCGGCCTGCAGGGCGCCCGTTTCACGGCGACGGCCCTGTCGGGGGTCCGGCGCCGCGGCTGGGCGCAGTCGATCGGGGAGCGCGAGCCCGGTGTCGCCTCGGTCTCCGCACCGGTGCGCGGCCCGTCGAACCGGGTGGTGGCCGCCGTCTCGGTGTCGGGACCCATCGAGCGCCTGACCCGCCACCCGGGCCGGATGCACGCCCAGGCCGTCATCGACTCCGCGACCCGCCTCTCCGAGGCGCTGCGCCGCTCCTGACCCTCGTCGTCCGTCCCGTCCGACCCGTCCGTCCCGTCCCAGGGGGACCGGCCCGCCTCAACGCCGCGGCAGGCCCTCCCCCGGACCTACGGATGCTCGGTGGACGAACACACATGACGAGAGCCCCCCACCGAAGTGGAGGGCTCTCCTTCTCTGTACCCCCGACCGGATTCGAACCGGCGCTACCGCCTTGAGAGGGCGGCGTGCTAGGCCGCTACACAACGGGGGCCTGGACACTGCGTTTCCGCAGGTCCGAGCTGGTCTACCTGGACTCGAACCAAGACTAACTGAACCAGAATCAGTCGTGCTGCCAATTACACCATAGACCAATGATGGTTTAGACCAGTCGTACCCCCGACCGGATTCGAACCGGCGCTACCGCCTTGAGAGGGCGGCGTGCTAGGCCGCTACACAACGGGGGCCCTAGCGATCCTCACCCGGCCGGAGCCGGGTGATGTCACCGCGAGGCCGTGGGAGCTACCCGGGCGCCCTTGCGGGATGGATCTGTACCCCCGACCGGATTCGAACCGGCGCTACTGCCTTGAGAGGGCAGCGTGCTAGGCCGCTACACAACGGGGGCTTGCGGATGAAATCCGCGGTGTGCAGATGAGCTCTGCGAGCTGGCCTACCTGGACTCGAACCAAGACTAACTGAACCAGAATCAGTCGTGCTGCCAATTACACCATAGGCCACTGGAACGCAAGCCCCGGAGGGATTATGTTCTAGCTGTACGTCTGAGGGCTTTGACCTTCCGGCCCTGACCCCCGCGGCGCAGGAAGAACATTACCCGATGCCGGACCCGGCTCCAAAACGGGTATCCGCGCCGAGGAGCGCGGGGAGTTCGCCGAGGGAGACGATCCTGCGCGGCCCGACGGGCGGCTCGGCGGTCGCGTACGCCCCGCCGCGGTCGATCCACACCGACAGCAGCCCGGCCTCCGCGGCGCCCCGGCCGTCGATCTCCGGGTGGTCTCCCACGTACGCGACCTGGTCGGGCGGCAGTGCCAGGGCCTCGCAGGCCGCCAGGAAGGCGGCGGGCTCGGGCTTGGACACCCCCAGCTCGGCGGCGCACAGGATGACCTCGAAGCGGTCGTGGACGCCGAGGGCGCGCAGTTTGGGGTCCTGGACGTGGAGGCTGGAGTTGGACAGCACCGCGTGCCGGTGGCTGGTGGCGAGCGCGTCGAGGACCGGCAGGACGTCCGGGAACAGGGACCAGGCGGCCTCGTAGTGCACCAGGTAGCGCCCGAACCAGTCGTCGGCCTCGGTGTCGGTCAGCTCGCGCTCCAGGAAGACCCGGATGCGGTCGCGGCGCTGGGTCTCGAAGTCGACCTCGCCCGCGGCGAACCGGGCCCACTGCGCGTCGGTCACCTCCCGCCAGTGCGCCAGCGCCTCCTCCACGGAGGCGTACCGGGCGAGCAGTTCCTCGGCGAGGAGATACGCCCGCATCCCTTCGCGGTCGGCGGAGGTGTAGTCGAAGAGTGTGTCGTCCACGTCCCAGAGAACCGCTCGGATCGCCATGGGACCGACGGTACCGACAACGGCGAGGGGCGGCACCCGTCCTTCCGGGTGCCGCCCCTCGCCGTGGCGCCGCACGGGCGCGGCGACCGCTCCGTGCGGCCGCTCCGGGGGACTACGCGGCGAGCTTCGCCAGGGCCGCGTCGATGCGGGCCAGGGTCGTCTCCTTGCCCAGGACCTCGAGGGACTCGAAGAGGGGCAGGCCGACCGTGCGGCCGGTGACGGCGACGCGGACCGGGGCCTGCGCCTTGCCGAGCTTGAGGCCGTGGGCCTCGCCGGCGGCCAGGACGGCCTCCTTCAGGGACTCGGCCGACGTCCAGTCGGCCGCGTCCAGCTTCTCGCGGGCGGTGCGCAGCAGGGCGTCGGAGCCCTCCTTCATCGCCTTGGCCCAGGAGGCCTCGTCGAGGACCGGCTCCGGCAGGAACAGGAAGTCGACGTTGTCGGTGATCTCCGACAGCACCTTCAGGCGGGTCTGCGCGTGCGGCGCGATGGCCTGCCACTTGGCCTCGTCGAAGGCCTCCGGGGCCCAGGGGGCGACGGGGGCCTTCAGCCAGGGGCGGCAGCGCTCGGTGAAGTCCTTCACATCGAGCAGACGGATGTGGTCGGCGTTGATCGCCTCGCACTTCTTGAGGTCGAAGCGGGCCGGGTTGGGGTTGACGTCACTGACGTCGAAGGCCGCGACCATCTCCTCGATCGTGAAGATGTCCTGGTCCGCGGAGAGCGACCAGCCGAGCAGGGAGAGGTAGTTGAGCAGACCCTCGGGCAGGAAGCCGCGCTCGCGGTAGAGGTTGAGCGACGCCTGGGGGTCGCGCTTGGAGAGCTTCTTGTTGCCCTCGCCCATCACGTACGGCAGATGGCCGAAGGCCGGGGTCCGCTTCGCGATGCCGAGCTCGGTCAGCGCCTTGTACAGCGCGACCTGGCGCGGGGTGGAGGAGAGCAGGTCCTCGCCGCGCAGGACGTGGGTGATCTCCATCAGGGCGTCGTCGACCGGGTTGACCAGGGTGTACAGCGGGGCGCCGTTGGCGCGCACGATGCCGTAGTCCGGGACGTTCTCCGGGAGGTAGGTGATCTCGCCGCGGACCAGGTCGGTGAAGGTGATCGCCTCGTCGGGCATCCGGAAGCGGACGATCGGCTCGCGGCCCTGGGCCTTGTACTCCTCGGCCTGGGCGTCGGTCAGCTCGCGGCAGTGGCCGTCGTACCCGGAGGGCTTGCCGGCGGCGCGGGCGGCCTCGCGGCGGGTGTCCAGCTCCTCCTGGGAGCAGTAGCAGCGGTAGGCGTGGCCGGCGTCCAGGAGCTTGCCGGCGACGTCGGCGTAGATGTCCATGCGCTGGGACTGGCGGTACGGCGCGTGCGGGCCGCCGACCTCGGGGCCCTCGTCCCAGTCGAAGCCGAGCCAGCGCATCGCGTCGAGGAGCTGGGTGTACGACTCCTCGGAGTCGCGGGCCGCGTCGGTGTCCTCGATGCGGAATACGAACTGGGCACCGCTGCTCTGGTGGTGCTTGGCGAACGCCCAGTTGAACAGGGCGGTGCGGACCAGTCCCACGTGGGGGTTGCCGGTGGGCGACGGACAGAAACGGACGCGGACGGGGGAGCCTGATGCGCTAGCCACGCTTGACAACCTTGTTGGTGAGAGTGCCGATGCCTTCGATGGTGACGGCGACCTCGTCGCCGACGTTGAGGGGGCCGACGCCGGCCGGGGTGCCCGTGAGGATCACGTCTCCGGGGAGCAGCGTCATCGCCTCGGAGATGTTGACGATCAGGTCCTCGATGGAGTGGATCATCTCGCTGGTGCGGGCGAGCTGGCGCTGTTCGCCGTTGACCGTGAGCTGGAGCGTGAGGTCCGAGGCGGCGGCGAGGTCCAGCTCCGTCTCCACCCAGGGGCCGAGCGGGCAGGAGGTGTCGAAGCCCTTGGCGCGCGCCCACTGCGTCTCGCGCCGCTGGACGTCGCGGGCGGTGACGTCGTTGGCGCAGGTGTAGCCGAAGATCACGTCCTTGACGCGCTCGCGCGGGACCTCGCGGCAGAGCCGGCCGATCACCACGGCCAGTTCGGCCTCGTGGTGCACCTCCTGGGAGAAGGAGGGGTACTGGATCTCGTCGCCGGGGCCGATCACCGAGGTGGCGGGCTTGAAGAAGGCGAACGGGGCGTCGGGCACCTCGTTGCCCATCTCCTTGGCGTGCTCCGCGTAGTTGCGGCCGAAGGCGACCACCTTGTTGGGGAGCACCGGGGGCAGCATCCTGACCTTGCTCACCGGGACCTTGGTGCCGGAGAGTTCGAAGTCCGTGAACGGGATGCCCTTGATGATGTCCAGGACGAGCTCGTCCTGCTGGTCACCCTCGACCGCGCCGAAGGCGACGTTCCCGTCGATGGAGAATCTGGCGATGCGCACGGGATGCTTGGCCCCTTGACTGAGCTGGCTGGAGTCTGACGCTCCAGGCTAACGCGGCAGGGGGTGCGTGCCTCGCGCATTCACCCGCGTACCGCCCCTCGCGCTGCACGCGTATCGGCCGGGCGCGGCAGCGGGCACAGCGAAGAGCGGCGCCCCCTGGAGGAGGGGACGCCGCGGGGCTGGTCCGGCTGCTCCGGGCCGCTGCGGACGCCTCCGGGGCCTTTGAGCATTTCGGGGCCGGTGCCCGTACCAGTCGGTGCCGGTACCGGAGAGGTACCGGCGACAGGCCCTACTGGTTCGCGGCGCCGGCCGCGGTCGGGATCTCCATGAGGATGGTGCGCCTGGGATTGGCAGTCTGGGCCGGGAGTTCGACGGTGTGCTCCTGGTGGACCGGCGTCTGCAGTTCGGCGGCGCCGTCGAGGTGCGCCAGCGTCGTGCGCCGCGGGTTGGCGATCTTGTGGAACATCGTCGTCGTCTTCACTGTTTACTCGACCCTGTCCTGTTCACGGGCGTCCGGCGGGGTCCGGGGACCACCCGTCGGGCGCGGGTTGTCTGTTTTGCCATTTCTGTAAAGCGCCAGGCTAAACATGCGATTCCCCGCCGACCGGCGCCGGAGACCGCGATACGCGTGTGAGTTTGCTCACGGATCAACGGTCAAACCGCCTCAATCCGGACCGGCGCCCCACTCCCCCGAAACGGACATTGACCTCCTGAACCCACCATTCCGCTCCTGATCATCGCGACTGGGACACCGGATCGACCCGGCGGAATCACCCTCATTCGCCCCCTTTGCTCGAGATCACTTTCTACGCCGGGTAACCCATCCCTCACGTGGTGTCATGTACGTCACGGCATGCCCCATGGGCCTTGTTGGGAGATCCCGCACTGTGCTGGAATTCCAGCGACCGCCGCAGATTCCGATCCGGCGCACAGGGGGCGCGCAAACGCGCCATCGTGGCGGTGAAGCAAGGGGGAACCCGCGCCGGTCACTCACGACCACCACGGGGGCGTATTCAGGGCGCCCCTATGACGCCGACACCGTGTCCCGCCGTTCGCGCGGAGGGACGCCTGGTCCAGAGGTTGCGACGCTAGTGCAGGGACGTTTCAAGAGGGATGGCAGCGCTTCGGCGGAGCCGGAGCACGGCGGCAATGGCCCCACGGCCGCCGGCTCCTCGCCCCAGCACGCCCAGAACCAGAACCAGGGTCCGGCGACGAACGGTGAAGGCGGAGCACGGCCCGGCCGCCCCGGCGCCAAGCCCGCAGGGTCGGAGGGGACACCCCCGGCTCCGCAGAAGCCCCCGAAGAGCCCCACCGGCCCGGGATCGCGCGCAGCCCTGCGCAACTGGCGGATCTCCACCCGCCTGGTGTCGCTGCTCGCGCTCCCGGTGGTCGCGGCCACCTCGCTGGGCGCCCTGCGTATCAACCAGTCGATGGACGACATCCAGCAGCTCGACAACATGAAGCTGCTGACGGACATGACCCAGCAGGCGACCGAGCTCGCCGCCGCGCTCCAGGAGGAGCGCGACCAGTCGGCCGGCCCGCTGGCGCACGGCGGCAAGGCCACCGACTTCGGGGTCAAGGGCCACCGCGAGAAGACCGACCGCGCCCGGAAGAACTTCCTCGACAGCTCCGAGGAGATCAACAACGCCAGCCGGGACGGCAATCTCACCGGTGTCCGCGAAAACCTCGTCCAGCTCGCCGGCAACCTGGGCGACCTCGAAAAGATCCGCAACACGGCCTATGTGGCGGAGGGCAACTCCACCCAGACCGTCGAGGCGTACCACCGCCTGATCGAGAACCTGATCGACCTCTCCCAGGACATGGCCGAGGCGACCAGCAACTCCGAGATGATCCAGCGCACGCGCGCCCTGGGGGCCTTCTCCGCCGCCAAGGAGTACGCGTCGATCCAGCGCGCGGTCCTCGCGGCGGCACTGCCCGCCAACAACACCAGCTTCGGCGATCTCGCCGAGAACGACCGGCTCTACGCCGAGTCGGCGCTGGAGAGCCAGAAGTCCGAGGTGCGCAGCTTCAAGAGCATCTACGGCGAGGACCCGGCCACCGAGCTGCTGGCGCCCGTCGAGGAGGGCAACGACACGATCCAGGCCACCGACAAGTACGCGGGCCGTGCCCTGGTGTCGGCCGACGGTCTGGGGTCGATGAGCAAGCGGTCCTACCGTGACTGGCTGGACGACAGCTCCACCAAGATCCAGCAGATGAAGAACGTCGAGCTCCGTCTGCTCGAGGAGATGGAACAGAAGGCCCGCGAGCTGCGCAACGCCACCGAGCAGGACGCGATCATCTCCGGTGCGCTGATCCTGATCGTGCTCGGCGTCTCGCTGGTCGGCGCCTTCGTCATGGCCCGCTCCATGATCCGCTCGCTGCGCCGCCTCGAGGACACCGCGACCAAGGTCGCCCAGGAACGTCTGCCCGAGCTGGTCAAGCAGCTGTCCGAGTCCGACCCGCAGGACGTCGACACGTCCGTGGAGTCGGTCGGTGTGCACTCCCGGGACGAGATCGGCCGTGTGGCCGCGGCCTTCGACGACGTGCACCGCGAGGCGGTCCGCCTCGCCGCCGAGCAGGCCCTGCTGCGGGGCAACGTCAACGCGATGTTCACCAACCTCTCGCGCCGCTCCCAGGGTCTGATCCAGCGCCAGCTGTCGCTGATCTCCGAACTGGAGTCCCGCGAGGCCGACCCGGACCAGCTGTCCTCGCTGTTCAGGTTGGACCACCTCGCCACCCGTATGCGCCGGAACGGTGAGAACCTGCTGGTTCTCGCGGGTGAGGAGCCCGGACGACGGTGGACCCGACCGGTCCCGCTGGTCGACGTGCTCCGTGCCGCCGCGTCCGAGGTGGAACAGTACGAGCGCATCGAACTGGCCGCCGTGCCGACCACCGAAGTGGCCGGCCGGGTCGTCAACGACCTCGTCCACCTGCTCGCCGAGCTGCTGGAGAACGCGACCTCGTTCTCCTCCCCGCAGACCAAGGTCAAGGTCACCGGTCACGCGCTGCCCGACGGCCGCGTGCTGATCGAGATCCACGACACCGGTATCGGCCTGTCCCCGGAGGACCTGGCGGCGATCAACGAGCGGCTCGCCTCGCCGCCCACCGTCGACGTCTCCGTCTCCCGCCGCATGGGTCTGTTCGTGGTCGGCCGGCTGTCGCAGCGGCACGGCATCCGGATCCAGCTTCGCCCGTCCGACTCCGGCGGTACGACCGCACTGGTCATGCTGCCCGTCGATGTCGCCCAGGGCGGCAAGAAGCCCCAGGGCAAGCCCGGTCAGCCGGGTGTCGGCGGTCCCGCCGCCGCGCAGGCCGCGGCCGGTGCCGCGGCGGCCCGCCGGTCCGCCGGTGGTGGCCAGTCCGGTGGCGGTGCTCTCGGTGCCGGTGCGCCCGGCGGTGGCCGGCTCGCCGCCGGTCAGGGTCCGCGGGCCGCACTGCCCGGACGGGACGGCCAGGGCCGCCCGGGTGCCCCGGGCGGGGCGCGGGGTCCGCAGGGCCAGCCGGGCAGGTCGTCCACTCCGTCGCTGTTCGAGCAGGGCGGCGCTCCGTCGCAGGGCCGCCCGGCCCCGGCCGGCGCGGGTGCCGGCTACGGCGGCCAGGCCCCGGGCGCCCCGCAGGGAACGCAGTCCGCGGGTCAGGGCGGTGCGCAGAGCCAGAACATGTTCGGCGCCCGGGGCGACGTGCCCCAGCAGCGGAGCAAGGGCAACGCCGAGCGCGGCCGTCGCCCGCAGCTGCCGCCGCGCGGCAACGGTCCGCGCGCAGAGCTGCCCGGCGGCGACCAGCAGCAGCCGCGGGTGCCCAGCTGGAGTGACGAGAACGCCCAGCCGCCGGTGCCCCGGGCTTCGCTGGACGCCCCGCGCGGCCACGACGAGCCGGACACCGCCCGGACGAACGCCATGCCGCGGTTCGACGGCCAGCACGGTGCGGGCGCCACCTCCGAGATGCCCCGGTTCGACGACCGGCAGGGCCACGGCGCCCCCGGTGCCGGCGCCCCGCAGCACACCGGCCAGTACGGCGGGCCCGGCGCGAACGGCGGCCAGGACACGGGCCAGTTCGTCAGCGGCGACCTCTACGGCGCCCCGGCGGACCGCTACAGCGGGCAGGGCAACAACGGTCAGGGCAACGGGCAGAACCCGTCCCACACCGGCCAGTTCCCGGCCCAGCAGGGCTACGCCGGTGGGTCCTACGGCAACGGCTCGTACGCCAACGGTTCCACCGGCCAGTACCCGGGCCAGGGCGACGGCGCTCCCGCGCGGTACCCTGCCCCGGAGCGGCCGAACCACGCGGACCCGGCCTCCACCGGCCAGTTCGAGCGTCCGCAGATGAACGGGGCGCAGGAACCCGGCCTCGGCAACCAGCGTCCCCTGGCCCCGCAGCAGCGGCCGGACCGTCCCCAGCCGGGCCATGCGGCCACCCCGCAGCGGCCCGACAACGGCCGCGGGCAGAGCGACGCCTGGGCGCTGCCGCCGGCGTCCGGTCCCGGCGACGGGCGCACCCCGCTGTACGACACCCTGGAGACCAACTGGTTCCATGGTGCACAGGAGGAGCAGGGCAATCCCCCGGCTCCGGCCCAGCAGCCGCAACAGCAGTCACCGCAGCAGCAGTCACCGCAGCAGCCGCAGGGGCCGACCGGCCCACAGCGGTCCGCTGCCGCCACCTGGCGCAGCTCGCCCAACGACGAACTGGTCCGGCAGGCCGAACGCGTCCGGAAGCCGGCCGCGGGCGGCGTCACCACATCCGGTCTGCCGCGCCGGGTGCCCAAGGCGAACCTCGTCCCGGGCACGGCTCAGCAGCAGTCCCACCAGAGCGGTCCGCAGGTCTCCCGTGCGCCCGATGACGTACGCGGCCGACTGACCAATCTCCGTCGAGGTATCGCACAGGGTCGTCAGGCCGGTTCGTCGTCCCAGACCGGCAGCTTCCCCCGACCCACTCACCAGCAGGAGCGTTAGTTGAGCCCGATGAGCCAGGCGGCACAGAACCTCAACTGGTTGATCACCAACTTCGTGGACAACACCCCCGGGGTGTCCCACACCGTCGTCGTGTCCGCCGACGGTCTCCTCCTGGCGATGTCGGAGGGCTTCCCGCGCGACCGCGCGGACCAGCTCGCGGCCGTGGCGTCGGGACTGACCTCCCTGACCGCCGGCGCCTCCCGCATCTTCGAAGGCGGCAACGTCGCACAGACGGTCGTCGAGATGGAGCGGGGTTTCCTCTTCCTCATGTCCGTCTCGGACGGTTCGTCCCTGGCCGTCCTGGCCCACCCCGATTGCGACATCGGTCTCGTCGGCTACGAGATGGCGCTCCTGGTCGACCGCGCGGGGGCGGTCCTCACCCCGGACCTGCGCGCTGAGCTACAGGGAAGTCTGCTCCACTGACCGGCCCCGGCACCACCCGTCTCACCAAATCACCGTCCGGCCGCCACAATCCCCCCACCGGCCCCCTCAGACGGCTTGACCGACCGACTTGCTGTCCCGCCCGGAGGATCAATGACCCCGCCCCCCGCTTCTCATGATCCGTACGCGGAGCCGTACGAGGACGAGGGCGACCAACCACTGGTACGTCCCTATGCGATGACCGGTGGCCGGACCAGGCCGCGCTATCAGCTGGCCATCGAGGCACTGATCAGTACGACGGCCGACCCGGCAGCACTCATGGGGCTCCTCCCGGAGCACCAGCGCATCTGCCACCTGACCCGTGAGGTGAAGTCGGTCGCCGAGGTCTCGGCGCTCCTGAACATGCCGCTGGGCGTGGCCCGGATCCTGGTGGCGGACCTCGCGGAGGCGGGTCTCGTGGCCATCCATCAGCCGGGCGGCGACGAGACCACCGGCGCACCGGACGTGACACTGCTCGAAAGGGTGCTCAGTGGACTTCGCAAGCTCTAGCGGCGGGACGGTCTCCGAAAGCCGTTCCACCACCTCCGCGAAGATCGTGGTGGCGGGCGGCTTCGGCGTGGGCAAGACCACGTTCGTCGGTGCTGTCTCGGAGATCAACCCGCTGCGTACCGAGGCCGTGATGACGTCCGCCAGCGCGGGCATCGACGACCTCACCCACACCGGGGACAAGACCACCACGACGGTGGCCATGGACTTCGGCCGTATCACCCTGGACCAGGACCTGATCCTGTACCTCTTCGGTACACCCGGCCAGGACCGCTTCTGGTTCATGTGGGACGACCTGGTGCGCGGCGCCATCGGCGCGGTCGTGCTGGTGGACACCCGCCGACTGGCGGACTGCTTCCCGGCCGTCGACTACTTCGAGAACAGCGGACTGCCGTTCGTCGTCGCCCTCAACGGCTTCGACGGACAGCAGCCCTACCAGCCGGAAGAGGTGCGTGAGGCGCTGCAGATCGGGCCCGACGCCCCGATCATCACCACCGACGCCCGGCACCGCTCGGACGCCAAGAGCGCGCTGATCACTCTGGTCGAGCACGCCCTCATGGCCCGCCTCCGGTAGCCGAAGGCACCAACGGCATACAGCAGTTGTCGTAGACGCGCCGGGGCCGGCTGTGTCCTTGGACACGGCGGGCCCCGGCGTTCATAACGTTTCGGCAGAGGAATCGGCCGGGGTCGACACGCGACGCGTTCGAGCGGTGCCACTGTGCGTACGGCCGCCCCGCCTTTTGACGGGGCTCATTCTTTTTGACCGTTTTATCTGCGGCACACATCACGCCGGAACCCTCCCTTCCGCTGTTTGGAAGAGAACTGGTGGGCATGCTGGAATGCCTGGACTGCCCATTGGTCAAAGACGCACTCAGCAGTCGTTGGCCCGCCGGGCTCTGAGACACTGCGGCACACCGTTGGTGCCGACCGCTGAGAGGTTGTTGGTCGAGTGAGGCGAAGCACGAACAGTCCCGAGCCGTCGGCCCGGGGCAACTTCACCCCGCCGCCGCGCGCAGCGGCTCCCGCCCCCGTGCACGACGCGCAACCGACGGCCGCGACCGCCCCGAGCGGCGGCCGTTTCTCCCCCCGCAACTGGCGGGTGGCCACCAGGCTGAACGCGATCCTGCTCATACCCGTGCTGGTCGGCCTGGTCATGGGCGGCTTCCAGGTGAAGGGCTCGATCAACACCTGGCAGGAGGCCGAGGACGCGGAGAACACCGCGCGTCTGGTGCGGGCCTCCCTCACCTACGCCGACGCCCTCTACCTCGAGCGGGACCTCACCGCGGCCCCGCTGCTGCGGGGCGAGGGACAGGACGATCCGACCGTCGTCAAGGCGCGTGCCGCGACGGACAAGGCCGCCGACGACTTCGACGTGGCGGCCCAGGCCATGCCCGCCAAGGCGGGCCTGGAGCGCCGGCTGGAGCTGCTGCGCGCGGCGGAGCCCAAGCTCACGCCGCTGCGCCAGGCCGCGTACACCTCCAAGCTCAAGGGCGTGGAGACCGAAGAGGGCTACGTCCAGATAGCCAACCCGCTGATGCAGTTCGCCAACGAACTCAGCCTGGGCACCGGCAACGTCACCAGCTACGGCCGTACGGTCTACGCGATCTCGTTGAGCAAGGCGGCACTGTCGCTCCAGCGGTCCATCGGTACGCATCTGCTGGTGAAGCCCGGCCCCACCGACAGTCAGCTCGCCAGCCAGCGGGTCGCGCTTTCGTCCTATGCCTACCTCGAGAACATCGCCGTCCAGGAGTACATCGGCGGTGGCACCGAGGCCGACACGACCAAGCTGAAGCAGCTCGAGCAGGACATAAAGGCCGACGGCGCGGCCCTGGCCAAGGAGAACGCCGCCTCGGACCCGGACTACGTGCCGCCGCCCGAGAACCCGGTCACGTTGATCTCGGAGGTCGCGCGGCTCGGCACCACGGACCCGGCCGCCCGCACCGAGATGGCCGGCCGCGGCATCACCGTGGAGAACTACTGGGCGGTCAACACCCTCAAGTTCGACGGCTACCGCGAGATCGAGTCGGACCTCGCGGACACCGCGGTGGACGAGGCGGCCGCCATCGCCGGCGCCGCTCAGCGCGACGCCTTCATCACCGGCGGCGCCGTCGTGATCGCCCTGCTCGCCGCGTTCATCCTGGCCGGCATGGTCGCGCGCCAGATGAGCCACTCCATGCGCCGACTGCGCAACGCCGCCTTCGGCATCGCCGAGCAGCGGCTGCCGATGCTGGTCGACCAGCTCTCCCGTACCGACCCCGGCCGGGTCGACACCCGGGTCTCCCCGATCCCGATCAACTCCACGGACGAGATCGGTGAGGTCGCCCGCGCCTTCGACCAGGTCCACCGCGAGGCCGTGCGGCTCGCCTCCGAGCAGGCCCTGCTGCGGGGCAACATCAACGCGATCTTCACCAACCTCTCGCGCCGCAACCAGTCGCTGATCGAGGGCCAGCTGACCCTGCTCACCGGCCTGGAGAACAACGAGGCCGACCCGGACCAGCTGGAGCACCTCTTCAAGCTGGACCACCTGGCCACCCGTATGCGCCGCAACGGCGAGAACCTCCTCGTCCTCGCCGGCGAGGAGCCGGGCCGCCGCTGGGACCAGCCGGTCCCGCTGGTCGACGTGATCCGCGCCGCCTCCTCCGAGGTGGAGCAGTACGAGCGCATCGAACTGTCCGGCGTTCCCGAGGCCGAGATCCACGGCCGCGCGGTGACCGACCTCGTGCACCTGCTGGCCGAGCTGCTGGAGAACGCGACCACGTTCTCCTCCCCGCAGACCAAGGTCCGTGTCACCGCGACCCGTCTTCCCGACGGCCGCGTGATGATCGAGATCCACGACAAGGGCATCGGCCTGACCCCCGAGGACTTCGCGGACATCAACCACAAGCTGGCCAACCCGCCGACCGTCGATGCCGCGATCTCGCAGCGCATGGGCCTGTTCGTGGTCGGCCGGCTGTCCGACCGGCACGGCATCCGGGTCCAGCTGCGCCCCTCGGGCGAGCAGGCCGGTACGACCTCGCTGGTCATGCTGCCGGACGCGATCACCCATGGTGGCGGTGGCGAGACGCAGTCCGCCCCCGACGAGTTCACGGTCTCCCAGATCATCCCGGAGCAGAGGACCTACCCGGGCGAGGACTTCAGCCAGCAACAGCAGCAGCCGCTGCGCACGGCGGCGGAACTCGGCTTCGACGACAGCCGCTACGAGGTCCCGGACGACCTCCGCGACCTGGACCCGGTCGGCCGTTCGCTGATGCGCGGGGAGCGACGGGCGGCCCTGGACCCGCAGGGCCAGCCGCCCGCGCTGCCCGACCCCCAGGCGCCCGGCGACCAGAACGGCTCCGACCAGGCTGCCTACCCCGACGAGTTCGCCGCCGCCCCGCAGGGCTACGGCGATGGCCAGGGCGCCGGTGACACCCGGAACTTCGAGGGCGCGCCGGCCGGCTACCCGGAGCAGGAGCCCGCCGGTTTCGACCAGCAGGCGTACGGCAACGGGCAGCAGCCGCAGTACGAAGGACAGCAGCAACCGGCGTACGACGAGCCGTACTACGCGCCGGGCGCCGACCTGCCGCAGAACGACTCCTTCTCGTCGAACGGCGGCTACCCGGCCGGCTCCTACGCGGAGCCGGCCCGGGACGACCGGGCGACGGGTGGCCCGGCCGGCCCCGGGACGTTCCCGGGCTTCGGCGAGCAGCGTCCGCAGGACGACTGGCCGCAGCAGGACGGCTACCAGAACGGTTACCCGGCGCAGTACCCCGCGGCGTCCCCGGAAGCGGGGTCCGCACCGGCCGCTGACGCAACGGCGCAGGACAGCGTAGGCTTCGACCGTCCGGGTCCGGCCCACTCCGCCTCCCACGAGCTGACCGATGCCGGACTTCCGCGCCGTGGAGCCTCCACGGGCGGCGCCGGTCAGAAGCGGCGTGCGAACCAGGAGCCCAAGGCTCCGGCTCCCGCCGCCACTTCGACTCCGGCCCAGCAGGGTGACGGCGACAGCTCCTGGCGTTCGGCGAACGACGAGCGCTGGCAGCAGGCGTCCTCGCTGCGGAGGCCCAAGGCGGGCGGGGTGACCTCATCCGGGCTGCCGCGACGTGTTCCCAAGGCCAACCTGGTCGAGGGCGCCGCCGAAACCACCCCTCAGGGAGGCCCCCAGGTCTCCCGCGCCCCGGAGGACATCCGGGGCAGGCTGAGCAACCTGCGGCGCGGCGTCCAACAAGGCCGCAACGCAAGCAGTGAAACGAACGGCCAGGCCACTGGGAATCACCGCAGTGGTCCTGACAGCACCTACAACCAGGAGCGTTAGTGTGAGCCCGATGAGCCAGGCGGCACAGAACCTGAACTGGTTGATCACCAACTTCGTGGACAACACCCCGGGGGTGTCCCACACGGTGGTGGTCTCCGCCGACGGACTCCTTCTGGCGATGTCCGAAGGATTTCCCCGCGACCGCGCGGACCAGCTCGCGGCCGTGGCCTCCGGGCTGACGTCGCTGACCGCAGGCGCCTCCCGGATCTTCGAGGGCGGCAGTGTGAACCAGACGGTTGTGGAGATGGAGCGGGGATTCCTGTTCCTCATGTCCATTTCCGATGGTTCCTCACTCGCCGTTCTCGCACACCCCGATGCGGACATCGGCCTCATCGGGTACGAGATGGCCCTCCTCGTCGACCGTGCCGGTACGGTCCTGACCCCGGACCTTCGCGCGGAACTCCAGGGGAGCCTGCTCAACTGACAAACGGACGGTGCGGTTTCGCGTCCCGTGGCCGTAAGGTTTCGGGACGCGGCTCCCACGTGATGGGTGCCAGGCACAGTCGGAGGAGGAGAAAGTGGCTACACCACCAGGCGGATCGTCTACGGGCGACTGGTCGTACGACCCCGCGCGGGGTCACAACGACGGTTCCCAGAACCGGTACGGCTATTCCTCTCCGCCGAACCACGGCCGGCCGTACATGCCGCAGGGCCCCGGCCCTTCGCCGTACGAGCAGCCGCATGCGCCGCACACCCAGCCCGTGCAGCCGCAGCGCCGCACCCCAGAGCCGGCGCCCGCCGGGGCGTCGAACAATCCCCTGGTGCGCCCGTACGCGATGACGGGCGGCCGCACCAGGCCGCGGTACCAGCTCGCCATCGAGGCACTGGTGCACACCACCGCGCAGCCGCACCAGATGCAGGGCCAGTTGCCCGAGCATCAGCGGATCTGCCACCTCTGCCGAGAGATCAAGTCGGTGGCCGAGATCTCGGCCCTGCTGACCATCCCTCTCGGCGTGGCCAGGATTCTCGTCGCCGACTTGGCGGAGGCAGGACTGGTCGCCATCCATCAGCCCGGCGGCGACGAGAGCGCCGGCGGCCAGCCAGACGTGACACTGCTCGAAAGGGTGCTCAGTGGACTTCGCAAGCTCTAGCGGCGGTCCTTCCCGCTCCACCACCTCCGCGAAGATCGTGGTGGCGGGCGGCTTCGGCGTGGGCAAGACCACGTTCGTCGGTGCTGTCTCGGAGATCAACCCGCTGCGTACCGAGGCCGTGATGACGTCCGCC
>NZ_JBHSPC010000029.1:0-101555 GCF_042656345.1 Streptomyces incanus
TTTTCGCCAGCGTCAGCTTCCCCTCGCGGAAGCGGAAACCGCTGGTGGTGTACTCGGCGGACTTGCGGGACTTCTTCCGGCTCTTGAAGCGGGGGTACTGGGACCGTTTGCCGAAGAAGTGGGTGAACGCGTTCTGCAGGTGGCGCAGCGTCTGCTGCAACGGCACGGAGGACACGTCGTTGAGGTAGGCGAGTTCCTCGGTCTTCTTCCACGCGGTCAGCATGGCCGAGGTGGCGTTGTAGTTGACCCGCTCCTGCCGCGCCCACGCCTCGGTACGGGCGGCGAGGGCGAGGTTGTAGACCTTGCGCACGCAGCCGAACGTGCGCGACAGCTCCGCCGCCTGCGCACCGGTCGGATGGAAGCGGTACTTGAACGCCCGCTTCACACACGTCGTGGTCACGCTCACAAACTAGCGTCACTGCGACTTAAGGCCAAACCTGTGGGTCAGAGCACTGGCATCCGCCCTGGAGTCGACGGCGAGCAGGTAGGTGCAGCCCTCGGCGCCGTGCCGGAGCACCTCGTCGAGGAAGAAGCGCACGGCGAACCGCTTGCCCTGGAGCCGCCCCTGCATGTCGGGAAAGCCAGGACGACCGTGTCGATCTCACCGCCCGCGACGAGGGCGTGCAGCTCCTCGACACCGAGCGGGGGTGTGGGGTCTGCCACGGAAGGTCCTCCTCGGGCTGCTGCTGGAGCTTCTGGCCACATGCGGCCGCTGGTGCATCCGGTGGCGAAGGCGCCGGAGGAAGAGCTCGCGGCGCCGGCGGCGGCCGGGGCAGAGTTGTCCCGGGACTGGCTGGGCGGGGCCGCACGGGACCGGGCAGGACCGGACCGGCGTCGGAGACGGAGGAGCACGGCATGACGACCAGGCCGCTGATCGGCATCAGCACGTACGAGGAGTCCGGGGTGCGGTGGGGCGCGTGGCAGCTGGACGCCGCACTGCTGCCCCTCGGGTATCCGCGGCTGGTGCAGCGGGCCGGCGGGCTGGCCGCGATGCTCCCACCGGACGCGCCCGAGCACGCGGCGGCGACGGTGGCCAGGCTCGACGGGCTGGTCGTCGCGGGCGGCCCGGACGTGGAGCCGGTCCGCTACGGCGCCGAGCCCGACCCGCGCACCGGGCCGCCCGACCGCGCCCGGGACACCTGGGAGCTCGCCCTGATCCGGGCGGCGCTGGACCGCCGTGTTCCGCTGCTCGGGATCTGCCGGGGCATGCAGCTGCTGAACGTCGCCCTGGGCGGCACCCTCGTCCAGCACCTCGACGGCCACCAGGGGGCGCCGGGGATCATCGGCCTGCACCCGGTCAAGCCGGTGCCGGGCACCCGGTACGCCGACGCCGTCCCGGAGGAGACCTCCGTACCGACCTTCCACCACCAGGCGGTGGACCACCTCGGCGAGGGCCTGATCCCGTCGGCGTACGCGGCGGACGGGACCGTGGAAGCGGTCGAACTCCGGTCCGCCGCATGGGTGCTGGGCGTGCAATGGCATCCGGAGCTGGGCGAGGACCTGCGGGTCGTACGCCACCTGATCCAGGCGGCCACCACACCGTGACCCACGCGGGCGGCGACGGCACCCCGACCACTGACCACCCGCGTGCCCGGCGCGCGAGGTGTTCAACCGCGGGTCAGGGTCAGCAGGTCGCGGGCCGGGCCCGTGGGGCGGTGGCCGGTCGGCCAGACCGCGCGCAGTTCGCGGGCCAGGGCGATGCCGTCCACGGGAACGCGGATGAGGCGGCGCATCGCCAGCTCCTCCCCGACGGCCAGTTCGCTGAGGACGGCCGGGCCCGCGCCGCTGACCGCCGCGGCCTTCACCGCGGTCGTGGAGGACAGCTCGATCAGCGGGCGGGCCAGACCGCCCAGCGCGGTGTCCAGGACCTGTCGGGTGCCGGAGCCCTCCTCGCGCAGGATCAGCGGAGTGGTCGCCAGCTCCTCGGCGGCGAGCGGACGACGGCGGCGGGCCCAGGCGTGGGACGGCGCCGTCACCACGATCAGCCGGTCGTGGGCGATCACTGCGGAGTCCAGGCCCGTGGGCACGGTCAGCCCTTCCACGAACCCCACGTCCGCCTCGTCCGCCAGCAGCCGCTCCGCGACCGTCGCGGAGTTCCCGGCCAGCAGGGACACCGCCGTGTCCGGCCGCTGCGCGCGCAGCGCGAGCAGCCAGCCCGGCAGCAGATACTCGGCGATCGTCATGCTCGCCGCCACCCGCAGCCGTGAGTCCCGGCGGTCCCGCAGCGCCTGCGCGCCGGCATCGAAGACCTCCGCGGCCTCCACGATCCGCCGTGCCCAGTCGGTGACCAGCGCTCCGGCGTCGGTCAGGCGCGATCCGCGCGGTGAGCGGTCCACCAGCGCCACGCCGAGCTGCCGCTCCATGGACCGGACCCGGCTGCTGGCCGCGGGCTGGGTGATGCCCAGTTCGCGCGCCGCGCCGCCCAGGCTCCCGACGCGCGCCACCGCCAGCAGCAGCTCCAGCGCCCCGAGGTCCGGCACCCGGTGCGCGAGGGGCCCCGCGGTCACCGGCCGATGTCCCGCGTGGTCGTCCCTCGTACTCATCACGCCAGCTTATGTCGCGCGGTGCTGCCGACGGCCTGCCGCTCGCAGCTCCCGGGGCAGCACCGCCGCCGCCTCGGCCAGCGACGGCCCGTACCAGGTGAGGTGCCGGCCGCCGACCAGGGCGCAGGGCAGTCCGGGGAAGGCGTCCGGGCCGTCGTCGGCGGTGAAGCGGTACGGCTCGTCGGGCAGTACGACGAGGTCCGGGGCCGCCGCGCGCAATTCGTCCAGGGGCACACGGGGATAGCGTTGCGGGTGATCCGAGTGGAGGTGGTCGACGCCGAGGCGGGACAACAGGTCGCCGGCGAAGGTGTCGCGGCCCAGCACCATCCAGGGCCGCCGCCAGACCGGCACGACCGCGGTCCGGCGGGGTGTGAGGGGTACCACCGCTTCCCAGACGGCTTCGGCGTCGTCCAGCCACCGGGGACGGCCGGCCGCACCGCACGCCGTGAGCACCCTGGCCAGCTCGCCGAAAGCCTGGGGCAGTGTCCGCACCTCCGTCACCAGCACCTCGAGGCCCGCCGCACGCAGGGCGTCGAGATCGGGTGCGCGGTTCTCCTCCTCGTTGGCGATCACCAGATCGGGGGCGAGGGCGGCGATCCGGCCCACGTCCGGGTTCTTCGTGCCGCCGATCCGTACGACGTCCAGGCCGGCCGGGTGCGTGCACCAGTCGGTGGCGCCGACCAGGGCGCCGGGAGCGGACAGCGCCACGGCCTCGGTGAGGGACGGGACGAGGGAGACGACGCGCGCGGCTGTCACCGGCGCGGCTTGTCCCGGACCGCCTCGATGTGCTCGGCGACGGCGACGACGACCAGCCGGGTCTCCGCAACCGTGGCCCGCCACCGGTGCCGGACGCCTCCGGTGAGGTACAGGGTGTCGCCGCGGCCGAGGCGGTAGGCGCGACCCTCCGCCTCGATCTCCACGGCGCCGTCCGCCACGTACATCAACTGGTCGTTGCGGAACTGGAATTCGCGCCCGGCGTCATGGTCGCCGGTGAACTCGGAAGCGTGCATCTGATGATGGCCCCGCACCAGGGACCGGACGCGGGGTTCGAGCAACTGCTCGGTGCCCTCCGCGCGGACGACGTCGACGCTGCACGCCGGGTCGGCGGCGGCGAGGAGTTCCACGGCGGTGGTGCGCAGGGCGTCGGCGACCTTCTCCAGGGAGGTCTGGCTGGGGCGCGCGCGCTCGTTCTCGATCTGGCTCAGGAACGGGACCGACAGGCCGCTGCGCTGGGCCACGACGGCAAGCGTGAGATCCAGCGCACGGCGTCGCCGCCGCACGGCCGCGCCCACGCGCAGCGGCTGTTCTTTGTGGTCGCCCATCGCTCCGGCTCCCTCCTTCACCCGTCGTCCCGTGCTTGTGCCCCGTTGTCCCGGCGCACTCCTCCTGTTGAGCTGTCTGCACCCTACGCATGTTCGGCAAACCGTTTCAGGCGCCTGTCACGTCGTCGTCATGCGCGATCGCGCACGACCCCACAGTTCACGCCAGCCGATGCGCGAGCCGTCCGGTTCGATGTGCGCAGGATGCGGGGTGTTTACACCATTGTCGCCCGAAGAGGGGCGGGAGGTCGCGGCGAGGGCCGGAGGCCCGGGGAGGGCGTAGCGCTGCGTGATTGGCCGGATTCTTATCGTGTTCCCGTCGGGTTGCGTGCCCGTTGTGACGGTGGGCCCCGTTCGGCTTGCCCGCACATGCCCCGAGGGGCGGGCGGTGCGACGTCACCGCGGGGTCATGCGCCCCACCACGTCGGGGTGCTCCTCGAGCCAGGCGGCGACGGCCGCCTCCTCCTTGCCCTGGCCCCGGTCCTTGATCTTCTTCTCGAGCGTGCCGAGTTCGTCCTCGCTCATCGTGAACCCCTTGATCCACTTGGTGAGTTCGGGGTACTGCTCGGGGAACTCCTTGTGCGCGATGGTACGGATGGTGTTGCCCTCACCGAAGAGCTTCTTGCCGTCCTTCAGCTTGGTCAGCTCGTACTCGCTGTACGACCAGTGCGGCGACCAGAGGGTGACCGCGACGGGCTCCTTCTTGGAATAGGCGCGCTTGAGCTCGGCCAGCATCGCCGGCGTGGAGCCGTTGACGACCTTGTACTCCTTGTCCAGGCCGTAGCCCGGCAGAACCTTGTTCTTGAGCAGGTCCATCTGGCCGGTGCCCGGTTCGATGCCGATGATCCGCCCGTCGAACAGGTCGGCCTTGCCCTTGAGGTCCTCGAAGGACTCGACGCCCTCGACGTACGACGGGACGGCGACGTCCAGGGAGGTCGGCTCGTACCAGGTGCCGAGGTCGACCAGCTTGTCCTTGCTCTGGTCCCAGAAGTTCTTCTGGGCATGGGGCAGCCAGGCGTCGAAGTTGAGGTCGATGTCGCCGGTGGAGAGGCCGGTGTAGACCGGGCCGACCTCCATCTGCTTCAGGTTCATCTCGTAGCCGCGCCGCTCGAGGACGTTCTTCCACAGGTAGGTGACCGCGATGTCCTCCTCCCAGGGGAACCACGCGACGGTCAGCGGGCGCTTCGCCTCGGCCGGTGCGGCGGTGGAACCGGACTTCACCGGCGCCAGCTTGTCGACGACGCCCGGGTGGTCCTTGAGCCAGGCGCGGACGGCATCCTGCTGCTTGCCCTTGCCGGCCTTGTTGATCTCGGCCTCCAGGCTGGTGAGTTCCTCCTCGGTCATCGAGAAGTCCTTCATCCACTGGCCGACGGTGGGGTTCTCGGCGGTGAAGCCCTTGCGCGCCAGGGTGTGCACGCCGTCGCCCTCGCCCCAGGTGCCCTTGGGGTCCTTCAGCTTCTTCAGGTCGTAGTCGCTGTACGCCCAGTGCGGCGACCAGAGCGTGACGACGACCGGTTCCTGCTTGCTGTAGGCGCGCTTGAGCTCGGCCAGCATCGCCGGCGTGGAGCTGTCGACGACCTTGTACTCCTTGTCCAGGCCGTACCCCTTGAGGACCTTGTCCTTGAGCAGGCCCATCATTCCGGCACTGGACTCGATGCCGGTGATCTCCCCGCCGAAGGTGCCGGCCTTGCCCTTGAGGTCCTCGAGGGAGTCGAAGTCCTCCATGTAGGCGGGCACCGCGAGTTCGAGCGTCGTCTCCTCGTACCAGGTACCGAGGTCCTCGAGCTGCTTGCCGTACTTCTTCCAGTACGCGTCGTGGGTGGTGGGCAGCCACGCGTCCGTCTGGAAGTCGATGTTGCCCTGCGCGAGCGCGGTGTAGAGCGGGCCCGCGTCGAACTGCGTGGCCTCGACCTCGAAGCCCCGCTGCTCGAGGACCTCCTTCCACAGGAAGGTGGAGGCGACGCCCTCGTCCCAGGGGATGTAACCGATGGAGATCTTCTTGCCGTTGCCGACGTTCTCGGCGTCGGCGACGGTGTCCGTACCGCCGCTCTTGCCGCTGCCGCCGAAGATGCCCATGCCACCGGCCACCAGGGCCAGGACGACGACACCGATCACGGCGACCTGCGGGCGCGGCCGGTAGGACCAGATCTTCAGTCCCTGCGCGGCGCGGGCCTTGGCGGCGGCCCGGCGGCCGAGCGGGGACACCTGGGTGCCCAGGGCGCTGGTCATACGGTCGAGGTAGATCGCCAGGATGACGATGGCGAGACCGGACTCGGCGCCGAGACCGACGTTGAGCTGGCCGATGGCCTCGATGACGGCGCCGCCGAGGCCGCCGGTGCCGACCATGCCGGCGATCGCGGCCATGGACAGGCCGAGCATGATCACCTGGTTGACGCCCGCCATCACGGTGGGCAGCGCCAGCGGCAGCTGGACGCGCAGCAGGGTGTTGCGGGGCGTGGTGCCGAACGCCTCGGCCGCCTCCACGAGATCCTTGTCGACCTGGCGGATGCCCAGCTCGGTCATGCGCACGCCGGGGGCGAGCGCGAAGATCAGGGTGGCGACGATGCCGGGGGCGGAGCCGGTTCCGAAGAAGAGGATCGCCGGGATGAGGTAGATCATCGCGGGCAGCGTCTGCATGAAGTCGAGGACCGGGCGCACGAAGGCGCTGACCCGGTCCGAGCGTGCCGCCCAGATGCCCACGGGCACGGCTATGACGAGCGCGATGACGGTGGCGACGACGACCAGGGCCAGCGTCACCATCGAGTCGCCCCACAGTTCGAGGGAGTCGATGAAGGCGAATCCCACGAAGGTGAGGACACCGGCGACGGTGCCGCGCAGCCAGAAGGCGATCACCGCGAAGATAGCGGCGAGCAACAGCGGCTCGGGCGCCTGGAGGACGGCGTTGACGCCCTCATAGGCGCCGGTGAAGACGGCCTTGAAGAAGTCGAACAGCCAGGCCACATGGGCGAGCAGCCAGTCGACGGCGCTGTTGACCGATTCGCCGAGCGGAATCCTAGGCACGGGCCAACACCTTCTCGCCCTCGCCGCGCGGAGAGTCGCAGGCGCCGGGGGCACCGTCCTCGTCACCGATGAAGCCGACGAGTCGCTGCCGGGGCACTACGCCGATGACCGCGCCCTCACCGTCGAGGACCGCCACGGGGTGTGTCACGCGGGCGCTCATCGCGCACAGGTCGGTGAACGGCGTCTGCGCCGTCGCGGTTTCGCAGGCGCAGTCGGCCTCGTCGCCGCGCACCTCCCGCTCCATCACGGCTCCGGCGGTCAGCACCCGGGAGCGGTCGACGTCCTGGGTGAAGGAGGCGACGTAGTCGTTGGCGGGGCGGATGAGGATGTCCTGCGCGGTGCCGATCTGCACGATGCGGCCGTCCCGCATCACCGCGATGCGGTCGCCCAGGCGCATGGCCTCGTTGAGGTCGTGCGTGATGAAGACGATCGTCTTCTTCAGCTTCTTCTGCAGCTCCACCAGCTGGTCCTGCATGTCACGGCGGATCAGCGGGTCGAGTGCGCTGAAGGACTCGTCCATCAGCAGCAGGTCGGCGTCGGTCGCGAGCGCGCGGGCCAGGCCGACCCGCTGCTGCATGCCGCCGGACAGTTCGTCGGGCCAGGAGCGCTCCCAGCCGGCCAGGCCACACAGGGCGAGCGCCTCGTCGGCGCGGCGTTCGCGCTCGGCGCGGGGCACGCCCTGCACTTCCAGGCCGTACGCGGCGTTCTCGCGAACGCTGCGGTGCGGGAAGAGCGCGAAGTGCTGGAAGACCATGCTGATCTTCTTGGAACGAACCTCGCGCAGCTCGCGGTCGGACAGCGCGGTGAGGTCCTGGCCGTCGAATCGCACCTCTCCGGCGGTCGGCTCCGACAAGCCGTTCAGCATGCGCAGCAGGGTGGACTTGCCTGAGCCGGACAGGCCCATGACGACGAAGATCTCGCCGGGTTCCACGGTGAACGAGGCGTCGATGACGGCTGCCGTGGTGCCCTGGGCACGCAACTCCTCACGTTCGGCCTTGTTCTGGCGCAGTCTCTCGACCGCCTGGCCCGGTCGTCTGCCGAACACCTTGTACAGATGCTCGGCCTCTAGCCTCGTTGACACGCGTACCTCTTGGCTCGACAGCAAGGGAGAGGAGCGGCGCCCGTCGGGCGGTTCGCGGGTTCCTGACAGCTGAACCTGCAACCGGCGTCACTCCGGAGCCGCGCCTCCCCCGTTTCACCGGTCGCAAACACCTACGTGTCCTGCCTCACAATCGGACCGCCTCGTCCGACGGGTGGCTCCCGCTTCAAGGACCCCTCGTCCGACGGGTGCCGCGTCCCGCCCTCGCGGGCATGCGGCTGCGGGGCACTGTCGGTGGCGTGCGGCATGATGCGGAGCGTGACCGGACGACTGATGCTGCTCGATACCGCCTCCCTCTACTTCCGCGCCTACTTCGGTGTCCCGGACTCCGTCAGGGCCCCGGACGGCTCGCCGGTGAACGCCGTGCGCGGGCTGCTCGACTTCATCGACCGCCTGGTCAAGGACCATCACCCGGACGATCTGGTGGCGTGCATGGACGCCGACTGGCGTCCGGCGTGGCGGGTGGAGCTGATCCCCTCCTACAAGGCGCACCGGGTGGCCGAGGAGCGTCCGTCGGGCCCCGACGAGGAGGAGGTGCCCGACACGCTGTCCCCGCAGGTGCCGGTCATCGAGGCCGTTCTGGACGCCATCGGCATCGCGCGCGTGGGCGTCGCCGCGTACGAGGCGGACGACGTGATCGGTACGTTCACCGCGCGGGCGCGCGGTCCGGTGGACATCGTCACCGGCGACCGCGACCTGTACCAGCTGGTGGACGACGCGCGCGGGGTGCGGGTGCTGTATCCGCTCAAGGGGGTCGGCACGCTCCAGATCACCGACGAGGCCGTGCTGCGCGAGAAGTACGGGGTGGGTGGCGCGGGGTACGCGGATCTGGCGCTGCTGCGCGGCGACCCGAGCGACGGCCTGCCGGGCGTGCCGGGGGTGGGCGAGAAGACGGCCGCCAAACTGCTGGCCGAGTTCGGCGACCTGGCCGGGATCCTGGCGGCGGTCGACGATCCGCAGGCCAGGCTCACCCCGACCCAGCGCAAGCGCCTCACCGAGGCACGCCCATATCTGGCGGTCGCCCCGAAGGTCGTCCGGGTCGCGGACGACGTCCCGCTCCCGGAGGTCGGCACGGCACTGCCGCGGGCGCCGCGCGACCCGGACGCCGTACGGGAACTGGCGGCCCGCTGGGGCCTCGGCGGCTCCCTGGAGCGGCTGCTGACGACCCTCTCACGGTAGGAATCCCTGCCGATGCGCACAGGTAATCGCCGGACGGAAGTGTTAACTTAGGTAAACCTAACTGAGCGACAGGGAGATCCCACATGGCACAGCGACCGGGACGCCAGCCGCGCGCACCCCACTCCGGGCAGGTGCTCCGCACCGAGCGGCTGACCCCGCACATGCAGCGGGTGGTGCTGGGCGGCGAGGGCCTGGCCGACTTCACGGCGGACACCTGCACCGACCACTACGTGAAGCTGCTGTTCCCCGCCGAGGGCGTCACCTACCCGGAGCCGTTCGACATGCGGCGGATCCGCGAGGAGTTCCCGCGCGACCAGTGGCCGGTGACCCGGACGTACACCGTGCGCCACTGGGACGCCGAGCATCGCGAGCTGACCCTGGACTTCGTGATCCACGGCGACGAAGGGCTGGCGGGTCCCTGGGCCCGGCGGGTCCTGCCGGGCGAGACGGTTTTCTTCATCGGTCCCGGCGGCGCCTACGCCCCCGACCCGAGTGCCGACTGGCATCTGCTGGTGGGTGACGAGAGCGCGCTGCCCGCGATCGCCCGGTCGCTGGAGGCCTTGCCCGGCGGGGCCAGGGCGTACGCCTTCGTGGAGGTCGAGGGGCCTCAGGAGGAGCAGAAGATCGACTCCGAGGTGGCGGTCACCTGGCTGCACCGGGGGGACCGTCCGGTCGGCGAGATGCTGGTGGAGGCCGTGCAGGGGCTGGAGTTCCCCGAGGGCCGGGTGCATGCCTTCGTCCATGGCGAGGCGCACTTCGTGAAGGAGCTGCGGCGTCTGCTGCGGGTCGAGCGGCAGATAGCGCGCGAGGACCTCTCGATCTCCGGCTACTGGCGGCGCGGTCACAACGAGGACGGCTGGCAGGCCTCGAAGCAGGAGTGGAACGCGCAGGTCGAGGCGGAGCAGGCGGAGTCGTCGGCCGCGGCGGGCTGAGCCGCCGTCGGGTCACCGCCGAGCCGCCGTCGGGTCACCGCCGAGCCGCACCTGAGCCACCACCGAACCACTGCTGATCCGCTGCTGATCCGCTGCCCCGACCGAACCGGCGTCCCCGGGCCCCGGCCGGCCCACGCGGCGGCGCCGGTCGGGTGAACCCCGGCCCCCGCGCCGCGGCGGACGGCGTGGCGCGGTGTCCCGTCCCCGCCCGCTGCCCGAGGATCCGGGCGCGTGACAGACACCTTCGAAGAACTCGTGGCCAAACAGCGCGCGGCGGACGAGGCGCACGTCCGCGTGCGCCATCTGCAGGAGACGTACGGGCCTCCCACGCACACCCAGTGGAGCAACCGGCAGACCACCACCTGGGAGACGGCCTGGCGGGCCTGGCGCGACCTCGCCCGTGACGTCCAGGTGGCGGTGAGCGACTTCGCGCGGGCCGAGGGGAAACCGCGCCACGTGGTCGAGGCCGAGGTCAAGCAGGCGGTACGGCACGAGCAGCAGGGCGGGGCGGACACGTAGCCTTGGCCCTCGTGACCCGCAGACGCAGGACCCTCCCGCCCTCCCCGCTGCCGCAGCGCGACGGCGTGGATCCGGTGCGGGTGCGCCTGCCCGGCACGGGGCAGTGGGCCACCGTACGGGACCATCTCGTGGCCCGGCTCCCGGCCGGCTCCGGTGTCGTCGACGGCATGTTCGACGCGGGGCTGATCGTGGGCGCGGACGGGCGGCCCGTGCCGGCCGACGCCGTGTACGCGCCGGGGCTGTTTCTGTGGTTCCACCGGGAGCTGCCGGCCGAGGTACCGGTGCCCTTCCCGCTGGAGGTCGTGTACCGGGACGAGCACATCGTCGTCGCCGACAAACCCCACTTCCTGGCCACCACACCGCGCGGCAGCCATGTCACCCAGACCGCGCTGGCCCGGCTGCGCCGCGAGCTGGGCATCCCGCTGCTGGGCGCCGCGCACCGCCTCGACCGGCTCACCGCCGGGCTGATGCTGTTCACCGTGCGGCCCGAGGAGCGTGGCGCGTACCAGACGCTGTTCCGCGACCGGCTGATCCACAAGGAGTACGAGGCCGTCGCCCCCCACGATCCGGCGCTCGCCCTGCCCCGGACCGTGCGCAGCCGGATCGTGAAGGAGCGCGGGGTGCTGACCGCCCGCGAGGTCGAGGGCGAGCCGAACGCGCTCAGCCGGGTCGAGCTCCTGGACCACCGGGCCGACGGCCTCGCCCGGTACCGGCTGGTCCCCGGCACCGGGCAGACCCATCAGCTGCGGGTGCACATGAACGCGCTGGGCGTGCCGATCCTCGGCGACCCCCTGTATCCGGAGGTGACCGGCCCCGTCCCGGCCGGTGACTTCCGGCGCCCGCTGCAACTGCTGTCGCGGGTAATGGAGTTCACCGACCCGGTGACGGGGGCACGGCACCGGCTGCGCAGTGGCCGAACGCTCGCGGCTTGGACCTCGTACGGGGCCTGGGCCGCAGAGGGCCACGCCGCCGGGGACTGCGCCTCGGCCGACCGCGCCGCCGAGGCACGGACCACCGCGGACCGGGCCGCCATGGACCGGGCCGCTGCTCACCGGCCCCCGGTGCCCCGGGCCTCCGGTCAGTAGCCGCGCCACCACCGCAGGAAGCGCTGCCAGGCGCCCGGCGCGCGGGCCGGTTCCGCGGGGCCGGCGGCGGCCGACGGCTCGGCGACCGGCGGCTCGGCCGACTGCGCGCCCGCTGTCCCTGCCGTGGCCACGGGTCGCGGTGCGGGGACGTCATGGTTCTCGGACGGATCGGGGCGGGGGGCGGGCGACGGTGCCGGCTCCTCCGGTTCGGGACTGCCGATGTGCCAGTCGCGGCGCGGGGCCGCCGGCCGGTGGTCGTGGTTCGGCCGCTCGGTGACGTCCTGCGGCGCCCTCGGGGTGAACCGGACGGGCAGTTCGACGAGATGGCGCGAGGCGATCGACTCGGTGTGGCGCAGATCCTCGTCGTCGACGTCGAGTTCGAGGTCGGGCAGCCGCATCAGCAGCGCGTCGACGCCGATCTCGGCGATGGCGCGCCCGATGTCCTGTCCGGGGCACTCGTGCGGGCCACCGCTGAAGGCGAGGTGGGAGCGGTTGCCCTGCATGTGGGCGGTCGGATCCGGGCGCACCCGCGGGTCGACGTTGGCCGGGGCCGGGGCGAACAGCAGTCCGTCGCCCCGGCGGATGCGCTGGCCGCCGAGCTCCGTCTCCTGCTTGGCGAAGTAGGCGAAGATGGTGCTGAACGGCGGCTCGTCCCAGAGCAGTTGCTCCACCGCCTCCGGCACGGTCATCTGTCCGCCGTTGAGCTGGGCCCGGAAGCGCGGGTCGACCAGCACCGTGCGCAGCACGTTGGCGAGGAGGTTGGCGGTCGACTCGTAGGCGGCGATGAGCACCACCCGCAGGTGCTCCCTGACCTCGTCGTCGGTCAGTTCGGCCGGGTGGGTGATGAGATGGCTGGCGAAGTCGTCCTGCTGTTCAAGCCGGCGGCGCGCGGTGAGCCGGCTCAGCGCGTCCATGACGTACGCGTTGCTGGCGATGGCGGTCTCGGTGCCCCTGATCATGTCGCGGGCCGACTCGACCATCCGGTCGTTGTACTCGTCGGGCATGCCGAGGATGTGGCACATCACGGCCATCGGCAGGTGCTCGGCGTACTGGCCGACGACCTCGGCCTCGCCCACTTCGCAGAACCGGTTGACGAGACGCTGGGTGCAGCGGTCGATGTGCCGGCGCAGACTGCGGAAGTCGATGGTCGACACGGCGAAGTCGATCACGCCGCGCAGCCGCTCGTGTTCGTCGCCCTCGGCGTGGGCGCACATCGGCTGCCAGGCGATGTGCGGCATCAGCGGGTGGTCGGGTTTGACCAGGCCGTCCCGGAGCGGGGACCAGATACGGCTGTCCTTGGTGTACTGCGCGGGGGTGCGCACCATGTGCAGGTTCTCGGCGTGGCCGAGGACCACCCACACCGGAACGTCGTCGTGGAGCAGCGCGGGCGCCACGGGGCCGTGTTCGGCGCGGAGTTCCTCGTACAGGTTCTTCAGGTCCGCCGATTCGTGCAGCCGGTGCAGTCCCCCGGGGCCCTGGCCGTGTGCGGGGCAGCCGGGGGGCGGGGCGACCCGGGAGTCGTCCGTTCCGGTCGGGGAGTGGGATTCAGGCGTCACAGTGGTCGCTCCGGAAAACAGGGGGAGAGCAGGGGGGGGAGAGCAGGGGTCGGGGTGTCAGGTGCGCGAGCCCGTCATGGCGAGCGAGTGCAGGAACCGCATCAGCGTGATCAGTACGTCCCGGCTGGAGGCGCGGCGTCGCACATCGCAGTCCATGATCGGGACGTCCTCGGACAGGTCGAGCGCCGTCCGCAGATCCGTGACCGGGTAACGGGGTGCGTCCGGGAAGGTGTTGACGGCGACGACGAAGGGGACGCCGCGTTCCTCCAGCCGTCCCATGACGTCGAAGCTGACTTCCAGGCGGCGCGTGTCGACCAGCACCACCGCGCCGAGCGCTCCCTCGAACAGGCCGTTCCACAGGAACCAGAAGCGTTCCTGGCCCGGGGTGCCGAAGAGGTAGAGCACCAACTGGTCGGTGATCTTGATGCGGCCGAAGTCCATGGCCACCGTGGTGGCGGTCTTGGAGGCGGAGCCGAAGTTGTCGTCGACTCCGACTCCGGCCTGGGTCATGGTCTCCTCGGTGGTCAGCGGCTTGATCTCGCTGACCGATCCGACCATGGTCGTCTTGCCGACCCCGAAGCCGCCCACGATCACGATCTTCGCCGCGGCCTCGGCCGTGTGCGGCAGCTGGTCCTCGGTCCGTGGGCCCGGGATGGTCTCAGAGCCTTTGAAGTCCATGCATCACCGCTTCGAGAAGGGAACGGTCGGGGAGCGCCTTGCGGACGATCGGGGCGCGCGCCTGCACCAGTTCCGCCGCCAGCATCTCGGTGAGCAGCACGGTCACCACGCCGAACGGCAGGCTGAGGTAGGCCGAGAGTTCGGCCACGGACAGGGGGGCGGCGCAGAGCCGGAGCAGTGCCGCCTGCTCGGGCGTGGCGGAGTGCGGGGGGTCCTCGACGCGCGCCACGATCAGTGTCACGAGGTCGAGGTCCGCACGGTTCCCGTCCGCACCGGCGACGACGTACAGCCGCTCCGGGTTGGGCCGTCCGTCCTCCTTCTTGTCCTGGGCCGGTTGCGGGGGAGGGTCTTCCTGTGGGGAGCGCCTCTGGCGTTGCGGAGGAGTCATACGGTCGTCCCGTTCCGGCGGGGCGGGCTGGTGAGATGGGCGCCGATACGGACGACGAGGTCGCGCATCATGGCCCCCATCCGCCCGGGTTCACAGGTCATGTCGGAGAGCACCGCGAGATAGGCGTTGGCGCCGGCGGCCATCAGGTAGAAGTAGCCGCCGTTGATCTCGATGATCACCATCTTCATCTCGCCGTCGCTGCGCGGGAGTTCCCCGGCGACGGCACCGGCAAGGCTCTGCACGCCGGCGCAGGCCGCGGCGACCCGGTCGGCGGCGTCCGGCTCGCCGCCGAAGCGGGCGATGCGCAGGCCGTCGGCCGAGAGCACCACGATCATCTCGACGCCGGGTACGCCGTCGGCGAGCTCCTTGAGCATCCAGTCGAAGTTGGCGCGTTGCTGGATCACTTGAGGTCCCCCTCGTCGTCGGCCTCGGTGCGGGCCGGTTCGTTGATCAGATGCAGGTACGCGGTCGGATTCCGGGTGAAGTCGGTCGGATGGACGCCGGGTTCGAGGTCCTTCTTCAGGCCGTCCCAGAACGCGTCGACCCACAGCCCGGGTTCACGCTCGTCCTTCGGCTCGGCCGGTTCGGGCTCGGGTGCCGGCCAGGGGGACCGGGTTGTCTCGCCCCGGGCGGCGGCCTCCTGCTCGGCCCGTTCGGCGGCGGCCTGCTCGGCGTACCGCTGGGTCAGCGACGTCTTCACCCGGCTGCGGCGCTGCGGCAGCCCGTTGGAGGTCCATTCGGTGACCTCGGGGACGTCGTCCTCCATGGAGACGGTGGCGGGGATGCTCGGGCTGGTGGGGCGGCGCTTCTTGGGGGCGCGCTTGGGGCCCGGGAGTGCGTCGACCTGCATGGGCACCGCGGTCGCGCCGATGCCGTGGGCGAGACCGACGCCGGGCTCGGTGGTCATCATGTCGCTCGGCACGATGAGGACCGCGCGGACGCCGCCGTAGGCGGAGGCCCGCAGCGAGACCTGCATCTTGTACCCGGAGCAGAGCCGGCCGATGACGGCGAGGCCCAGACGAGGGCTCGTGCCGAGGTCCTGGAGGTCGACGCCCGCCTTGGCCTTCTCCAGCTTGTCCTCGATCCGGGCCCGCGCCTTCTCGTCGAGGCTGACTCCGGCGTCCTCGATCTCGATGGCGACGCCGGTCTGCACCTCGATGGCGGTGACGTGGACCTTGGTGTGGGGCGGCGAGTAGCGCGTGGCGTTGTCGAGGAGTTCGGCGACGGCGTGGATGACCGGCTCGACGGAGATGCCCTTGATGTTGACCTTGGCGATGGACTTCAGGTCGATGCGCCGGTACTCGAGGATGCGGGACATCGCGCCGCGCAGCACGCTGTAGAGGGCGACGGGCTCGGGCCACTGGCGTCCGGGGCGGCCACCGCCGAGTACGGAGATGGAGTCGGCGAGGCGGCCGATCAGCGCGGTGCCGTGGTCGATGCGCAGCAGGTCGTCGAAGACCTCGGGGTTGCGGCCGTGGTCCTCCTCCATCTCCCTGAGTTCCTTGGCCTGCTGGTGGACGATCGCCTGGACGCGGCGGGCGATGCTGACGAAGGAGCGCTGGGAGGAGTCGCGCAGGGCTTCCTCGTCGTCGATGATCTTCAGCATCGTCTTGAGCAGCTTGATCTGGTACTCGGGCAGATCACGCCAGGCCGGGTTGACCTCCTTGAGGTGGAGGAGCACTTCCCTGGGAGTGTTTCCGCGGTGCAGGAAGTCCAGAGCCTCGGGGACCACGGCGTCCGCGAAGTGCAGCGTCTCCGTGTCATGGGCGGCGATCCGCGCTTCCAGATGCGCGCGGTGACGGTCGTGTTCGGCTCGCTCGTCCCGCAGGGCACGACCGCGGCGCACCGCCTCGGCCGCGGCGACGATCACCAGCAGGGTGGCGACGACACCACAGGCGCCGACGGCGATCCGGGCGGGCTCCGTCACCAGGGCAACGGCGGCTCCGGTTGCCGCGGCCATCACTATGGCCGGCAGCAACAGCACGCGTGCATAGGGAAGTTCGCGGCGACCGGGCGTGGATTGGACACTCACCATGTAGGCCTCTGAAAACGAATCGGCTGGCGGTCGGGGGACATACGGGTGGGGATGGACCGGGAAATGATGGGAATCATCCGCGCAATAGTGAACAGACACACGAATTCATCCCAACTCGGTGCGCTGCGGGCGAGCTTAGTCCGACAGGATCAACGCCGTGTCATATTCGGCAAGTGCCGGAAATGGCCCCTGGGGCAGGAGTACGCTCGGGCTCATTTGCACGCCAAGCCATCGTTCGAACACACAGTGTGACGACATGCGGGTGTACGAAACTCACTCACCGTGCAGGGTGAGGAACGCCGTCGACGGCCGCGGAACCATCCGGTCCCGGGGTCTTTCGTGCGGATCGGGCCGGATCAGGGAGCGGGGTCCGGTGCCGGGGGCGCCGCCCACGCCCTTCGGGCAGTGGGGGCCCGCAGGGCGGAGGGGGGAGCCTGTGGGGGCCCCTGCTCACGGGGGTCCCTGCCCATGGGGATCCCCCCACTCACGGGGGTCCCTGCCCATGGGGATCCCCCCACTCATAAAACCCCCCGCTCACGGGGATCCCTGCTCACGGGGGCCCCGCTCATGGAGCCCCCCTGCCCATGGAGGTCCCCCCGCTCGAGCGGAGCCGGGGGTGAGGGAAAGGTCGAGAGCTCGGGGAAGGAGCCCCGGGAACCGATGACAACGCGGCGAGGTGCGGTGCCGCGGCCCACGAGCCCAGCGTGATCCAAACGACAGGCTCTGGCCCGGCGCGCACGGAGCGCGCCGGGCCGGCCCCGCCGGCGGGGTGGGGTGGGCGGGACGGTGCGAGGCACCGGGGGCGGTCAGCCCACGGAGGAGTAGGCCACCACTCCGCGCAGCAGTCCGTCCACCGCCTTGCGGGCGTTCTTCGCGACCGTGGAGCCCTCCACCGCCGGTGCCGCGGCCGAGATCTGGCCGAGCACGTCGATGACCTGCTTGCACCAGCGCACGAAGTCCCCCGCCGGCATCTCCACCTCGCGCAGCACCTCGTCGAGGCCCTTGCCGGACGTCCACATGTAGGCCGCCCAGGCGAAGCCGAGGTCGGGTTCGCGCTGGCCCACGCCCTCGGTCTGGGTGATCCGGAAGTCCTCCTCCAGGGCGTCCAGCCGCCCCCAGATACGGACCATCTCGCCGAGCGCGGCCTTCGCCTTGCCGGAGGGCACCTTGGGCACCGCCGCGTCGTCGCTGGCCCGGGCCTCGTACACCAGCGCCGAGACACAGGCGGCGAGTTCGGCCGGGCCCAGCTGCTCCCAGACGCCCTCGCGCAGGCATTCGCTGGCCAGCAGGTCGAGTTCGCCGTACAGCCGGGCGAGCCGCTTGCCGTGTGCGGTGACTTCGTCGCCGCGCAGGTAGTCCAGCTCGGTCAGCAGGGCGACGATACGGTCGAAGGTGCGGGCGATGGTGTTCGTCCGGCCCTCGATGCGCCGCTCCAGCTGCTTGGTGTCCCGCCGCAGCCGGTGGTAGCGCTCGGCCCAGCGGGCGTGGTCCTCACGGTCGTCGCAGCCGTGGCACGGGTGCGCCCGGATCGCCTTGCGCAGCCGGTCGATCTCCCGGTCGTCGGCCGCCTGGGAGCGCCGCTTGCGGTGCCGCTCCGGCTCGATGTGCCCGGCCTTGGTACGCAGTGCGGAAGCCAGGTCGCGGCGGGACTGCGGCGAGCGCGCGTTGAACGACTTCGGGATCCGCATCCGATCCAGCGCCTCGACGGGCACCGGGAAGTCGATCGACGCCAGCCGCTTGACCTGCCGTTCCGCGGTCAGCACCAGAGGGCGCGGCTCGTCGTGGTACTCGATGCCGCGGTGCCCGCCCGCACGGCCCGCGGGCAGCCCCGGGTCGAGGACCAGGGCCAGCCCGGTGTACTTGCCGGCGGGTACGTGGATGATGTCGCCGGGCTTGAGCTTCTCCAGGGCGACGGCCGCCTCGGCGCGCCGCTGCGCCGCGCCCTGGCGGGCCAGCTCCGTCTCCCGGTCCTTCAGGTCGCGGCGCAGCCGCGCGTACTCCTCGAAGTCGCCGAGGTGGCAGGTCATGGAGGCCTGGTAGCCCTCGAGGCCTTCCTCGTTGCGCTGCACCTGCCGCGAGATGCCGACCACCGAACGGTCCGCCTGGAACTGGGCGAACGACGTCTCCAGCAGCTCGCGCGAGCGGTGCCGGCCGAACTGCTCGACCAGGTTGACCGCCATGTTGTACGACGGTCTGAAACTGGAGCGCAGCGGATAGGTGCGGGTTCCGGCCAGCCCCGCGAGGTGCTCGGGGTCCATACCGCGCTGCCACAGCACGACCGCGTGGCCCTCGACATCGATGCCGCGCCGGCCGGCCCGGCCGGTCAGCTGGGTGTACTCGCCGGGGGTGATGTCGGCGTGCTGCTCGCCGTTCCACTTGACGAGCTTCTCCAGCACCACCGAGCGGGCGGGCATGTTGATGCCCAGGGCGAGGGTCTCGGTCGCGAAGACCGCCTTGACCAGGCCGCGGACGAACAGCTCCTCGACGACCTCCTTGAACGTCGGCAGCATGCCCGCGTGGTGGGCCGCGATGCCGCGCTCCAGGCCCTCCAGCCACTCGTAGTAGCCGAGGACGTGCAGGTCCTCGGTGGGGATGGAGGCGGTGCGCTCCTCGACGAGGGCGCGGACCTGCTCCCGCGCCTGGTCGTCGTTGAGCCGCAGCCCCGCGTACAGGCACTGCTGGACGGCGGCCTCGCAGGCGGCGCGGCTGAAGATGAAGGTGATGGCGGGCAGCAGGCCCTGGGCGTCGAGCCGCTCGATCACCTCGGGCCGGCCCGGTGTCCAGACCCGCGTGCGCTGTCTGCGCTCCCGCTCCCGGTCCGCCTCGCGCATGTTCCGGCCGCGGCGCCTCTCGCCCCACGACGGGCGGGTCGCCTCCATCCGGGCCATCCGTGTGAGGTCGGGGTTGACGGCCTTCTTCTGGCCCTCGCCCTCCTCGAACAGGTCGTAGATCCGGCGCCCGGCGAGTACGTGCTGGAACAGCGGCACGGGCCGGTGCTCGGAGACGATGACCTCGGTGTGACCGCGGACGGTGTCCAGCCAGTCGCCGAACTCCTCCGCGTTCGACACCGTCGCCGAGAGGGAGACCAGGGTCACCGACTCGGGGAGGTGGATGATCACTTCCTCCCAGACGGCACCCCGGAAGCGGTCGGAGAGGTAGTGCACCTCGTCCATGACCACGTAGCCGAGGCCGAGGAGCGTCTGCGAGCCCGCGTACAGCATGTTCCGCAGTACCTCGGTGGTCATCACGACCACGGGGGCACCGGAGTTGACGCTGTTGTCACCGGTGAGCAGGCCGACCTTGTCGGCGCCGTAACGGCGGCACAGGTCGGCGTACTTCTGGTTCGACAGCGCCTTGATGGGCGTCGTGTAGAAGCACTTCTTGCCCTGCTGAAGGGCGAGGTGGACGGCGAACTCGCCGACGATCGTCTTGCCCGAGCCGGTGGGCGCGGCCACCAGCACACCCTTCCCCGCTTCGAGCGCCTGGCATGCCTCGATCTGGAAGGGGTCGAGGCCGAAGTCGTACATCTCGCGGAAGGAGGCGAGTACGGTGGCCTGCTCGGCAGCGCGCCTGCGTGCTGCCGCGTACCGCTCGGCCGGTGAGAGATCCTCTGTCATCGTGCTTTCGAGCGTACCGGGCCGCACTGACAACAGGACGATCATTATCCGGATCCCTACCCGCCGGTCCTCGGTCCGCCCAGCTCAGGGGCGGTTTTGCCCTGCTCAGGGGCCCACGACCCGTACCGCGCCGCGCACACAGCTCGCGGTCAGCGGCAGCGGTCCGAGCGGTTCCCCGTCCGCGTACCCGGTGACCTCCTCGGCGGCCAGCTCCACCCGCGACGCCCGGAACACGCTCACCTCGGGCCGGTCGACGTGCGTTCCGCGGTACACGGTGGGGAAGACCCGCAGCAGTGTGGCCCGGCCGCAGTCGCCGACCACCGTGACGTCGAACAACCCGTCGGTGAGGTCGGCCCCCGGGCAGATCCGCATGCCGCCGCCGTACGACGCCCCGTTGCCGACGGCGACCAGCGTCGCCTCGACCTCGCGGACGTCGCCGTCGTCGAGGGTGATCCGGTACGGGATCGGGCGCAGGGCCCCGAGTTCGGCGACCATGGCGAGGTCGTACTTGAAGCGCCCCACGGGCAGCCGCATCCGGTTGCCGCGGTCGTTGACCCGGGAGTCGAAGCCGGAGGCGAGGACGGTGCCGAACCAGCGGTCACCGGCCCGCCCGAGGTCGATGTCGCGCACCCGTCCGCACTTGAGGGCGTCGGCGATCATCCGGCCGGCGGCGGCCGGTTCCTTCAGCGGCATGCCGAGCGAGCGGGCGAAGTCGTTACCGGTGCCGGCGGCGATCAGGCCGAGCGGGGTGCCGGTGCCGACGACGGCCTGCAGGGCCAGGTTCGCCATACCGTCACCGCCGACGGCGACCAGGGCGCCGGTGCCCTCCTCGACGGCGCCGCGCGCGCGGGTGAGCGCGTCCACGGCGTCCTCGCCGAGCACGGTCCGCACCGAGAAACCGGCCGCGCGCAACGCGGAGGCGGCCGGCAGCGCCGCCCGGGCGCCCCGGCCGCGTCCCGCGGTGGGGTTGACGAAGAGGGTGATCTCGCTGGTCACCCCGTGACCCTACGAGCTTCGGCCCGGTGTTCAGGTCACGTCGTCATAACCGTTGACCCGGTCCGTGCCCGCCTGCTCGGGCAGGGCACGCCTGGCCGACACGGGTTCGGTCTCGCCGATGTCCTCGGGGGTGAGGTCGAGGTCGGAGGCCTCGTCGTCGGCGGGACCCACGGCCTCCAGCCGGCGCCTGCGGCGATCGTTGAACAGGGAGACGCCGACGGCCCCGAAGTACAGGATCCAGATCGGTCCGGCGAGGGTCATCATGGTCAACGGGTCGGTGCTCGGCGTGGCCAGGGCCGCGAACACCGTGATACCCATGATCATGCCGCGCCACCAGCCGAGCATGCGCTTGCCGGTCAGCGCTCCGGTGAAGTTGAGCATGATCAGCAGCAGCGGCAGCTCGAAGGAGAGCCCGAAGACGATCACCATGCGCGTGACGAGGTCGAGCAGATCGTCCAGCGGCAGCAGGTTGCCGACGCCGATCGGCGTGAAGTCGATGAGCACCTTCGCCGTGGTCGGCAGCACCCGGTAGGCGAAGTAGGCGCCGCCCAGGAAGAGCGGGAAGCCCGTGGCGACGAACCCGTACGCGTACTTCCTCTCGTGCCGGTGCAGGCCGGGGGCGACGAACGACCACAGTTGGTACAGCCAGACCGGCGAGGCCAGCACGACGCCGGCCATCAGCGAGACCTTCAGCGCCAGGGTGAACGGCGTGAGCAGACCGTTGATGGTGATCTGCGCGCAGGGCTGCTTGTCGCGTGCGGAGGTGGCGAGTTCCTCGAAGGAATAGCCGCAGCCGACCGACTTGAGCACCGGGTCGGTGAAGAAGTTGATGATCTCGTTGTAGAAGAAGGCCGCGACGATCGTCACCAGGACGATGCCCAGCAGCGCCTTCGCGAGCCGGTTGCGGAGCTCACGAAGGTGCTCCGCGAGGGGCATCCGTCCCTCGGGATCCCTCTCCTGCTTGCGGGCAGACTTGAGCAACCCACGTTCCCATCTCGTGCGGCGGGCCGGACGGTGTCCGGCCCTGCGTCAGCGCTTGGTCGTGTCCGTCGGCTCCGTGACCGGGCGGGAGCTGGTCACGTCACCGGGAGCGGCCTGGATGGTGCGCTGCGCCGGGGACTCGTCGCCGGGGGTCGGTGGGTCGGCGGGGGCGGAGGACTTGTCCTTGTCCTCCTTCATCGCCTTGGCCTCGCTCTTGAGGATGCGGGCGGACTTGCCGAGCGACCGCGCCATGTCCGGAAGCTTCTTCGCGCCGAACAGCAGGATGATGACGACGAGGATGAGAATGATCTCGGGAGCTCCGAGCCTTCCGAACATTTCTTTACCTTCTCACCGAGGCTGCTGGGGTGGGGGGTGCTGCCCTGTCCGACCGTTCGGACACGCGAGCGTTGACCGCGTTGCCAGCGATCGTAACGCTCAGGGGTGAACGTAGGGCAATCCCCGTGCGTACTCCCGTCCGCGGTCCGGGCCTCGTTCTCCGGGCCACGGTCAGCAGCGTACCCGCCCGGTTCGTCAACTCGACAGGGCGTGCGGTCCGAGGGCCGTCCGGGGTCCGGTCAGAGTGCTTCCGCGGAGCGGGCCGCGCCGGCCGCCGCCCGCTCCAGGTCCTCCGCGGCCCGGCTGATGCGCCGCGCCGAGTCCGTGACCTGTCTGCCGAGCCGCTCCGCCTCGAGGAAGACCCGTACGGCGAACACCCCGAGCACCACAAGCCCCAGGAACCCCACAGCAACCGCGAACATCGCCCAGAACATAGGGGGGAGCCTAGACGGTCCCCGCCTGCACGGGACGCCCGGCGTCCGGGGAGGGGACCGCGGCCGTCGGGGGACCGCTACGCCGTCGAGTGCAGCCGCAGGGTGCTGACCCCGCCGCCGGTGAGGAGTTCGACGACCCGCTCCCCCGCCGGCTTACGGACCGCCGCCTCGCACGCGGGGCAGGTGAACGAGTAGAAGGTGGTGCGCCTGCTGGCACCTATGACCAGGCGCAGCGCGCTCGCGCCCAGCTCGAAACGCCCCCTGCAGTCCGGGCAGCCCGCCCGGAACACGACCGGTGCCACGCCTCTCATGCCGGAGAACGCGGACGCCACCGTCACGCCCCGTACTCCAGGGGTCGCCGACTCGCTCACAGTCCTCGCTCCTGCCTGTCGTCCAGCCCGCCCCGGACCGCGCACACCGGGTGCGGCCCGCTCATCCGGCCGCCCCGGTACCGTCGTACGCCGCCAGCGCCTCGCGGGCGGCCCGCCGGGCGCTGTCCGCGAGGTCGTCCGGCACGACGATCCGGCCGTCCCGCCCGAGCCGCAGCGCCAGCCGCTTGAGCGACGCCGGGTCGGGTGTCCGCAAGGTGATACGCAGCCCGCCGTCGGGCAGCTCATCCGCGCTGTCGTGCGGGTAGTACTCGGCTACCCAGCGACCGCCCGGCCCGACCTCGACCACGACCTCCGGATCCTCCGCCGACGGCTGCACCAGCCCTTCCGACAGGTCTCGCAGTTCGACCTCGGGCGGCGCGGACGGCTCGTCGAGGATCTTGATCTCGGCGACCCGGTCGAGCCGGAACGTGCGGCGCGCCTCGGAGCGGCGGCACCAGGCCTCCACATAGGTGTGCCCGACGCTGACCAGGCGGATGGGGTCGATTTCGCGCTCACTGAGCTCGTCACGGGCGGGCGAGTAGTAGCGGATCCACAGTCTGCGGCGCTCGGCGATGGCCCGGTCGACGTCCGCGAAGACACCGCCCTCGGACTCGAAGGTCACCGACAGCCGGGCACTGGCGCCCGCCGCCTCACCGGCCGCGGTCTCCACCTTGGCGGTGGCCCGCAGCAGCGCCTGCCGGTCGCTCTCGCGCAGTCCGGGCAGGGTGGCCACGGCGCGCGCGGCGACGAGCAGGGCGGTGGCCTCGTCCGCTGCGAGGCGGAGCGGCTCGGCGGCCTCCGCCCCGAGCGCGGCCGGGTTGTGCCACCAGATGCGCTCCCCGTCGGTGTCGATGTCCAGCAGGTCGCCGCCGCGGAAACTGGTGCCGCACATGGGCAGCACGTCGAGGTCCGAGACCAGCTCGTCCTCGGTGATGCCGAAGGCGCGCGCCACGTCCTCGATCCGGGCGCCCGGACGCTCCCTCAGATACGTGACCAGGGAGAGCATCCTGCGAGTCTGGTCGATGGCGTTCACTGGCCTGACCGGTTTGCCTGCCACGTTCTTGTCCGTCCCCCTCAGCCCTTGGCCACGGCGCGCAGCCGGTCCACCACGTCGGCCCGCAGCTCGGCGGGCTCCAGGACCACCACGTCCGCTCCGAACTCCACCAGCCAGGCGTCCAGGCCGTGCCCGTACGGAATCTCCAACTCTTCCCAGCCGTCGCCGAGTTCCCGCACCGAGGTGGCTTTCGCCCGAAGGGGGTACCCCGCGTCGGTGCGCAGCCGGATCCGTGCGGAGCGGTCGGCGCTCTCCCCCGCCCAGCTCGCGACCGTCTCGCGGACCGTGACGACGTCCGGCACCGGAGCGGTGTACCGGTTGCCGCGCGAGCGCACCTTGCCGGTGATCCGGGACAGCCTGAAGACCCGCTCGGCGCCCCGGTCGCGGTCCCAGCCCGCCAGGTACCAGTGACCGCGCCAGCACTCCAGCGCCCACGGCTCGACGTGGCGCGGCTCGGGCTGCGCGGCGTTGGCCTTGCGGTAGTCGAAGACGACGGGGCGGCGGTCGCGGCAGGCCAGCATCAGCGGTTCGAAGGCGGCCTCGTGCACGGGGATGCGGGGCTCGAGCGCACTGTGGGACTCGTGGGGATCGACGTCCTCGGGCAGTCCTGCCGCACGCAGTTTCTGCAGGGCGCCGCTGGCCGCGCCGGCCAGTCTGGCCTGCTGCCACACCTTGGCCGCCAGGCCCAGCGCGGCTGCCTCCTCGGCGTCGAGGGTGATGGGAGGCAGGCGGTTGCTGTCCCGCCGGGCCAGGTAACCGACCTCGCCGTCGAGGTTCTCCACGGTCTCGATGACGAGCCCGAGTTCGCGCAGGTCGTCCTTGTCGCGCTCGAACATGCGGTTGAAGGCGTCGTCCGAGGCCGCCTCGAGATAGGCCTCGAGGGACTCGCGCAGCTCACGCTTGCTCAGTGGCCGCCGCGTGCCCAGCAGGCACAGCGCCAGGTTCATCAGCCGCTCGGCCTTGGCAATGGCCATCGACGCCCTTCGCCTCCTCATACTGCTCAGTCCGATGACCGTACCGCCCCGTGGGGGCGCGGCAAAAGCCGAGGGTCCATGCCCGGACAGGCATGGACCCCAGGTGATCGACTCCGGTCGCGACCCGACCCGATGCCGCACGGGCGACTGGTCGGCGATCGGGTGCGCGATCAGACCCCGAGCAGGTCGACCACGAAGATCAGCGTCTCGCCGGGCTTGATCGCCGGAGTCGGGCTCTGGTTGCCGTAGGCCAGGTGAGCGGGGATGGTCAGCTGGCGACGGCCGCCGACCTTCATGCCCTGCACGCCCTGGTCCCAGCCCTTGATGACCCGGCCGCCGCCCAGCGGGAAGCGGAAGGGAGTGCCGCGGTTCCAGCTGGCGTCGAACTCCTCACCCGTGCTGAAGGCGACACCGACGTAGTGGACGGTGACGGTCTGACCCGCCTGCGCCACCTCTCCGTCGCCCTTCCAGATGTCCTTGATCTCGAGGTCCGCCGGGGGCTCGCCACCCGGGAAGTCGATCTCGGGCTTGTCGATGCTCACGTCTAACGCTCCTGCTTGTTTACGGAAAGGCGAACAGACACAGTCTTACATCACGCGCGGTCACAACTTCGCGAGGATGTCGACCGAGAAGACCAGCGTGGAGTCCTTCTTGATGTCGCTGCCCTCCGGCGGCGTGTCGCCGTACCCCAGCTCCGGCGGGATGACGATGAGGACCCGGCTGCCGACCTTCTTGCCAGTCAGCCCCTGCGCCCAGCCCTTGACGACCTGCTGCAGCGAGAACGAGGTCAGCTGCCCCCGCCCGTACGTCGAGTCGAACTCCTTGCCGCCGTCCCACAGCACGCCCTTGTACTGCACGAGCACACTGTTGTCGGCGCCGACCTCCTCGCCGTCGCCCTCGAGGATGTACCTCGACACGAGCTTCTTCGGGGGGGCCACGTCGGGCACCTCGATGGAGGGCGCCTTACCGTCCGTGTTCGTGCCGACCTTGGGCAGATCAGTGGTGTCCTGGGCGACCTCGCCGCCCTCGGCGGAGCTCTTCGCGTTGAACGTGTCCTGCACGTCCACCACGAACACCAGTGTGTCGGTGCCCTTGATGCCCGCCTGCTCATTGCCCTGCGGGCCGTAACCCCAGGTGGGCGGGATCGCCATCTGGACCCGGCTGCCGGCCTTCTTGCCCGCCAGCCCGTACCGCCAGCCGTCGATGATGCTGCCCTGGGCCAGCTGGATCGCCAGCGGAGCCTTGCGATCGTAGGAGTTGTCGAACACCTTCGCGGTGCTCCACACCTGGCCCAGATAGTGGGCCACCACGAAGTCGTTCTCGGCGATGACCCTGCCGCCGCCCGCGATGACGGTCTTCACCGCGAGGTCCTTGGACGGGTCGCCGCTGCCCTTGGCCACGGTGGGCTTCTCACCGAACTTCACGCCCTCGGTGATCGCCGGCAGCGGACCGCCGACGATCTTCGGCGGGGGCGCGGCCGACCCGTCCGGCGCGGACGGCGAGGCGCTCTCGCTGGCCTTGCTCGAATCGGACCCGCCGTCGCCGCACGCGGCGAGAGTGGCCAGTCCAGCGGGTACGGCAATGAGAAGTGAGCGTCGGCGCACGGTGGGGGCCTCGTAATCATCGATCTTGTCGGTGGCGTCCGCGCAACTCTACGGCGTGAGAAGGGCGCCGCACTGAGTAACGTACGGCGCCCGTGTGGCGTTCCGCGGTCCGGGAGAACCGCGGAGCCACGCGTCTCACATACCGGCGATCAGCTTCTCCACCCGCTCGTCCACCGAGCGGAACGGGTCCTTGCACAGCACCGTCCGCTGCGCCTGGTCGTTGAGCTTGAGGTGCACCCAGTCGACGGTGAAGTCCCGCCGCTGCTCCTGCGCCCGGCGGATGAAGTCACCGCGCAGCCGCGCCCGGGTGGTCTGCGGCGGAACGGACTTGCCCTCGAAGATCTTCATATCGTTGCAGATCCGGGCGGCCTGCCCCTTCTTCTCCAGCAGGTAGTACAGACCACGACGGCGGTGGATGTCGTGGTAGGCGAGGTCTATCTGCGCGACCCGCGGATGCGACATGGTCATGTTGTGCTTGGCCCGGTACCGCTCGATGAGCTTGTACTTCATCACCCAGTCGATCTCGGTGCCGATACGGTCGAGGTCCTCGGCCTCGATCGAGTCCAGCGTGCGGCCCCACAGCTCGAGCACCTGCTCGACCGTGCCGGTGCGGATGCCGCGGCGCTCGCAGAAGTCCACCGCCTTCTCGTAGTACTCGCGCTGCACCTCCAGGGCGGAGGCCTCACGGCCGCTCGCCAGGCGGACCTTGCGGCGGCCCGTGAGGTCGTGGCTCACCTCACGGATCGCCCGGATCGGGTTCTCCAGCGTGAGGTCACGCATCACCGTGCCCGCTTCGATCATGCGCAGCACCAGATCGGTGGCACCGACCTTCAGCAGCATGGTCGTCTCGGACATGTTCGAGTCGCCGACGATGACATGGAGCCGGCGGTACCGCTCGGCGTCCGCGTGCGGTTCGTCACGCGTGTTGATGATCGGCCGGGACCGGGTCGTCGCCGAGGAGACGCCCTCCCAGATGTGCTCGGCCCGCTGGCTGACGCAGTACACCGCGCCACGCGGCGTCTGCAGCACCTTCCCGGCGCCGCACAGTAGCTGGCGGGTCACCAGGAACGGGATGAGGATGTCCGCGAGCCGCGAGAACTCCCCGTGCCGGGCCACCAGATAGTTCTCGTGACACCCGTACGAGTTACCCGCTGAGTCGGTGTTGTTCTTGAACAGGTAGACGTCGCCCGCGATTCCCTCCTCGTGCAGGCGTCGTTCGGCGTCCACCAGGAGTCCTTCGAGAATGCGCTCCCCGGCCTTGTCGTGGGTGACCAGCTCGGTCACGTTGTCACATTCGGGTGTGGCGTATTCCGGATGCGAACCCACGTCGAGATAAAGGCGGGCGCCGTTGCGCAGAAAGACGTTGCTGCTGCGGCCCCATGACACGACACGGCGGAAGAGGTACCGCGCCACCTCGTCAGGAGACAGGCGGCGCTGTCCCCTGAACGTGCACGTGACGCCGTACTCGTTCTCCAGCCCGAAAATGCGGCGGTCCATGACTGAACATTACGCCCGATCCCCCGAACCCAAACGGGGTTCGACGGCACGGTTCGGATCATTTTCCGAACCGGCCGCAACTACGGCCCCGCCTGCGGGAACCGCCAATACCCTTCCGGTGCACATCAAAACCAACAAAGCCACGCCACCCGCGACAGCCGGTATCGCGAAGCCCCCCTGCGCACCGCCCGCCTCCACCACCGGCCCGGCCAGGCCCGTTCCCACCGAAGCGCCCACGGTGAACGTCGTCACCAGCCATGAGAACGCCTCCGTGACCGTCCCGGCCGGTGCGTGCCGGTCCACCAGCACGAAGGCACATGCGATCGCCGGGGCCAGGAAAACGCCGGCGACCACCGCGAGCAGGGTCATCGCCACCGGCCCGGGCATCAGCGTCAGCGGCAGATAACACACCGCCAGGAAGGCCACCAGCACCTGCAGTCGCCGCGCCGGCTCACCCGCCCACTGCCGCGCCCCGTACGCCATACCGCCGACGAGCGCGCCGAGACCCAGGCCCGCCATCAGCCAGCCGTACACGTGTTCGCCGCCGTGTTCGTCCCCATAGGGCACCGAGGCCACCGTGATGGACCCCAGGGCGATGCCGACGAACAGGAAGGCGCCCAGCAGCGCCAGCAGTCCCGGCGAGCGCAGCGCACCCAGCCAGTGCGCCTCGCGCGGCGCCGACCGCCACGCGCGCGAGGGCGCCGACACCACCACGGACAGCGCGCCCAGCACCCCCAGCCCGTTCAGCACCAGCAGGGCGGCCTGGGGCGACCACACCGACACGCACACCGTCACGAGCAGCGGCCCGACGGTGAACATCACCTCCTGCGCCACCGCGTCCATCGCGTACGCCCGGTGCACCTGCTCCTCGCGGTGCAGCACCGAGGACCACAGGGCCCGCAGCCCGCCCTCCAGCGGCGGCGTGAACAGCCCCGCGGCGGCCACCGCCGCACAGGCCGCAGCCCGCGGATCGATCCCCACGAACGCGAAGACCGCCATCGCCAGGGCCGACAGCACCGCGGCCGGCAACTGGACCTGCGGCTGGCCCCGCAGATCCACGAGCCGCCCCAGCACCGGCTGCCCGACCGCGTTGGCCACGCCGTACACCGCCGCCAGGGCGCCGGCCAGACTGTACGAACCGCCCTCCGCGCGGACGAACAGCACGATCGCGATGGCCGCGGTCCCGTTGGGCAGCCGGCCCACCAGCGTGCCCACCAGCAGCCGGGCGGCGTGCCGCACCCGGAGGATCTCCAGGTATCCCGTGGCCATGCGGCGCCCTCCACTCCCCCGCCGATGCCCCTCGGAACCTCGACGTTGTACGTATAACCTTGTTCTCCATACGTACCATGTCCGCTGTTCGCCAGTCCAGACGGAGTCCAGTCGAAGGAGCGGTCCCACGGTGGCCCGAGCCCAGACCCGCCCCACCAGCCGGGACGTCGCGCAGGCCGCCGGCGTCTCCCAGGCCGCCGTCTCCCTCGTCATGGGCGACAAATGGCGCGGCCGCGTCTCGGAAACCACGGCACAGCGCGTACGCGAGGCGGCGGACACCCTCGGCTACCGCCCGAACCTGGCCGCCCGCAATCTGCGCCTCGGCCACACCCGCACGGTGCTCCTGGTCGTCCCCGCCCTCACCACCGAGTTCTTCGCCGGCGTCTACACCGGCGCCGCGCGCGTCGCCGCCCAGCACGGCTTCGGCGTCGTCCTCTACCCCTCCCCCGAGGGCATCGGCCCCGCCCGCAACCCCTTCGCCTCCGCGCAGGCCGCCCTCGACGGCGTCATCGCCTCCTCCATGGCCGCAGACGCCCTCACCGAGATCCGCGGCGACCAACTCCCCCTGGTCATGCTCGACAGCGACCCCCGGAGCACCCTGGGCGCCGCGACGGTCAACCTCGACATCGCCGACGGCGTCCGCCGGATCGCCCGCCATCTCCTGGACCTGGGCCACCGCGACGTCCTCCACCTGGCAGCGGATGTCCCCTCCTGGACCTTCGACGTACGCGCCCGCGAACTGGCGGCCCAGTTGGCCGCGGTCCCCGGTACGACCCTGCGCACCACCCGGTCGCCCCTCACCATCCAGGGCGCCGTCACCGCCGCCCACGCCGCCCTGGCCGCCCCCGGCCGCCCCACCGCCGTCGTCTGCGACGACGACAAGCTCGCGGCGGGCGCCTACAAGGCAGCCCGCCGACTCGGCCTGCGTGTCCCCGACGACCTCTCCGTCACCGGCCTCGACGACCTGGCCCTGGCCACGGCCCTCGAGCCGGAACTCACCACGGTCCGCCTCGACGCGGAGCTCTTCGGCGAACGCGGCATGCAGGCCCTCCTCGCGGTCCTCGACAACCGCGCCCCCGAGGCCGACGACATCCCCGTCCACCTGGTGATCCGGGGATCGACGGCCCCGCCCGCCGCCCGCCCCTGAGTACTCGCGGACGCTCCCGGGCGCTCCTCGGCACCCCGGAGACACCGGACGCGGACCGGACGCGCACGGCAGGTCCGGTAACGGGATGAGGGCGTCCGCCCGCGGCACGGACGCACACCCCCACCGGGCTGCTCAGGCCCGCCACCCCACCCGAGCGAGCCGGGCGGGGCCGGATCTACTCCTCGCCCTCGGCCGTGCCCCCGACGGCGCCTCCGGCCTCGTCCTCCGCCTCCACATCGGCCTCCGCCTCGGACGCCGTCTCCGCGCCGTCGACCTCGAGCAGCCGCGCCAGCTGCCGTCCGGTGATGCGCTTGAACTTGCGCTTCTGCGGCCGCGTACGGTCCAGCACGGCCACTTCCAGCCGCTCCGCGGGAATCTCCCGCTCGCTGCCGTTGGTGTCCCGCGACAGCGACTGCACCGCCAGCGCGAGCGCCTGGGCCAGCGTCATGCCGTCCCGGTGACGCTGGTCCAGATAGCCGCTGATCTGCTCCGCGTTGCCCCCCACCGCCACCGAGCCGTGCTCGTCGACGATGGAACCGTCGTGCGGCAGCCGGTAGATCTGGTCACCCTCCGGGGTCTCGCCGACCTCGGCCACCACCAGCTCCACCTCGTACGGCTTCTCCGCCGCACTCGAGAAGATCGTGCCCAGAGTCTGCGCGTACACGTTCGCCAGGCCCCGGGCCGTCACGTCGTCCCGGTCATAGGTGTAACCCCGCAGATCGGCGTAGCGCACGCCACCGATCCGCAGATTCTCGTACTCGTTGTACTTACCGGCGGCGGCGAAGCCGATCCGGTCGTAGATCTCGCTGAACTTGTGCAGCGCACGGGAGGGGTTCTCGCCGACGAACACGATGCCGTCGGCATACTGCAGCACGACCAGGCTGCGGCCGCGCGCGATCCCTTTGCGGGCGTACTCCGCCCGGTCGGCCATCGCCTGCTGGGGTGAGACATAGAACGGCGTCGACACGGGTCAACCGTCCCTTTCTGTCGAAGTCACTGGATGGGGGCTGGGTGGAGGACCGTCGTCCAACGAACCGCGCGCCCTACAGCAGCGCGGCGCGCGGACCGTCCGGCTGCTCCAGCCGCCGCTCCAGCACCGACCGGGCGACCTCGGACGCCTCGTCCTCGGTGAGCCGGCGGAAGCCGTCCTCGGTGATCACCGTGACAATCGGGTAGATCCGGCGGGCGACATCGGGACCGCCGGTCGCCGAGTCGTCGTCCGCGGCGTCGTACAGGGCCTGCACCACCAGGGTGGTCGCCTCCGACTCGCTCAGATCGCCCCGGAAGAGCTTCTTCATGGCACTGCGTGCGAAGACCGACCCGGAACCGGTGGCCGCGTACCCCTGCTCCTCCGAACGCCCACCCGTGACGTCGTAGGAGAAGATCCGGCCCTTCTCCCGGTCCACGTCGTACCCCGCGAACAGCGGGACCACGGCCAGGCCCTGCATCGCCATCCCGAGGTTGGACCGGATCATGGTCGACAGCCGGTTCGCCTTGCCCTCCAGGGACAGCTGGGCGCCCTCGACCTTCTCGAAGTGCTCCAGCTCCAGCTGGAACAGCTTCACCATCTCCACGGCGAGCCCCGCCGTGCCGGCGATGCCCACCGCCGAGTACTCGTCCGCGGGGAACACCTTCTCGATGTCCCGCTGGGCGATGACATTGCCCATGGTGGCCCGGCGGTCACCGGCGAGCACCACACCACCGGGGAAGCTCACGGCGACGATCGTGGTCCCGTGCGGCGCCTCGATCACGCCCCGGGTGGGCGGCAGTTGCCGCTTCCCCGGGAGCATCTCCGGCTGATGCTCCGACAGGAAGTCCATGAAGGACGACGATCCAGGGGTCAGGAAGGCAGCCGGTAGACGCCCGGTGCTACGAGTGTTGGCTTCCACGCGATTCCTTCCACGTAAGCGGCAGCCCGCCTGATGGCATCGGGCCGGTCCTTGAACTGCCCCAGCGCGGCATTGCAGCTGAAGCACGGTACGCCACGGACCCTACCCGTCTTGTGGCAGTGATCCACATGTGCGGCCGGAGCAGACAAACATATGCAGCAGGCGCCATCTTGCGAGGCGATCAGTTCGTCGCGCTCGGCTTCGGTGATGCCGTACTGACGCTTCAGACGGTCTTGCCGCCCCGGGCCGCCTCGCACGCCTTGCGACGTGTCGAGACCGCCGGACGCGGTCGCATGACGGTGCCACTCGCTGTGCGGTTCGATCTCGCCGCACGTTCGGTAGAGCTTGGATCCAGCCGGGACGTCCGCCTTCTCGCGCACGGGCTTCCCGACGACCTCCCGGCGGTGCCGGGAGTGCGCGGCACTGTACCCCGCCGCGCGCTCCCGGCACCGCACCTGAAGGCCATCACGCCGATTCCCGCCCCGCGCGAAAGCCGCGAGAGGCGACGCCCGCCTGCAGCCCGTGCGCCGCTTCTCGGGCGTCTCTACAGCCATCCCCCGTGACCTTCAATTCAAAGGCACGGCGACCTGGAACCCGTTACTGCCCGCCCTTTTGCACAAATGAGCGCACGAAATCTTCTGCATTGGCCTCGAGCACATCATCGATTTCGTCGAGGACGTCGTCCACGTCGTCGCTCAGCTTCTCCTGGCGCTCCTTGAGGTCTTCGGATGCCTGCGCCTCGGGCGCCTCCTCGACCTCCTCGGTGGAGCGCGTCGCCTTCTGCTGTCCGCCGCCGGTGTCCTTGGTCGCCATAACCCTCACCCCGCTCGGTTCGACGTTCTTGATCAGACCCTACAAGCAGGGTCCGACAGAGGCCCCGCAGTTCCTACAACGTACGGCGGCCACCTCGATGATTCCCTTCCACCGGACTTTCCACCCTGTCCGGCGGACCGGTCGTGTGGGCCGGCTCAATTGCCCGACAACACCCTGACCAGGTCTTCTGCCGTACGGCAGCGGTCCAGGAGCTCCTTGACATGATTACGCGTTCCGCGAAGCGGTTCCAGGGTTGGGACCCGCTGGAGTGAGTCCCGGCCCGGCAGGTCGAAGATCACCGAGTCCCAGGAGGCCGCCGCGACGTCGTCCGCGTACTGCTCCAGGCAGCGTCCGCGGAAATAGGCACGGGTGTCCTCCGGTGGCTTCGTCCGGGCCCGCTCGACCTCTGTCTCGTCCAGCAGCCGCTTGATGCTGCCGCGGGCGACGAGACGGTTGTAGAGCCCCTTGTCGGGCCGTACGTCGGCGTACTGGAGGTCGACGAGGTGCAGCCGGGCGGAGTCCCAGTCCAGACCGTCCCTGCGCCGGTAGCCCTCCATGACCTGCCGCTTGGCGACCCAGTCCAGCTCGCCGGCCAGGCTCATGGGGTTGTTCTCCAGGCGGTTGAGGGTGTCCTCCCAGCGGGTCAGGACGTCCTTGGTCTGATCGTCGGCGTCGGCTCCGTACCGTTCCTCGACGTACTTGCGAGCGAGTTCGTAGTACTCCATCTGGAGCTGGACGGCGGTGAGTGTACGGCCGCTGCGGAGCGTGACCAGCCGCTTCAGGGTGGGGTCGTGCGAGACCTGGTGCAGGGTCCGTACGGGCTGATCGACCGCGAGGTCCACGGCGATGAAGCCGTCCTCGATCATCGACAGGACGAGCGCGGTCGTGCCGAGCTTCAGGTAGGTCGAGATCTCGGACAGGTTCGCGTCGCCGATGATCACATGGAGCCGGCGGTGCTTCTCGGCGTCGGCGTGCGGTTCGTCGCGGGTGTTGATGATGGGCCGCTTCAGCGTGGTCTCGAGACCGACCTCGACCTCGAAGTAGTCCGCCCGCTGGCTGAGCTGGAAGCCGTGCTCGTGGCCGTCCTGGCCGATGCCGACGCGTCCTGCGCCGGTGAAGACCTGGCGCGAGACGAAGAACGGGGTGAGGTGGCGGACGATGTCCGAGAAGGGCGTCTCCCGCTTCATCAGGTAGTTCTCGTGGGTGCCGTAGGAGGCGCCCTTGTTGTCGGTGTTGTTCTTGTACAGGTGGATGGGCTGCGCGCCCGGGAGCGCGGCGGCCCGTTCCGCGGCCTCGGCCATGATCCGCTCGCCGGCCTTGTCCCAGAGGACGGCGTCGCGGGGATTGGTGACCTCGGGGGCACTGTATTCGGGGTGTGCGTGGTCTACGTAGAGTCGCGCGCCATTGGTGAGGATGACGTTGGCGAGGCCGATGTCCTCGTCGGTGAGCTGGCTGGAGTCGGCGGCCTCGCGGGCGAGGTCGAAGCCTCGCGCGTCCCGCAGCGGGTTCTCCTCCTCGAAGTCCCAGCGGGCCCGGCGGGCCCGGTGCATCGCCGCCGCGTAGGCGTTCACGATCTGGGACGAGGTGAGCATGGCATTGGCGTTGGGGTGGCCGGGGACGGAGATCCCGTACTCCGTCTCGATGCCCATTACTCGCCGTACAGTCATGCGACCCTCCTTGCCCGGCGGCGTCCCCGGTCGGGGGCGCTGCTCAAGTACCGCTGACGCTCCGGTGCGTGTGCGGTGCCCGTCCCCGCGCTGTGCGACTCGGCGGTACCAAAGAGCCTAGAACGCCTTTGCGCTGGTGGGGAGATCATTTGCGTCATTGCCGTGTTCCGGACGCGACTGGGGAAAACAGTCGGCTGCGGGTACCCACCGAGGGCACCCGCAGCCACCCTGCGTTTTACAGGTACTGACCGGTATTCGCCACCGTGTCGATGGAGCGTCCGGTGTCCGAGCCCTGCTTTCCGGTGATGAGGGTACGGATGTAAACGATCCGCTCGCCCTTCTTGCCGGAGATCCGGGCCCAGTCGTCGGGGTTGGTGGTGTTGGGGAGGTCCTCGTTCTCCTTGAATTCGTCCACGCAGGCCTGGAGCAGATGGGAGACGCGGAGGCCCTTCTGGCTCTTTTCGAGGAAGTCCTTGATCGCCATTTTCTTGGCGCGGCCGACGATGTTCTCGATCATGGCGCCGGAGTTGAAGTCCTTGAAGTAGAGGACTTCCTTGTCTCCGTTGGCGTAGGTGACTTCCAGGAAGCGGTTTTCCTCGGTTTCGGCGTACATGTGTTCCACGGCGCTCTGGATCATGCTCTGGACCGTCATGTCCCGGTCGCTGCTGTGTTCGGCGAGGTCGTCGCCGTGCAGCGGGAGGCGCGCGGTGAGGTACTTGCCGAAGATGTCCTTGGCCGCCTCGGCGTCCGGACGTTCGATCTTGATCTTCACGTCGAGCCGGCCGGGCCGCAGGATGGCGGGGTCGATCATGTCCTCACGGTTGGAGGCACCGATCACGACCACGTTCTGCAGGCCCTCCACGCCGTCGATCTCGGCGAGGAGCTGCGGGACGATCGTGTTCTCCACGTCGGAGCTGACGCCGGAGCCGCGGGTGCGGAAGAGGGATTCCATCTCGTCGAAGAAGACGATGACGGGGGTGCCCTCGCTGGCCTTCTCACGGGCCCGCTGGAAGACGAGGCGGATCTGCCGCTCGGTCTCGCCGACGTACTTGTTGAGGAGCTCGGGGCCCTTGATGTTGAGGAAGAAGCTCTTGCCGGCGGCCTGGCCGGTCACTTCGGCGACCTTCTTGGCCAGCGAGTTGGCGACGGCCTTGGCGATGAGCGTCTTGCCGCATCCGGGAGGCCCGTAGAGCAGGACGCCCTTGGGCGGACGCAGTTCGTGCTCCTTGAACAGGTCCGGGTGGAGGTAGGGCAGCTCGACGGCGTCACGGATGGCTTCGATCTGGTTGCCGAGGCCGCCGATCTGCTCGTAGCCGATGTCGGGGACTTCTTCGAGGACGAGCTCCTCGACCTCGCTCTTGGGGACGACCTCGTAGACGTACCCGGAGCGGGGTTCGAGCAGGAGCGCGTCGCCGGGGCGGATGGTGATGCCCAGCAGGGGCTCGGCGAGCCGGACCACCCGTTCCTCGTCGGTGTGACCGAGGACGAGTGCCCGTTCGCCGTCCTCGAGGATCTCCTTGAGGGTGACGATGTCGCCGACGCGCTCGAACTCCATGGCCTCGACCACGTTGAGTGCTTCGTTGAGCATCACTTCCTGGCCACGCCTGAGCTCGTCGAGGTCGACGCCGGGACTCACGTTCACCCGGAGCTTTCTGCCGCCGGTGAAGATGTCGGCGGTGCCGTCCTCGTTCGCCATGAGGAAGACTCCGAAGCCGGCCGGGGGCTGCGCGAGCCGGTCGACCTCCTCCTTGAGGGCCACGATCTGGTCGCGGGCCTCGCGGAGTGTGCCGGCGAGTCGTTCGTTCTGGGCGGACACGCCGGCCAGGTTGGTCTGCAGCTCGACGATCCGCTCTTCGAGAATCCTCGTGTGTCGCGGAGAGTCGGCGAGCTTGCGGCGCAGGACGGCGATCTCCTGCTCAAGGTAGGCAATCTGCCCGGCCGGGTCCTCGGACCCGCGTCCCGGGCGGATGCCGCGGTTCATGTCGTCGTCGTGGGCTGCCACGGTCCTCACCTCCTCCAAGGGGAGCTGGACGCTTCCAGACCCTACCTGGGCGGGTGTCGATTGAAACCCCTAGATCACAAAGACGGTCGGGGTGTGTCCGATCTTCACCCTTGCGCTCTCCCTCACGCCAGGGGAATACCCACCAAGGGTGACGGGAACCCCGGCGAAGGTAGGGTCGATGTGTTCAACACCCGTCGGAGCTGGCCGGATTCCCGTTCGGTTCGACGCGGGAGACCGGGACACGAAAGACGGCAGGAGAGATGAGCGTGCAGCAGGAGGCCGGAGTCGAGGACGAGGCCCTGGAGGTCTGGATCGACCAGGACCTGTGTACCGGCGACGGCATCTGCGCGCAGTACGCGCCCGAGGTGTTCGAGCTGGACATCGACGGGCTGGCGTATGTGAAGGGCCCGGACGACGAGTTGTTGCAGGCCACGGGGGCGACGACGCGTGTGCCGCTGCCGATCCTCACGGATGTGGTCGATTCCGCGAAGGAGTGTCCGGGCGAGTGCATCCATGTGCGTCGCGTGGCGGACGGCGTGGAGGTGTACGGGCCGGACGCCGGGTAACCGGTCCGGCACCGTTCGTCACCGTTGTCCGTCTCCTCGCGCGTTTTCCGGCGCTCCGGAGCGCGTGCGTGAGCGTGTGCCGGGGCGTGTGCCCCGAGTTGCGCGAGGTGCGCCCGCGCCGGGTTCACACGCTCCGGGCACCGGAGGGCTCGGACTGGACGAACACCCCGTTGTCCCAGTGCCACTTCACGCTCTTGCGCACGTCGGGGCAGCAACGGGGCACGTCGATGGACGAGTAGCCGAGAAGCGCCGCGGTGATCTCGCCGTCGCGCACGGCGAAGTCGTCGACGTTGGTGCGATCCCCGGGGTCGACGAGGGTGGCCACCAAGCGGGGCGTGTCGACCCCGGCGGCCTGGGTCAGCACGTACACGCCGTCGGGCGGGGTGCCCATGGAGGCGTCGCAGTGGACGGCCGCCACCGTCTCGGGCCGGCCGTCGCCGTCCAGGTCTCCGGCCACGTGCTTCTTGACCACCACGCCCACCGGACCGCACTCGAGCGGGAACTCGACGGCCGCCGGGTCGGGGGGCGTCATGTGCGCCGGGGCGCTCTTCGTCTCCGGGGCGGGCGTCTGGGCCGCCGTCGCGGCCTTGGGCTGCGTCAGGGAGGAGAGCGCCACCACACCTGCGACGGCCGTGGCGGTGGCGACCCAGTGGATCGGGCGGGTGTGCGTGTGCGCGAGCTCCGGAACGGCGGATGACTGCACGAGGAGCGTCTCCTGTGAGAGCTGTGCCGGTGGGGTGGCCAGCATCGTGCCACACGTCACAGTGCGGGGGAACGGTGGGGTGTGCGGTTGCGGTGCGGCCGGTCGGCCCCCTCCCGTCGCGTCAACACGAGAGCGCCGTGGCGCAGTTCCCGGTGCGGGTGGGGAACTGCGCCACGGCGCTCGTGCGTTGTCGTGGTGGCGGGTCTCGTCAGCGTGCGGTGCCCGCGTCGGCGTTGGGTCCCGAGTAGTCCTCGCCGTAGGCGCCCTTGGCCGGGCGGCGGCGGCGCATGGGGGGTTCCACTCCGTCGGCGAGCCGGCGGGCGGTGAGCAGGAAACCGGTGTGGCCGATCATCCGGTGGTCCGGGCGGACGGCGAGACCTTCGATGTGCCAGTTGCGGATCATCGATTCCCAGGCGGTCGGCTCGTTGAAGGAGCCGATCTCCCGGATGGACTCGACGGTCCGGGCGAGCTGGGTGGTGGTCGCCACGTAGCAGCAGAGGATGCCGCCGGGGACGAGCGCCTTGGAGACTGCCTCCAGGCATTCCCAGGGGGCGAGCATGTCGAGGATGACACGGTCGACCTCGGTGTCGGACAGGTTGTCCTGGAGGTCGCCGACGGTCAGCTGCCAGGCGGGGTGCGGGCCGCCGAAGTAGCGCTCCACGTTGGCCTGGGCGATCTCGGCGAAGTCCTCGCGGCGTTCGTAGCTGTGCAGCATGCCCTGGTCGCCGATGGCGCGCAGCAGGAAGCTGCTGAGCGAGCCGGAGCCGACACCGGCCTCCACCACGCGGGCGCCGGGGAAGATGTCGGCGAAGGCGAGGATCTGCCCCGCGTCCTTCGGGTAGACGACGGCTGCCCCGCGGGGCATGGACAGGACGTAGTCGGGGAGCAGGGGGCGCAGCGCGAGGTAGGCGACGTTCCCGGTGGTGCGGACAACGCTGCCCTCGGGTGCGCCGATCAGCTCGTCGTGGGGGAAGGAACCCTTGTGGGTGTGGAAGTTCTTCCCGGCCTCGAGCGTGAACGTGTAGTGACGGCCCTTGGGGTCGGTCAGCTGTACCTGGTCCCCGACCTTGAAGGGCCCGCGTCGGCGGGCGGCACCGGTCGGTTCGGACATGTGACCAGCCTACCGGTCCCGGCACGGGCCGCTGACCACCCAGGGTCCGGGGGCGGGCGGCGGGCAGGACGGCCGTCGGGCGGCGGCGGGCGTCAGGCGGGGCGGGCCATGGCCTTGACGAAGGCGCGCTCGACGTCGGCCGCGGACAGGACGCCGTAGATCTCGCCGGTCGCCTCGACGACCAGGTACTCGGTGGCGGGTGCGGCACGCAGGGCTTCCAGGAGTTCCTCCCCCGCAAGCTCGGCGGAGACGCGCATGCCGTCGGTGAGGTCCTGGGAGAGCCCGCTGACCGCGACCCAGGGGCGGCGGTGCTCGGGTACGCCGACGATGGCGGCCTCGCGCACCAGGGACAGCGGGGTGCCGTCGGCGTCGACGACGACGAGGGCGCGGGCTCCGGCGGCGTTGGCGCGGCGCAGCGCCTCGGAGAGGGGGGTGTCGGTCTCGACGGGCACCGCGCGGCGGGTCAGGGCGCGGGCGCGCAGTTCCGGCAGGTGCTCGCGCAGGCGGGCCATGCGCAGGCTGTTGCCGGCGCCGGTCCAGATGATCGCCGCGAGGATCGCGGCGAGCAGGGCATCGAGGACGGTGTCCATGCCGACGCCGTCCGCGGCTTCGGAGCCGAGGGCTCCGGACTGGGTGAGGAGGGGAAGGCCGACCAGGACGGAGATGGCGAGGGCGCGGCCCACCCAGGCGGCGGCGACAGTGCCGCTCATCGGCTTGCCGGTGATCTTCCAGACGACCGCGCGGAGCATGCGTCCGCCGTCGAGGGGGAGGCCGGGCAGGAGGTTGAAGGCGGCCACGATGAGGTTGGAGATCATCAGGCCGGCCAGGAGGACGCCGGGTACGGAGCCGGGGTCGACCGCGAGCAGTCCGAGGTAGAACAAGCCGGACAGGACGAGGGAGAGCAGCGGGCCCACGAAGGCGAGCACGAACTCCCGTCCGGGGGTCTCGGCCTCCTTCTCGATCTCGGAGACGCCACCGAAGAACTGGAGCTGGATGCGGCGCACCGGGAGCTTGAAGCGGAGGGCGGCCAGTGTGTGGGCGAGTTCGTGGACCAGCACCGAGGCGTAGAAGGCGACGGCGAAGAACAGTGAGACCAGGTAGCTGGCGGCGCCGAGCTCGGGCAGCACGCGGTCGATCTGGCCGCCGAAGACCCAGGTGATGAGGATGGCGACGAGGAACCAGCTGGGCGCGACGTAGACGGGCACGCCGAAAGGGCGTCCCATCAGCAGTCCGCCGCGCTGCTGCTCCACCGGGGGCCGGGGGGCGGGTTCCTTGCCGGGCGGCGAGTGGGCGAGGGTGCGGTCGGTGTGGTGGGGCTGGTCCGGCTCGGGTGCGGGCCGGTGGCCGGCCGTCGGGGTGGTGCCGGGTCCGGGTCCGGTGGTGGACGGCGGCTGGACCCCGGGACCGGGCCGGCCGGCCGGGGCCGCGTCGGGCGAGGGCCCGGCCTCGCGGCTGCCGGGCGGAGCGTCGGGTCCCGCGTCGGCCGTCCGGCCGTCCGACGGCGCATGGGGCGCCGGCCCGCGGGTTTCGCGGGGGGACGCCTGCTCGGCCGGCGGGCGGCCCACGGCGCCGCTCTCGGCGGCGTCTGTCTCGTCCGGGATTCGTGGGGCGCGGTTTCCGGTGGGTTCGCCCGGCTCCTCCGGATGCTCCGGACCGGCCACGTTCCGCGACTGGGTGTCGGCGCCTTCGGCTGGAGGCCGCACCGGACCGGAGGGCCGCTCGGGCTCTCCGTCCCGAGGCGCCGTCCCGGCCTCCGCCGGGGCGCCGCCGGTCCGCGACGGAGCGTTTCCGGAGCTCGGCGGGGTGCGGTCGGCGGAGTGCCCGGCGATCCGGTCGTCCGAGGGGTCCGAGGGGTTCAAGGGGTTCGGGGTGGTTTCGGCCGGGTCGAAGCGGCCCCCGTCCGTGGGGGGTTCGCCTGCCGGGTGCCCTGCGTGGCGCTCGGCCGACTCGTCGTTGCCGGAGCGCGGCTGCCCGCGTCCGCCGCTTGCGTCCACCGGTGTCCCCTCGTTCGCTGCGTCTCCCGCGCCTGCCGGGCGGGAGGGTCTTGAGTCGATGGTATGCGGCCGTTGCCGCACGTTTCGCCTCGGCACCCCTGACCGTTCCCCTCCGTCACCGCGCCTGCTCTCCCCCTCCTTCCCCTTCTCCCCCTTCGGTCACCCCGCAACGTGCGATCACTGTCAGTGCCGGGCCGTAAGGTCTGTGGACATGGAGACGAGCACCGGGGCCGCGGGGCGGTCCGACAGCATGCCGATCGTGGCGGTGGATGCGCCGGCCGCGGCCGGGGAGGCGGCCGTGGGCGAGGACGCGGCCGTGGCCGTGGCGGCCGGGGACGCCGCAGTGCCTGCCGTGCGGCCCGCCGCGCCGCCCGCCTCGCTGTCCCCGTCGCGCGCCAGTGACTTCATGCAGTGTCCGCTGCTGTACCGGTTCCGGGTCATCGACCGGCTGCCGGAGAAGCCGAGCGAGGCGGCGACGCGGGGCACTCTGGTGCACGCGGTACTGGAACGCCTGTTCGATGTCCCGGCCGCCGAGCGCACCGCGCCGCGGGCGAAGGCGCTGGTACCGGGGCAGTGGGACCGGTTGCGGGAGTCCCGGCCGGAGGTCATGGAGCTGTTCGCCGAGGATCCGGAGGGTGAGCGGCTGGCCCGCTGGCTGGCGGAGGCGGAGCAGCTGGTGGAGCGCTGGTTCGGCCTGGAGGATCCGAGCCGGCTGGAGCCCGCCGAGCGGGAGTTGTTCGTGGAGGCCGAGCTGGATTCCGGGCTGAGGCTGCGCGGGATCATCGACCGGGTGGATGTGGCGCCCACCGGTGAGGTGCGGATCGTCGACTACAAGACGGGCAAAGCACCGCGGCCGGAGTACGCGGAGGGCGCGCTGTTCCAGATGAAGTTCTACGCCCTGGTGGTATGGCGGCTGAAGCAGGTGATTCCGCGCCGGCTGCAGCTCGTGTACCTGGGCAGCGGCGATGTGCTGACGTACGACCCCGTCCGCGCCGATCTGGAGCGCGTCGAGCGCAAGCTGCTGGCGTTGTGGGAGGCGATCCGGGAGGCCACGGAGACGGGTGACTGGCGGCCGCGCCCCACCAAGCTGTGCGGCTGGTGCGACCACCGGGCGCACTGCCCGGAGTTCGGCGGCACTCCCCCGCCCTATCCGCTGCCGGTACGGACCGCCGGGTCCGACGCGGTGTGATGTGCCCCGGACTCCGGCGGGCCGGAGGGCCCAGGGCACAATGAGGGCGGACTAGCGAAGGAGACTTACGTGGCCATCCGCGTCCTACTGGTCGATGACCAGCCGCTGCTGCGCACCGGCTTCCGGATGATCCTGGAGGCCGAGCAGGACATCGCGGTCGTCGGCGAGGCCGGGGACGGCCTCCAGGCCCAGGATCAGGTGCGGGCGCTGCAGCCCGACGTGGTGCTGATGGACATCCGCATGCCGCGGATGGACGGCGTGGAGGCGACCCGGCAGATCACCGGCCCCGAGCGGGACGGCCCGGCGAAGGTCCTGGTGTTGACCACGTTCGATCTCGACGAGTACGTGGTGGAGGCACTGCGCGCGGGCGCCAGCGGCTTCCTGCTGAAGGACGCCCCGGCCGATGAGCTGGTGCAGGCGATCCGGGTGGTGGCCGCCGGTGAGGCGATGCTCGCCCCGAGCATCACGCGCCGGCTGCTGGACAAGTACGCCACGCATCTGCCATCCGGTGACGAGCCGGTGCCGGACACACTGCACACGCTGACCGACCGGGAGGTCGAGGTGCTGAAGCTGGTGGCACGGGGACTGTCCAACGCGGAGATCGCCGCGGACCTGTTCGTCAGCGAGACCACGGTGAAGACGCACGTCGGTCATGTCCTGACGAAGCTCGGGCTGCGCGACCGGGTGCAGGCCGCGGTGTACGCGTACGAGAGCGGGCTGGTGCGCCCCGGGGCGCAGTAGCGCACGCCGGGGCCGCACGGCGCCCCTTGTCAGGAGCGTCTTCGCCCTGTTCATCGCGCTCGTACGACACCGAGGGCGCCTCCACTACCCACGAGCCGGGTAGTGGAGGCGCCCTCGGTGTGTGCGGACCCGGTCCGGGCCCTGTCGTGTCAGCCGCTCACGCCGCGGCCCAGCTCCCACAGCTGGAGCGTGGAGGAGGAGTTGAGCAGGTACGCGGTACCGGTGACGTTGTCGTTCGCGGCGACGTACTGCTTGCCCTGCCACAGCGGCAGCACGGGCACGTCCTCGGCAACGATGTCCTGGATCTTGTTCAGGCTGCCGGCGGCGGCCAGACGGTCGGCCTGACGGCGGGACTCCGGAATCAGTTCCTTGCGGACCTTGGCGTTGGCGTACGGCGAGTTGAGGAAGTTGTCCTCGTCCAGGAACGGCGCGATGAACGCGTCGGCGTCCGGGTAGTCGGGGAACCAGCCCATGCCGTAGACGTCGAACTTGCCCTCCTGGCCGTCCGGCCGGAAGGTTTCCCAGGCCGCGCCCTTGGTGTCGGTGTCGAACAGGCCGCTGTCGTTGAGTTGCTTGCTGAGCTGCTCGAACTCCGCCTTGGTCGCGGGACCGTAGTGGTCGGTCGTGTAATGCAGCGTCATCTTCACCGGGGTGGTGATGGCGGCCTCCTCCAGCAACTGGCGGGCCTTGGAGATGTCGGGGTCGCCGTACTTGTTGAAGAACGCGTTGGAGTGACCGGTGACGGTCGCGGGAACCAGCGAGTACAGCGGCTCGGCCTGGGAGCCGTAGACCTTGGCGACCAGTTCGCTGCGGTTGATGATGTAGGCCATGGCCTGGCGGACGGCCTTGGCCTCCACGCCGGGGGCCTCGGTATTGAAGGCCAGGTAGCGGATCTCCAGACCCGGCGACTCAATGAGGTCGATGGTGTCGTCGGAGTTGTTGTCGAGCTCCCGGACTTGCTCAGGGGACATGCTGCGGGTCATGACGTCGATCTCGTGGCTCTCGAGCGCCTCGCCCATGGCCTCGGCGCTCTCGTAGGAGAGCATCTCGATCCTGTCGTGGCCGACCTTCAGGGACCCCTTGTAGGAGGGGTTCTTGATGTAGGTGGCGCGGGTCAGCACACCGTCCTTGACCTCGGTCTCGAACGTGTACGGGCCGGAGCCGTCGACGTCGAACCCGTCGCGCAGCTTGCCCTTGTCGTAGGAGCCCTCGGGGACGATGCCCGCGACCGGGGTGGACAGCTTGTACGGGAAGGTGGCGTCCGCCGACTCGAGGTGGAAGATCACCTCGCGGTCGCCCTGCGTCTCGACGGTGTCGATGGTGGACAGCAGCGCGAAGACACCGCTGTCGGCCTTGATCGCCAGGGCGCGGTCGATGGAGTACTTCACATCGGCCGCGGTGATGGGGTCACCGTTCGAGAACTTCAGGCCTTCGCGCAGGGTGCAGCTGTACCGCTCGTTGCCGGAGTCGGTGAAACCGCAGCTCTCGGCTGCCTCGGGCACCGGCGCGCCGTCACCGCGCGGCTGGATCAGCAGCGTCTGCACGGTCTGGCGCAGGATGTTCCAGGTACCGACGTCGTAGGCGTACGCCGGGTCGACCGGCGCGGGCTCCTCCTCCGAAGCGGTGAACCGGTCCGTGGTGCCGACGACGATCGCGTCGCCGCCGCTCCCGCCATCGGTATCGCCACAGCCGGCGAGTACCGGCGCGAGCAGACCAATCGTGGCCGCCAACACCAAAGTCTTGCGGTTCATGCTCGAGTTTCTCCAGAGCTGTCGACTCCGTGTATGCGGCATACAGGGTGTTGCTACCGACTCACGGGGATGGGGGCAAGGTTCTCGCGATGAGGTTAGTCCGGACTCGCGGGAAGGGCCGCAGCCACCGAAGTTGAGTCTCCATCACGCAGTGGAACCGGGTGCGAACGCACCGACAAACGCCGGTGCGGCAGGATTGGTGCAGTGATCCACCAATCGGGACACAAGGGAACGCGAAGGCCTGTCGAAATGGGGCGGACAACACATGCCGACCCCCCTGTCGAGACTCCGAAAAGTGTCGAACATCACACGTGAAATCCGGCCCGGGTGGACGGAATTCACCGTTCGGTAGCAGTCCGAATTCCTTCGGGCACCCATCAGGACGTCCGGGGCGCGGGCTCTTGGAATTCCGGCCGCTTACACCGGTCTACGCTCGGTGAACGACTAGCGCATTTCCGTCATCAGGCCGTGCAGAAAGGTCAGGTCGACGGCTTCCAGCGAGGGGACGACGGTCCGCCGGACGGCAGCCTCGATCGGGGCCACCGAGGGCACCGCCACGACGTGGCACCCCGCGGCCTCGGCGGAAGCGACACCGGTCGCCGTGTCCTCGACGGCGGCGCACCTCAGGGGGTTCACACCGAGTCCGACGGCGGCGGCCAGATACGGGTCGGGGTGCGGCTTGGTGCGCGGAACCTCGTCACCGGCGACCGACAGCGCGAAGTGCTGGGGGCCCAGTGAGGTGAGCACCCGGTCGATGATGCGCCGGTGCGAGGCGGAGACCAGGGCCGTGGGGATGCCGTGCTCGGACAGTTCGGCCAGCAGGCGGGCGGCGCCGGGCATGAGCGGCAGGGCATCGGCGATACGGTCCTCGAAACCGTCGTTGAGCAGCACCGCCAGTTCGGCGAGGGGGATGTCGGCCCCGGTCGCCTCGATGAGGAAGCCCGCGCTGCGGGTCATGGGGCCGCCGACCACGACGTGCCGCCAGGAGTCGTCGAGGGTGTGGCCGAGGGAGGCGAACACCTCGACCTCGACGTCCCACCAGAAGCCCTCGGTGTCGACCAGGGTGCCGTCCATGTCCAGGAATACGGCCTGAAGGGTGAACCCTCCGGCCGTGCGGGGCTCCCCCGCCCGGGCGGACCGGAGACTCTGGGGAAGGCCGTCGAGCGCGGGAACCGTACTGGTCATCCACGTACCTCCGTCAAAGGGACGATCAGGCCGGTTCCCACAAAGGGAACCGGCCTGCGATGGACCGACCAGTGTACGTGGTGCCCGGGGCAAACGCTTCCGGTGACTCACGGGTCTCCTGGGCCCGGGTCAGCGGGCGTTGAAGTACTTGGCCTCCGGGTGGTGGATCACGATGGCGTCCGTGGACTGCTCGGGGTGGAGCTGGAACTCCTCGGACAGGTGGACGCCGATGCGCTCCGGCCGGAGCATCTCGGCGATCTTGGCGCGGTCCTCCAGATCGGGGCAGGCGCCGTAGCCGAGGGAGAAGCGGGCGCCCCGGTACCTCAGGGCGAACATGTCCTCCATTCCGGCCGGGTCCTCACCGGCGAAGCCGAGTTCGGAGCGCACCCGCGCGTGCCAGTACTCGGCGAGCGCCTCGGCCAGCTGCACGGACAGTCCGTGCAGTTCGAGGTAGTCGCGGTAGGCGTTGGCCGCGAACATCCGCGCGGTCTCCTCGCCGATGCGGGAGCCGACGGTGACGATCTGGAAGCCGACGACATCGGTCTCGCCGGACTCCTCCGGGCGGAAGAAGTCGGCCAGGCACAGCCGGCGTCCGCGGCGCTGGCGCGGGAAGGTGAAGCGGGTGCGTTCGTTGCCCGCCTCGTCCAGGACGATCAGGTCGTCGTCCTTGGAGACGCACGGGAAGTAGCCGTACACCACGGCCGCCTCGAGCAGGTTGTCCGTCTGGAGCCGGTCCAGCAGGCCGCGCAGCCTGGGCCGGCCCTCGGTCTCCACGAGCTCCTCGTACGTCGGCCCGTCGCCGGCGCGGGCCTGCTTCAGGCCCCACTGCCCCTTGAACAGGGCGCCCTCGTCGAGCCAGGACGCGTACTCCTTGAGCTGGATCCCCTTGATCACCCGGGTGCCCCAGAACGGGGGTTCCGGGACCGGGTTGTCGACGGCGACGTCCGAGCGGACATGACCGGCCTCGGGGCGCTCGTCGATCTCCACGGTGGCCGCGCGGACTCGGCGCTGCTTCAGCTCGGGCAGCTGGGCGCCGGGCACGCCGCGCTTGATGCCGATGAGGGCGTCCATCAGACGCAGGCCCTCGAAGGCGTCGCGGGCGTAGCGGACCTCGCCCTGGTAGATCTCGTGCAGGTCCTGTTCGACGTAGGCGCGGGTCAGTGCGGCGCCGCCGAGGATCACCGGGAAGTCGGCGGCCATGCCGCGCTGGTTGAGCTCCTCCAGGTTCTCCTTCATGATCACCGTGGATTTCACCAGCAGCCCCGACATGCCGATGACGTCGGCACGGTGCTGGTCGGCGGCCTCCAGGATGGCCGAGACGGGCTGCTTGATGCCGAGGTTGACCACGTTGTAGCCGTTGTTCGACAGGATGATGTCGACCAGGTTCTTGCCGATGTCGTGGACGTCGCCGCGGACGGTGGCGAGCACGATGGTGCCCTTGCCGTCCTCGTCGGTCTTCTCCATGTGCGGTTCCAGGTGGGCGACCGCGTTCTTCATCACCTCGGCGGACTGGAGCACGAACGGGAGCTGCATCTGGCCGGAGCCGAACAGCTCGCCGACCACCTTCATCCCGTCCAGCAGGGTGTCGTTGACGATGTCGAGGGCCTTGCGGGTCTCGAGCGCCTGGTCGAGGTCGGCCTCCAGGCCGTTGCGCTCGCCGTCGATGATCCGCCGCTTGAGTCGCTCGTCCAGGGGCAGCGCGGCCAGCTCCTCGGCCTTGTCGGCCTTCAGGGACTTGGCGGTGGCGCCCTCGAAGAGCTGCATCAGCTTCTGCAGCGGGTCGTAGCCCTCGCGGCGCCGGTCGTGGATCAGGTCGAGGGCGGTGGTGACCTCTTCCTCGCTGAAGCGGGCGATGGGCAGGATCTTCGACGCGTGCACGATCGCCGAGTCCAGGCCCGCCTTGACGCATTCGTCGAGGAAGACGGAGTTGAGCAGAATGCGGGCGGCCGGGTTGAGGCCGAAGGAGATGTTCGACAGTCCCAGGGTGGTCTGCACCTCGGGGTGGCGACGCTTCAGCTCGCGGATGCCCTCGATGGTGGCGACGCCGTCCTTGCGGGACTCCTCCTGGCCGGTGCAGATGGTGAAGGTGAGGCAGTCGATGAGGATGTCCTCCTCGTGGATGCCCCAGTTTCCGGTCAGGTCGGCGATCAGGCGCTCGGCGATCTCGACCTTCTTCTCGGCGGTGCGGGCCTGGCCCACCTCGTCGATGGTCAGCGCGATCAGCGCCGCGCCGTGTTCCCTGGCCAGCTGCGCGACACGCGCGAAGCGGGACTCGGGGCCGTCGCCGTCCTCGTAGTTCACCGAGTTGATGACCGCCCGGCCGCCGAGCTTCTCCAGACCGGCCCGCAGGACGGGGACCTCGGTGGAGTCCAGCACGATCGGCAGGGTGGAGGCGGTGGCGAACCGGCCGGCCAGTTCCTCCATGTCGGCGACGCCGTCGCGGCCGACGTAGTCGATGCACAGGTCGAGCATGTGCGCGCCCTCGCGGATCTGCTCGCGGGCCAGTTCCACGCAGTCGTCCCAGCGGCCCTCGAGCATGGCCTCCCGGAACTTCTTGGACCCGTTGGCGTTGGTGCGCTCACCGATCGCGAGGTAGGAGGTGTCCTGGCGGAAGGGCACGCTCTGGTAGAGGGAGGCGGCGCCCGGCTCCGGCTGGGGGGTGCGCTCGGGCGGGGTGACGCCCCGTACGCGTTCCACGAGCTGCCGCAGGTGCTCCGGGGTGGTGCCGCAGCAGCCGCCGACCAGGGACAGGCCGTAGTCGCGGACGAAGGTGTCCTGGGCGTCGGCCAGGCCCTCGGGACCGAGCGGGAAGTGGGCGCCGTCCTTGGTGAGGACCGGCAGGCCGGCGTTGGGCATGCACAGCAGGGGGATGCGGGAGTGCCGGGCGAGGTAGCGAAGGTGCTCGCTCATCTCGGCGGGGCCGGTGGAGCAGTTCAGGCCGATCATGTCGATGCCGAGCGGCTCCAGCGCGGTGAGCGCGGCGCCGATCTCGGACCCGAGGAGCATGGTGCCGGTGGTCTCGAACGCCATGGAGGCCAACAACGGCACCTCGACGCCGGTCGCCTCCATGGCGCGGCGGGCGCCGAGGATCGACGCCTTGGTCTGGAGCAGGTCCTGGGTGGTCTCGACGATCAGTGCGTCGGCGCCGCCGGCGAGCAGGCCCTCGGTGTTGGCCTGGTAGCCGTCGCGGATCGTGCCGTAGCCGATGTGGCCGAGGGTCGGGAGCTTGGTGCCGGGGCCGATCGAGCCGAGCACCCAGCGGATGCGGCCGTCGCGTGCGGTGTGCTCGTCGGCGACCTCGCGGGCGAGACGGGCACCCGCCTCGGAGAGCTCGTGCACGCGGTCGGCGATGTCGTACTCGGAGGCGGCGCTGTGGTTGGCGCCGAAGGTGTTGGTCTCGACGCAGTCGACGCCGGCGTCGAAGTACTCGGAGTGGACCGAGCGGACGATGTCCGGGCGTGTCAGGTTCAGGATCTCGTTGCAGCCCTCGAGGTCCTCGAAGTCTTCGAGTGTGGGGTCCTGCGCCTGAAGCATGGTGCCCATCGCTCCGTCGGCGACCACCACTCGGGTGGCGAGGGCCTCTCGGAGCGCGGACACACGGGTCCGGCTGTCGACGGAAGGGTTCAGCGGCAACGAGGCCATGTCAAAGGGCTCCCTCAAATGCGACGACTGTCGGCTTTGCGGCTGTCCGGAACGATCCCCGATGGAACCTCCCGGGCAGGGCACGTCGCCAGCGTAGCCGGGACCGCTCCCCGGTGTTCGGGCAGTCCACAAGCCGGACCATGATGAACGGGCCCCGGTGTCCCGCGTTCGGGTGACGCGACGGACGACACCGCGGTTCCCGGCCGATGACGGCGGATCGTTGGCGGGAGATCGACATCGGGCGGTAGTGTTCGGCATTGCCGAACAGTGGCAGCGTCGCGGGGCGGCGGTCGAGGGGATCGGAGGCAGCACGGCGATGGCACGGAACATCCAGTCGCTCGAACGGGCGGCAGCGATGCTGCGCCTGCTGGCGGGCGGCGAGCGGCGGCTCGGCCTCTCGGACATCGCCTCGTCGCTGGGCCTCGCCAAGGGGACGGCCCACGGCATCCTGCGCACCCTCCAGCACGTGGGCTTCGTCGAACAGGACGAAGTCTCCGGCCGTTACCAGCTGGGCGCGGAGCTGCTGCGCCTGGGAACCACCTATCTCGACGTGCACGAGCTGCGGGCGCGCGCCCTGGTGTGGACGGACGACCTGGCCCGCTCCAGCGGGGAGAGCGTCTATCTGGGGGTGCTGCACCAGCAGGGCGTGCTGATCGTGCACCACGTGTTCCGGCCCGACGACAGCCGGCAGGTCCTGGAGGTGGGGGCCATGCAGCCACTGCACTCCACGGCTCTGGGCAAGGTGCTGGCGGCCTACGACCCGGTGGCCCACAGCGAGGCCCTGGAGGCCGACCGCAAGGCGTTCACCGAGCGCACCGTGTGCGACCCGGACGCCTTCGAGCGGATCCTCGACGTCACCCGCGCGCGCGGGTACGCGGCGGACGTCGAGGAGACCTGGGAGGGAGTGGCCTCGATCGCCGCCCCCGTCCACGACCGGCGGCGCATGCCGGTCGGCGCGGTCGGCGTCATGGGCGCGGTGGAGCGGCTGCAGCGGGACGGCGAGCTGCGTCCCGAGCTGGTCGCGGCGGTCCGGGACTGCGCCCGCGCGGTGTCGCGAGACCTGGGCGCCCGCCGCTTCTGAACGCGGCGCGGGCGCGCCGGCCGGGCCCGGCCGGCCATGCGGGCCGCAGGCGGACCGAGGACGGCCCCCGGTCGTGCACCAGGCCGGATTCCGTGCGGCACCGGTTCGACGCATACCTCACGAACCCCCGGCCGGGACGCCGTACGGCGTCCCGGCCGTCGTCGTACTCCGCGAGAGGGGAGCGGGACATATCCCCATGGATCGATTCCGAGGATCGGCGTTCCTGGGCACCCGGTAACGATCGCGCTTCCGACGGCCAAACCCTTGACGCACAGGTGAGGGCGGGGAAAGACTCCCGTCCATCGGTCGGCATTGTCGAACACCTACCGGCAATACGCGTTAGGGTGTGGCAAGGGCCGGCCTCGCTCTCACCACGGAGGGCGCCAATCCCCGGCGGGACCCGGGGATCGGTTTCCCTGGACGAAGGACAAAGGAGTCGCGGGTGTCCAGCTCCGACATCTTCATCGGCGAGACCATCGGTACCGCCATACTCATCCTGCTCGGCGGCGGTGTGTGTGCCGCCGTGACCCTGAAGGCCTCCAAGGCCCGCAACGCCGGCTGGCTCGCCATCGCCCTCGGCTGGGGCTTCGCCGTCATGACGGCGGTGTACATCTCCGCTCCGCTCTCCGGAGCCCACCTCAACCCGGCCGTGACCGTGGCGCTCGCGATCAAGGACGGCGACTGGAGCAACGTTCCGGTCTACTTCGCCGGAGAGTTCCTCGGCGCGATGATCGGCGCGGCGCTGGTCTGGGTGGCCTACTACGGTCAGTTCCAGGCGCACCTCACCGACGGGGAGATCGTCGGCGACCGGGCCACGCAGGCCGCCGACGCCAAGGCGGTCGAGGCCCGGGAGAGGGGCGCCGGCCCGGTGCTCGGCGTCTTCTCCACCGGCCCGGAGATCCGCAACGCGGTGCAGAACCTCGCCACGGAGATCGTCGGCACCTTCGTGCTGATCATCGCCGTGCTCACCCAGGGCCTGAACGACGCGGGCAACGGCCTCGGCGTGCTGGGCGGTCTGGTCACGGCCCTCGTGGTCGTCTCCATCGGTCTGTCGCTGGGCGGACCGACCGGTTACGCGATCAACCCGGCCCGTGACCTCGGTCCGCGCATCGTGCACGCCCTTCTGCCGCTGCCCAACAAGGGCGGTTCCGACTGGACCTACGCATGGGTCCCGGTGGTCGGTCCGCTGCTCGGCGGCGCCCTCGCGGCGGGCGTCTACAACATCGCCTTCGCCTGAGGGTGCCCCCGCCGCCGGGAAACCCCGAGTCTTGTAGAAGCGCCGTACGTACAGCCCCGCACCCAAGGAACCTCCAGGAGCACACAGTGACCGACGACCACTCCGCCGGCATCGCCTCCCACGGCCACGGTCCGTTCATCGCCGCCATCGACCAGGGCACGACCTCGTCGCGCTGCATCGTCTTCGACCGCGACGGCCGCATCGTCGCCGTCGACCAGAAGGAACACGAGCAGATCTTCCCCAAGCCGGGCTGGGTCGAACACGACGCCACCGAGATCTGGACCAACGTCCAGGAGGTCGTCGCCGGCGCCGTCGAGAAGGCCGGCATCACCCGGGACGACATCAAGGCCATCGGCATCACCAACCAGCGCGAGACCACCGTGCTGTGGGACCGGCACACCGGTGAGCCGGTCCACAACGCCATCGTCTGGCAGGACACCCGCACCGACGCCCTCTGCCGCGAGCTCGGCCGCAACGTGGGGCAGGACCGTTTCCGCCGCGAGACGGGTCTCCCCCTCGCCTCCTACTTCGCCGGGCCCAAGGCCCGCTGGCTGCTCGACAACGTCGAAGGGCTCAAGGAGCGCGCCGAGGCGGGCGACATCCTCTTCGGCACCATGGACACCTGGGTCATCTGGAACCTGACCGGCGGTGCGGACGGCGGCAAGCACGTCACCGACGTCACCAACGCGTCCCGCACCATGCTGATGAACCTGCACACCATGCAGTGGGACGAAAAGATCGCCGAGTCCATCGGCGTCCCGACGGCGATGCTGCCCGAGATCCGCTCCTCCGCCGAGGTCTACGGCGAGATCGAGGGCGGCAGCCTGGGCGACCTGCTCGGCGGCATCCCGGTCGCCTCCGCGCTCGGCGACCAGCAGGCGGCCCTGTTCGGCCAGACCTGTTTCGCCGAGGGCGAGACCAAGTCGACGTACGGCACCGGCACCTTCATGGTGATGAACACCGGCGACAAGATCATCAACTCCTACAGCGGGCTGCTGACCACCGTCGGCTACCAGATCGGCGACCAGAAGCCGGTCTACGCCCTCGAGGGCTCCATCGCCGTCACCGGTTCGCTGGTGCAGTGGATGCGCGACCAGATGGGCCTGATCTCCACCGCCGCCGAGATCGAGACGCTCGCGCTCTCGGTCGAGGACAACGGCGGCGCCTACTTCGTACCGGCCTTCTCCGGTCTGTTCGCCCCGTACTGGCGCTCCGACGCGCGCGGTGTGATCGCCGGCCTGACCCGGTACGTCACCAAGGCGCACCTCGCGCGCGCCGTCCTGGAGGCCACCGCCTGGCAGACGCGGGAGATCGCCGACGCCATGACGAAGGACTCCGGTGTCGAACTGGCCGCCCTCAAGGTCGACGGCGGCATGACCTCCAACAACCTGCTGATGCAGACCCTCTCGGACTTCCTGGACGCGCCCGTGGTGCGTCCCATGGTCGCCGAGACCACCTGCCTCGGTGCCGCCTACGCCGCCGGCCTCGCCGTCGGCTTCTGGAACAACACCGACGACCTGCGCGCCAACTGGCGCCGGGCCGCCGAGTGGACCCCCCGCATGGACGCGGAGATCCGCGACCGTGAGTACAAGAGCTGGCTCAAGGCCGTCGAGCGGACCATGGGCTGGCTCGAGGACGAAGACTGACGAGGAGCACGACCCGACATGACCACTCAGTCCACCCTGCAGTCCGTGCCTGCCCTGGGGACGCACCCGGCTTCCAGCTCGAACCCGAGCCGGGCCGAGACCCGGGAGCAGCTCTCCAAGGCGTCGTACGACCTTCTCGTGATCGGCGGCGGCATCCTGGGCATCTCCACCGCCTGGCACGCCGCGCAGTCCGGCCTCAGGGTGGCACTGGTGGACGCCGGCGACTTCGCCGGCGCCACCTCCTCCGCCTCCTCCAAGCTCCTCCACGGCGGCCTGCGCTATCTGCAGACCGGCGCGGTGAAGCTGGTGGCGGAGAACCACTTCGAGCGCCGTGCGGTCTCCCGCCAGGTGGCACCCCACCTGGCGAACCCGCTCACGTTCTACCTCCCCGTGTACAAGGGCGGGCCGCACGGCGCGGCGAAGCTCGGAGCAGGTGTCTTCGCGTACTCGGCCCTGTCGGCCTTCGGCGACGGGGTGGGTCACCTGCTCTCCCCCGCCAAGGCCGCACGGGACGTGCCGGAGCTGCGCACGGACAACCTCAAGGCCGTGGCCGTGTACGGCGACGACCAGATGAACGACGCGCGGATGGCCCTGATGACGGTCCGCGCGGCGGCCGAGTCGGGCGCGGTCGTCCTCAACCACGCCGAGGTGACCGGTCTGCGGTTCACCCGGGGCCGGGTGACGGGTGCCGAGCTGCGCGACCGGCTGTCGGGCGACGAGTTCGGCGTCGACGCCCGTCTGGTGCTGAACGCGACCGGGCCGTGGGTGGATCACCTGCGCCGGATGGAGGACCCGAAGGCGGCGCCGTCCATCCGTCTGTCCAAGGGCGCGCACCTGGTCCTGAAGCGGACCGCCCCGTGGCGGGCCGCGCTGGCCACGCCGATCGACAAGTACCGCATCACCTTCGCCCTCCCCTGGGAGGACATGCTGCTGCTCGGCACGACCGACGAGGAGTTCGAGGGCGACCCGGCGGATGTCGCGGTCACCGAGAAGGACACCGCCCAGATACTCGACGAGGCCGCGTTCTCCATCCGCGACCAGCAGCTGGACCGTGACCTGATCACGTACTCCTTCGCCGGTCTGCGGGTGCTGCCGGGCGGCCCCGGGGACACCGCGAAGGCCAAGCGCGAGACGGTCGTCAGTGAGGGCCGCGGCGGGATGCTGTCCGTCGCGGGCGGCAAGTGGACCACCTTCCGCCACATCGGCCGCACGGTGATGCGCAAGCTCCAGGAACTGCCCGGCCACCCGCTGGGCGACGCCTTCGAGCCCGTCGGCTCGCTGCCGAGCAAGCTGCCGCTGCCGGGGGTCGCCAACCCGCGCGCGGTCGCCCACCGGCTGCTGGTGGACGGCCCCGCGCCCGGCCCGCGCATGGCGGCGGACACCGCCCGGCACCTGGCCACCCACTACGGTTCGCTGGCCTTCGACATCGCCCGGCTGGCCAACGACGACCCGGCGCTGGCCCGGCGCGTCCACCCGGACGCGCCGGAGATCTGGGCGCAGGTCGTCTGGGCCCGGGACCACGAGTGGGCCGAGACGGCGGACGACGTGCTGCGCCGCCGTACGACGCTGACGATCCGGGGGCTGGCCACGGACGAGGTCCGTGCGGAGGTCCAGGACCTGCTCGACAAGAAGTGACCGCGCGGTCACCGGTCCTGCCCGCGCGGGAGCGGTCCTCCCTCCGGCACGGGGACGGTGACGGCGACGCGAAGGGGCGACTCCGGGCCGGTCCTGCGGGCCGGCGGAGTTGCTCCTTCCGGCTGTGGGGCCTGCCCCCGGGCCACGCATGATGGCCCGAATACATCGGACGTCCGTTCCCAGTGGATCCGCAGGGAGGCCGGGACGGCAGTCACCGACGAGGCGATCGAGAAGACCAAGGGGCTGATCGTCGCCGGCCCGCTGCGTCCCGGCGACCGGCTGCCCGAGGAGAGCGAACTCGCCGCCGGACCGGGGCTGTCGCGCAACTCCCCGCCGGAGGCGGTGCGCGCGCTGTCGCTGATCCGGATCCTGGACGTGCGGCAGGGCGACGGCACGGACGTCACCATCCTGGATCCGCACCTGCTGCTGGAGGCGCTGAGTTTCGTCGTGGACTTCCACCGGGACGACACGGTCCTGGAGTCCCTCGCCGTGCGCCGCATCCTGGGGCCGGCCGCGACGGCCACCGCGGCCGGCCTGATCAGCGAGCGGGAACCGGACGCGCTGTCGGAGCAGTTGGACGGGCTGGGCCCCGAACCGTCGGTGGAGGCCCCGGTCGCCGCCGATCTGGACTTCCACCGGGGCATCACGCGGGGCTCGGGCAACTCCGTGCTCTGTTCCCTGCTCGAGGGTCTGTCCGGTCCCACCGCCCGGGCCCGCGTCCGGCGGGGGCTCACCCAGGAGGACACCGTCGGCCGGACCCTGCGCGAGCACCGGGCCATCCTGGCGGCCCTGCGCGACCGGGACGCGGAGGCGGCGCGGTCGTGGGCCACCGTCCACATCGCGAGCGTCGAGCAGTGGCTGCGCTCCACGCGGTGAAGGCCCGCCGTCCGCGCCGTGAGTGGGCTGCCCTCCCGGACAGCTCGGATCGATGCGGGGTGTTCCCCGGCGTCTGCCGGGGCAGTGTTGGGGCATTCCCCCTGCGAGGGGGCTGCGGGCGTTCCCCCGGCACGCCGTAAGGTTGGGGCGTACGCGAGGGCACGTCGGAAGGAGGCGCTGGGTGATCGAGCTCGAGGGGGTTCCCGAGCTGATCGACCCGGTCATGGTGGCCGCGTTCGAGGGCTGGAACGATGCCGGCGACGCCGCCTCCACCGCGGTCGCGCATCTGGACAGGGAATGGAAGGGCGAGGTGTTCGCGGCGCTGGACGCCGAGGACTACTACGACTTCCAGGTCAACCGGCCCACGGTGTTCATGGACGGCGGTGTCCGGAAGATCACCTGGCCGACGACGCGGTTGTCGGTGGTCCGGGTCGGTGGCGACAAGCCACGCGACCTGGTGCTGGTCCGCGGGATCGAACCGTCCATGCGCTGGCGCTCGTTCTGCAACGAGTTGCTGGGCTTCGCCCATGAACTCGGGGTGGAGCTGGTGGTCGTCCTGGGCGCCCTGCTCGGCGACACTCCGCACACCCGTCCGGTCCCGATCAGCGGGACCACGTCCGATCCGGACCTGGCCCGCCGCATGGACCTGGAGGAGACCAAGTACGAGGGTCCCACGGGGATCGTCGGCATTCTCCAGGAGGCGTGCACGCACGCGGGCGTCCCGGCGGTGTCTCTGTGGGCGGCGGTCCCGCACTACGTGTCGCAGCCGCCCAACCCGAAGGCGACGCTGGCCCTCCTGAACCGGCTGGAGGACCTGATCGACGTGCGCATCCCGCTGGGCGAACTGTCCGAGGACGCGCGCGCCTGGCAGGTGGGCGTGGACCAACTGGCCGCGGAGGACAGCGAGGTCGCGGAGTACGTCCAGTCGCTGGAGGAGGCCCGGGACACGGCCGAGCTGCCGGAGGCGTCGGGCGAGGCGATCGCCCGCGAGTTCGAGCGCTACCTGCGGCGCCGTGACGGCTCGTCCGGCCCCCCGCAGCCCGGCGGCCACGCCACAGCCGACGGCGGGGACGGTCCGTCGTTCCGGCGGGACACGCCGGGCAGCCTGCCCCGCCCGCCGAAGCCGCCGAAACCGGACACGGACGGCGAGGACCCCTCGGAGGATTAGAGGGCCCCTCGGAGAACCAGAGGGCCGAACTGCAGGAGTGGGGCGCCCCGTCGGCGGACGGGGCGCCCCACTGCGTTCTCGATCGCTTACAGTGCCACGCCGAGCAGGGCGTCCACGGCGCGGGAGACGACCCCGGGCGCGCCCGCGTCCGTGCCCCCCCGCTGCTCCTGGGCCACGGCCCAGCGGTCGACGGCGGTCAGCGCCGCCGGGGCGTCCAGGTCGTTGGCCAGGGCTTCGCGGATCTCGTCCACGAGGGCCTCGGCGGACGGGCCGTCGGGGCGGGAGACGGCGGCCCGCCAGTGCCCGAGCCGCGTCACGGCGTCCTGGAGGACCTGGTCGGTCCATTCCCAGTCCGCGCGGTAGTGGTGGGCGAGCAGCGCCAGCCGGATCGCCGCCGGGTCCACGCCGTCCTGCCGCAGCCGGGACACGAAGACCAGGTTGCCCTTGGACTTGGACATCTTCTCGCCGTGCAGGGCGACCATCCCGGCGTGGACGTACGCCTTGGCCATGGGGAACTCGCCGGTGAGCACCTGGGCGTGTGAGGCGCCCATCTCGTGGTGCGGGAAGACCAGGTCGGAGCCGCCGCCCTGGACGTCGAAGCCCATGCCCAGGTGGTCGAGGGCGATGGCCACGCACTCGATGTGCCAGCCCGGACGGCCCCGGCCCAGCGACCCGCCGTCCCAGCTGGGCTCGCCCTCGCGGGCGGCCGACCAGAGCATCGGATCGAGGGGGTTCTTCTTGCCCGGACGGTCCGGGTCGCCGCCGCGTTCGGCGGACAGCAGCCGCATGGCGGCCGCGTCGAGACGCGAGACCTGCCCGAAGTGCGGGTCGGCCTCGACCGAGAAGTAGGTGTCGCCCTCGAGTTCGTACGCGGCACCGAGGTCGCGCAGCCGTTCGACGAGCGGGACGATGCCGGGTATCGCCTCCACGGCGCCTATGTACTGCCCGGGCGGCAGCATCCGCAGGGCCGTCATGTCCTCGCGGAAGAGCTGGGTCTCCTGCTCGGCGAGCGCGGCCCAGTCGATACCGTCCCGCTCGGCCCGCTCCAGCAGCGGGTCATCGATGTCGGTGACGTTCTGGACGTAGTGGACCTGCCGCTTGGTGTCGAGCCACACGCGCTGTACGAGGTCGAACGCGTTGTACGTCGCCGCGTGTCCGATGTGGGTGGCGTCGTACGGGGTGATGCCGCAGACGTAGATACGGGCTACGGGGCCGGGGTCAAGTGTGATCGGGCCCCCGGTCGCGGTGTCGTGAATCCTCAGGTCGCGTCCCTGACCGGGCAGGGCGGGGACCTCGGAAGCGGGCCAGGCATGCATGTCATGAGCGTAACCGGACCATGGTCCAGGATACGAACCGGAGCAGGCCGGACGGCCGGGAAGGGACTCTTGCGCATCAGCGCCGAATGTGCAGGTGGCGCACGGGCGGAGGGTGTGCGGGGCCGTCCCCACCCGGCCCGGGCACGGTCCGGACCGAGGCCGGACCCGAGCCGAACCCCCGGACCCGAGTCGGACCAGCAGACCCGGGCCGGACCGGCAGACCCGGGCCAAACCGGCAGACCCGGGCCAAACCGGCAGACCCGGGCCGGACCGGCGGGCTTGGGCCGGACCGGCGGGCCCGGGTCAGACCGGCGGCCAGGGGATCGCCGGCCAGTCCCCGCCGGGCTCGGGATGGGTGCCGGAGGCGAGGAGGGACGCCACCCGCGCGCGGGTGGCGTCGATCTCGGCGGGGGTGATCAGCGGGGCCAGCGAGGCGGCCAGCGGGCCACCCTCGGCGAGTGCCTTCCCGAGGGCCTCGAGGACCTCGCGCGCCTCCCCGGTCAGGGGCTCCCCCGCCCAGCCCCACAGCAGGGTGCGCAGCTTGTCCTCGACGTTGAAGGTGACACCGTGGTCGATGCCGTAGAGCCGGCCGTCCCGGGTGGGCAGGAGGTGCCCGCCCTTGCGATCGGCGTTGTTGATCACCGTGTCGAGCACGGCCATCCGCCGCAGCCGCGCGTCATCGGCGTGCACGAGCAACGCGGTGCGTCCCTCGCCCACCTCGGCGAACCCGATCGCCCTCCAGCCGGGTGCGGGTTCCTCCCGGTCGACCAGGGCGAGGAGCTCCGTGTCCGGGGCGGTCTCGATCCACAACTGGCACATGCCCTCGCCGTACGGCCCGTCCCGCAGCACGGTGGGCGGCACCAGCCCCCAGCCGGTCGCCTCGGAGACCAGGTACGCCGCGACCTCACGCCCGGCGAGCGTCCCGTCCGGGAAGTCCCACAGGGGCCGCTCCCCCGCGACGGGCTTGTAGACACAGGCGATCTCGCGGCCCTCGTGGGTCACGGTGCAGTACAGCGCCGCGTTCGACGCCTCACGGATGCGGCCGCGCACGGTCAGCTCGCCCTCGGCGAGCAGCACCGCGGCGGCGGGGTCTGCGGTGGTCACGCTCCGCGTCGGTATCCGTTCTGGCGCGGACACACGTGTCCTTCCGGGTCGAGGGGGAGGCTGCACAGCGGGCACGGCGGCCGGCCCGCGTTGACGACCTCGAGGGCGCGCTTGGCGAAGGCACGGGCCTGGAGGCCGGTGAGCCGGACCCTGAGCATCGGGGGCCCGTTCTCCTCGTCCTGGAGCAGCCGCTCCTCCGCCTCGGCGAGGTCCTCCTCGGATTCGGCGTCCAGTTCGACGAGCGCCTGCGCCTCGACGATCATGCACTCCTCCTCGCCGTCCCAGGCGAGCGCCATGGTGCCGACGCGGAACTCCTCCTCCACGGGGGCGTCCAGCGGGGCGGTGTCGGCGATCTCCGCCGGTGCCACGGCGGGCACGGCGGCGCTGCCCCCGCTACGGCGTACGACCTCGTCGAGCAGTTCGTCCATGCGTTCGGCGAGTGCGGCGACCTGGGTCTTCTCCAGGGCCACGCTGGTCACCCGGGAGCCGGCTGAGGCCTGGAGGAAGAACGTACGGCGCCCTGGCAGTCCGACCGTACCGGCCACGAAACGTTCCGGTTGGTCGTAGAGGAACACCTGACGGGACACGTCCTGTCTCCATTGAGAGTTGTGGGTACCTGTATCCACGGCGCTGCCGCGTCGGCTTCACCCTACTGCGGCCGACGATCACGGTGCGCCCGCGCCGCCCCCCACCGGGGCGTCGTCGGAGGGCGCCTCGTCGCGCGGTGCCAGGGCGGCGAAGTCGCCGGTGTCGCCGAGCCGCACGAGGTAGGGGCGCAGCCGCGTGTACCGGATCGCGGTGATGGAACACGGATCGACGGAAATCCGCTGGAAGAGGTCCAGATGAAGCCCGAGTGCTTCGGCGACGAGAGATTTGATGATGTCCCCGTGCGAACACATCAGGTAGACGGCGTCGGCTCCGTGATCGCGCTCCACGCGCGCGTTCCACTCGCGTACCGCCTCGGCGGCGCGTGTCTGCATCGCGCGCATGGACTCCCCGCCGGGGAAGGCGACGGCCGACGGATGGGCCTGGACGACCTCCATGAGGGGCTCGTCCTTCAGCTCGGCGAGCTTGCGGCCCGTCCAGTCGCCGTAGTGGCACTCCCCGATGCGGTCGTCGGTGTGGGCGGTGAGGCCGGGCCGGGCGTCCAGGAGCGGCCGGATCGTCTCCTGGCAGCGCTGGAGGGGGCTGGCGACGACCTCGGAGAGGGGCAGGGCGGCGAGTCGTCCGGGCAGGGCGGCGGCCTGCCCGGCCCCGCGTTCGTCGAGGGCGACGCCGGGCGTCCAGCCGGCGAGCAGTCCCTCGGTGTTGGCGGTGGATCGTCCGTGCCGGACCAGGAGCAACGTGGGCATGCGGCCCAGGGTAGGCGCACGCACGGATGTGCGGTCGGGCGCGTCGCACAGTGCACCGTCCGCTGCGCCGCCGGATGTGTTGTCCGGCCGGTGCGGGGAATGTGCGCTCCATGATCGTCGACTGTGCCGTGTACCGGGAGGGGCGCCGGACGGAGGGATCCGCCGACCTCTCCGACGCACTCGATCAGGCGCGGACCTCGGGGGGCTTCGTCTGGATCGGGCTGCACGAGCCGACGGCGGACGAGTTCGACCTGGTCACGCAGGAGTTCGGACTGCATCCGCTGGCGGTCGAGGACGCCCTCAAGGCGCATCAGCGGCCGAAGCTGGAGGTGTACGACGACTCGCTGTTCATGGTCCTCAAGCCGGTCGCCTACGAGCCGAACAGCGACACCGTCTCCACCGGCGAGATCATGATCTTTCTGGGGGACGCGTTCGTGGTGACCGTCCGGCACGGCGAGGGCTCCTCGCTGAACGCCGTACAGAGCCGTCTGGAGCACGAGCCGAAACTGCTGGGCAAGGGGCCGACGTCGGTGGTGTACGCGATCGCCGACGCCGCCGTCGACCACTATCTCGACGTGGCGACCGAACTGCAGACCGACCTGGAGGAGCTGGAGGCGGAGGTCTTCTCCCCCGGCGGCGCCGGTACGGGGCACACCGCGTCCCGGATCTACACCTTCAAGCGGCAGATCCTGGAGTTCCGCCGGGCGACGGGGCCGCTGACGGCCCCGATGGCGCGGCTGGCGGGGATGGCGGGGACGGGCGTGTTCGGTGTGGCGGTACCCTTCGTGGCCAAGAAGGCGCAGCCCTTCTTCCGTGACGTGCACGATCACCTCACGCGGGTGAACGAGTCCGTGGAGGGCCTGGACCGGCTGGTCTCGGACATCCTCTCGGCGCATCTGGCCCAGGTGAGCGTCCAGCAGAACGACGACATGCGGAAGATCTCCGCGTGGGCCGCCATGGCGGCAGTTCCCACGCTGCTCGCGGGGATCTACGGCATGAACTTCCGGCACATGCCGGAGCTGCGGTGGGAGTGGTCCTATCCGGCGGTGATCCTGGTGATGGCCATGTTGGAGGTGCTGCTGTACCGGCTGTTCAAGCGGCGCGGCTGGATGTAGCGGGCGGCCGGCCGTATCCGGCTCCGTCCGTGGCTCAGGCGAACTCGGGCTCCGTGCTCGCCGGGCCGCCCAGGGCGTTGCGGCGGTCCGGCATCCGCAGCGAGGCCATGCGGCGCCAGCCGCCCAGGCGCTCGTAGACGTACACCGCGTGGATGCCGGCCGCCAGCAGTATCGCCCTGGCCCTGGACCAGCCGAGGATGCGGCCCATCCGGTCCATCACCGCGAGGCTGACGTCCCGGTGGACGCGGATCTCGGCGAGCGCGCAGGCGCGCAGGAGGCGCTGGATGACGCGGCCGTGTCCGGCGTAGGCGAAGCGCAGGAGTTCCTCGTGGCAGTAGGCGAGGTGGTTGTCCTCGTCGTCGGAGATCATCCTGACCGCGCGGCCGAGTTCGGGGTGGTCGGAGAAGTGCTTGCGGAGCAGTTCCATCTGCTCGGAGGCGCGCTGTTCGGTGACCCGGCTGTGGGCGAGGTAGGTGACGATGTCCTCGGCGGTGAGCGGCTCGTCGCGCCTGAGCTTGTCGTGCGCCAGGCCGATGCCGCCACGCTCGAGAAGCATCGTGTAGTCGGCCTCGGGCGGGACGGGGACGGGCCGCACACCGCGCTTCTTCATCAGTGCGTTGAAGATGCGGCCGTGCTTGTCCTCGTCGGCGCCGTGCCTGGTGATCTTGGGAGCGAGCGCGCGCTGGGACTCGGGGACCAGCGCGGCGATCCGCGCGTTCTCCCAGCCGCCCTGGGACTCCCCGCTGGCGGCGATGGAACAGAACAGTGCGAAGGACCCGTCGTCGTCGAGGATCTCCTGGAACAGACTCTTGGCCGAAAGCATCATGGACCCCTCTCCGCAAGGATTCTCCGCGGTTCCGCGGTTCCGCGGTCATCGGTCCGCGGTGCTCCGCGGTGTCCGCGGTGGTCCGAAGCGGTCCGCAGAGAAGGAGTCAAATGCGGAGAGGGGCATACGGCAACAGGGATGGCCGACAACTGCGCCAAACGAAGGATGGGCGAGGGCGCGCCGGGGCGTAACCACGGGGGCCGCCGGGCGTTGTTGTGGGTGGCGGCCGTGGCGGGGAAGACCCCCAAGCCCCCACCACGGCCGTGGAATTTCTCGCGGGCTGCCCCGGCGGCCAGTCGCAGCCCCGCGGGCAGTCCTATGCGAGGCCGGCGCGTTCCAGGGCCTCGGTGCCGGCGCGCAGCGACGCGAGCCGCTCGTCGAGGGTGAAACCGGCCGGGGCGAGGGTGAGGGTGGTGACCCCGGCCGCCGCGTAGGCCTTCATCCGGTCCGCGATGCGGTCCACGGAGCCGAGGAGCGTCGTGGAGTCGATCAGGTCGTGCGGTACGGCCGCGGCGGCGCCCTGCTTGTCGCCGGACAGGTACTTGTCCTGGATCTCGGCGGCCTCCCGCTCGTAACCCATGCGCCCGGCGAGCTGGTTGTAGAAGTTCTGCTTGCGGCTGCCCATGCCGCCGACGTACAGCGCGGTGTAGGGGCGGAAGGTGTCGGCGAGGGCGGTGACGTCCTTGTCGTCACCGACGGCGAGGGGCACTGTGGGGCAGATGTCGAAGCCGTCGAGGGTCTTGCCCGCCTTCTCGCGGCCCGCCCTCAGGTAGGTGACGGCGGTGTCCTCGAGGTGGTCGGCGGAGGGGAAGATCAGCAGGGCACCGTCGGCGATCTCGCCGGTCTGTTCGAGGTTCTTCGGGCCGATCGCGGCGATGTAGAGGGGGATGTGCTCGCGCTGCGGGTGCACGGTGAGCTTGATGGGCTTGCCGGGGCCGCCGGGGAGGGGAAGCGTCCAGTGCTCGCCGTCGTGGGTGAGGCGCTCGCGCGTCATGGCCTTGCGGATGATCTCGACGTACTCGCGGGTCCGGGCGAGCGGCTTGTCGAACTTGACGCCGTACCAGCCCTCGGAGACCTGCGGGCCGGAGACGCCGAGGCCGAGGCGGAACCGGCCGCCGGAGAGGGAGTCGAGGGTGGCGGCCGTCATCGCGGTCATCGCGGGCTGACGGGCCGGGATCTGGAAGATGGCCGAGCCCACGCCGATGCGTTCGGTCTGGGCGGCGACCCAGGTGAGCACGGTGGCGGCGTCGGAGCCGTACGCCTCGGCCGCCCAGCAGACCGCGTACCCGAGGCGGTCGGCCTCCTGTGCCACGGCGAGGTTGTCCGCGTCCATTCCGGCGCCCCAGTAGCCGAGGTTGATCCCGAGCTGCATGGCCGTCTCCCCTTACCCATCAGTAACGTCGCTTGTGCGGAGACCCTATACCGCGGGGGCCGGACGGGGCGCCGGCGCCGCTCGCGGCCTTCGTGCCGGGCGGCCTGGTGCCTGGTGCCTGGGGAAATCCGTTGTCCACAGGTACCCACACCACAAGGTCTGGCCAGTAATCTCGGCGTTCATGGAGCAGAGGCATCTCGGCCGTACCGGCCTGCGCGTGTCCCGGATCGGCCTCGGGACCCTGACCTGGGGTCGGGACACCGACGAGCACGACGCCGCGGACCTCTTGAAGACCTTCTGGGAAGCGGGCGGGAACCTCGTCGACACCGCCGACGTGTACGGCGACGGGGAGGCCGAGTATCTGCTCGGGCAGCTCATGGACGGGCTGGTGCCGCGCCGGGACCTCGTCATCTCGACCAAGGCCGGCAGCGTGCCGGATCCGGACCGCAGGGTCGACGGCTCGCGCGGTCATCTGCTCTCCGCGCTGGACGCCTCGCTCGCGCGCCTGGGCACCGATCACGTCGACGTGTGGCACATCCACTCCTACGATCCCGCCACCCCACTGGAGGAGACGCTCCAGGCCCTCGACATCGCCGTCGCCAGCGGGCGGGCCCGCTATGCCGGCGTGTCCAACTTCTGCGGCTGGCAGCTGGCCAAAGCGGCGACCTGGCAGCTCGCCGCGCCCGGCTCGCGGGCCCGGCTCGCGAGTACCCAGATGGAGTACTCGCTGCTCCAGCGGGGCGTGGAGCGGGAGGTGCTGCCGGCCGCCGTCGACACCGGGATCGGGTTGCTTCCCTCGTCACCGCTCGGGCGGGGCGTGCTGACCGGCAAGTACCGGGGCGATGCCATGCCGCCGGACTCGCGGGGCGCCTCCGAGCATCTGGCGCCGTTCGTGGAGCCGTATCTGGACGACACGGCGAGCAGGATCGTGGACGCGGTGACGACGGCGGCGGACGGACTCGCCGTGACCGCACTCCAGGTGGCTCTCGCGTGGGTGCGGGACCGGCCGGGCGTGGCCGCCCCCGTGGTCGGCGCGCGCAACGCGCGGCAGCTCACGGCGGCGTTGTCGGTGGAGGCCCTTAGTCTTCCTGACGAGATCTGCCGGGCGCTCGACGATGTGTCGGCGCCCGTGCACCGCTATCCCGATCACGACTGGAGCACGCTGTGAGCACGGAGCCGCCCGAGGAGACCACGGAGAACGCCGAGCCGGGGACACCGGGCGAGGCCGCGGACACCCCGGAGGCCGCGGCGACCTCGGAGACCTCGCCCGGGACCGCCCCGGTCGCCCCCGCGGAGGCGGAGGTCACAGAGGCGGAGAGCGGGCAGGCGGAGGGCGGGCAGACGCCCGAGGCCGGGCAGACCTCCGAGGCCGGGCAGACCTCCGAGGCCGGGCAGGTGTCCGAGGCCGAGGCCGAGCTGCTGGCGCAGCGGGCCGAGCGGGAGCGGATCGAGCGGCGGAAGGCGGAGCGGCAGGGGCCGATCGAGGCCGGCGGCAAGCTGAGCGGCACGGCAGCCGATCTGCTCGCCGCCGTACGGGCCGTGGAGAGCGGCGAGAAGCCGACGGCCGCGGTGTTCGAGGAGGCCCGGCCCGCGCCGCGGCGGCCCGCCCCCGAACCGATGCGGCCGACACCGCCGGCACCGCCGGTGGCCGTCGAGCCGACCCCCGCCGACGGCGTGGTCGCGGCCGTACGCGGGGTGCTCGCCCAGGGCGGCGCGCCCGAAGGACTCGCCGTGCAGGCTGCCGGTGTGCTGGGCGAGGGGGCCGCACAGGCGTTGCGGGCCGATCCCTGGCTGCTGTTGCGGGTGGCGGGTGTGCGGCCCGAGCAGGCGGACGGCTTCGCACGGGCGCTGCTCGGCGGCGAGGCCGGGCCGGGCGACGGGCGGCGGGAGCGCGCGGTCACCGGATGGCTGCTGGAGCAGGCGGCGACGGCCGGGCACACCGCCCTGGAGATGTCCGCGCTGACCACCGCGCTGGCCCGGCAGGGGGTACCGGATCCCGAGGAGGCCGTGCAGGCCGCGATCTCCGACGGTGACGTCCTGGTCTTCCAGGACCCGCTGCCGGAGACGGGCACCCCGGCACCGCAGCGGGACGACGCCGGGGACGGCGCGGACGGCGCTGAGGAGGAGCGGCCCGTCAGGGTGCTCGTGGGGCTCGAGCGGTACGCGATGGCCGAGGAGAGCCTCGCCGACGGGCTGGCCCGGCTCGTCAACTCAGCTCCCCCGCAGGACGATGCGGAGTGGGAGCAGGCCGCCGCCTTGGCGGGCGGGTCCGCGGCGGAGCTGATCCGCGCGGTCGCCGGTCATGGACTGGTGCTGCACACGGGCGGGGAGGCGTCGCGCGCCGAGCCGGCGGCTCTGCTCCGGGCGGCACACGGTCTCGGACTGCGCGCCTGGGCCACCACCCACACCCCGGTCGGGCGTGCCCGGTTCGCGGCGCTGCTGGAGGGCGCCACGGCCGGGGACACGGACACCGGGGAGACGAACGCCGGCGTCACCGCGGCGGGAGACGAGAGGGCCGGGGGACCCGGGGTCGCCACCGTCGCCGGGCTGCTGTCCGGTGCCGAGGGGCCGGGGCGGGACGCCGACGGGGCGCTGCTGCTCGACCTGCTCGTCGTGCTGGACGCTCCCCTGCTGGACGTCGAGGCGGCCGCGCTGGTCACGGAGTCGCTGCCGGACGGCTCCCGGCTGCTGCTGGCCGGGGATCCGGGCGTGCTGTGGTCCGTCGGTCCGGGGCGGGTGTTCGCCGATCTGCTGGCTGCGCGCGCGTGCCCGCAGATCGCCTCCCGGCGGCCGGATCCCGGACCGCTGGGCGAACTGGTCTCCGGTATCGGGGTCGGTGAGCTGAACCAGGTGGCGGCCCCCGGCAGGGAGGTCGTCATCGTGCCGGTGCGGGACCCGGGCGAGGCCGTGCACCGGACGGTGCAGCTCGTGGTCGACTCGGTGCCGCGCGCGATCGGGGTACCGGCGGAGGAGACACAGGTGATCACGCCGGGGCACGGGGGTGCGGTGGGCACGCGCGCACTGAACGCGGCGTTGAAGGAGCGGCTGAATCCGGGGCCGGGGCGCTTCGGCGGGTTCGACCCGGGCGACCGGATCGCCTACTCCCCCGCCCGGGGGCGTACGGTGCCGGGCCGGGTGGTGAAGGCCGACGCCGACGGGCTGCACCTGTCCTGCGCGGGCGAGGCCGTCGTCGTACCGCAGGAGCGGGTGGAGCAGTCGGTACGGCACGGCTGGGCGCTGACGGCACACCAGGCGGTGGGGGGCCGGTGGCCGGCCGTGGTCGTGGTCCTGCCCGGCGATGCCGTGCAGGCGCTGAGCCGGCCCTGGGTGTACACGGCGTTCAGCAGGGCGGACCGCCATCTGTCCGTGGTGCACGGGGTGGAGCAGGCGCTGCCGCGTGCCGTGGCGGAGGTGGCGGCGAAGCCCCGGACGACCCGGCTGCCGGTACTGCTGGCGCCGCAGGTCCCGGCAGCGGCCGGCTGACTCCGGACACCACCCGTAACGGCGGTGGCGGTGGCACCCCCGGTGCCACCGCCGATGCCGCTCTCGCCGCCACCGTCGCCCATGCCGTCGGCGCGGCTCCGGGCATGATCAGCGGTCGGTGTCGAGGGCCGGAACCGGCCCGTCCTCGAGGTCGTCGCCGGTGTCGTCCGGCTCGTCGAGGTCGTGCACATCGTCGTCGAGATCCTCGTCGAAGACGGCGCTGACGTCGAAGCGGCACACGACCTCCGCAGGGTCCACCTGTTCGAACGGGGCCTCCAGCCACTCACCGGGTTCCGTCGGTTCGTCCGATGCCGTCACCCAGAGTGTGGAATCGCCCTCCTCCAGGCCGAACTCCTTGTGCCGGGAGGCGATCTCGTCCGGCTCGTACTCGCCGAACAGGAGGCCGAGCGCGCCGTGGACGGTGCCCGAGGTGTCGGAGGTGTCGGAGGCGTCGGAGATGTCGCTGTCCGCCGCCTCGATCCGCTGCGCGTGCGCCAGCAGCCGCTGCGGCTCCACGACGGCGTAGTCGCGGCGGATCAGCACGCTGAGCGCGCTGGGCTCCTCGGGCCCGGTGTAGGGCGGCAGCACGTCCTCGGCCGCGGGGATCTCGAAGGGGGTCACCTCGTCGTAGCGGTCGTAGAGCAGTTCGTCGTACGACTCGGCGGCCACGGCCAGCTCGTTGAACGCCTCGTAGACGGCCGGGTCGTCCTCCCCCGACCGGCGTTCGACCGCGGCCAGGTGGCGGTCGAGCGCGGTCTTGACCGCCTCGGCGGCGGCGCGTACCTCGGCAGCGGTGGGCTGCGCAGCATCAGACATAGTGCAGACGCTATCCGTACCGGGGCCCAGCCCGCACAATAGATGCGATGCCGGAATACGAATTTGTCGACGTGCACGTACCTCGTGGGGTCTCCCGCAAGGAGGCGGCCCGTCTGCTGACGGACCACGCGGAGTACGGTCACTGGGAATTGGACCGACTGCGCCTGCTGCGCGACGGGAGCCGCAAGGTGCGGCTGCGGCGACGGATCATCCGCCAGGTGCGCGCGACCTGGTGAGTTCGGACACACCGCCGACCGGTACGCCTTCACCCACGGAGCGGCCCCGGCGCAGCCGGGCCCGCTCCGCACGACCGGTGCGGGCCGCTGTCGCGGCCGGTGTCACGCGGCGGCTCGTGCCTTGCGGTAGAGGACCACGCCGGCGAGCAGCGCGCCCGCGCCGACCGGCAGGGCGAGACCGATCGGCAGTTCACTGCCCGTCTGAGCGAGTTCCACGTCGCCCAGGGGCTGGGCGGCGGAGTGGGTGCCCGGCTGGTTGCGGGGCGCCGAGCCATCGGGGGTGGCCTCGCCCGGAAGGGACGGCGTGCCCGGCTCGACCTCGTCAGGCTCGCCGGGCAGGCCGGGCGTCTCCCGGTCGCCGGATTCGCCGCTCGCGCAGTCGTTGCCCAGAGCGGCGTTGCCGAGGCCGATGACGTCGACGCTGTTGCCACAGACGTTCACCGGAATGTGGACCGGCGCCTCGATCCGGTTGCCGGACGCCACGCCGGGCGAGCCGGCGGTGTGCCCGGCGGCCTGCGCGCCACCGTGACCGCTCGACGGTGAGCCGCCGTGGTGGGCGCAGGAGTTGCCCACGGACGGATTGAGGACGCCGACGGCGTCGACCGTGTTTCCGCAGGCGTTGACCGGCGCGTGCACCGGCGCTTGGAGCGAGTTCCCGGAGAGCACGCCGGGTGAGCCCTTGGCCGCACCCTGCGCACCGGAGTCGGCGTGCGCGACCCCGCCCGCGGCGGCGATCACGCCGGACGCGGCTACCACGGTCATCAGGCCCTTACGGGTGACCTGTCGCATGTACTGATTCCCTGCCTTCGACCAATACCGGGAAGGGGTTCCCCGGGTTCCTGGGATTCCTCGACTTCTCGGACTCCACTGGCTCCACGGATTCCCTTTCCGGTGTTCGGGACGTACTGGAAAACCGGTCGGCCCCCGAGCGCATGGCGCGCGCTCCGGGGCCGACAAGCTCAAACCCTGAAAGGGCGTGCCCTAAGGGGCGAGGAACAACGTCACTGGTTGACGCAGGTGTTGCCGAACGCGGGGTTCAGCAGCCCGATCACGGAGACCGTGTTGCCGCAGGCGTTCACCGGGACGTGCACCGGAACCTGAACGACGTTGCCCGAGGCGACACCCGGGGAGTTCACGGCGGCACCCTGGGCACCGGAATCGGCGGCGGCCATGCCCGCACCCGCGAGAACCAGTCCACCGGTGGCGGCAGCGACAGCGACGACCTTCTTGAGCATTATTCCTCCTCGTTGGCAATGCGATCCAAATCCGCGGATCACATCACGGGTAACGAGGAGGGAGTAATGAGGCTACGAGCTTATCGTTGGATTCACTCTTCCCGGTCACCTCCGCACGTCTGCACGAATAGTGACGCACTGTTCAGGACGCGTCCAGGAACCGGTCGAGCACCCGCACACCGAACTTCAGACCGTCCACCGGAACCCGCTCGTCGACCCCGTGGAACATGCCGGCGAAGTCCAGCTCCGGCGGCAGCTTCAACGGGGCGAAGCCGAAGCAGCGGATACCGAGGTCGTCGAAGGACTTGGCGTCGGTGCCGCCGGAGAGCATGTACGGCACCGCCCGCGCGATCGGGTCCTCGGCGCCGAGCGCCAGCTGCATGGCGTCGACGAGCCGGCCGTCGAAACCGGTCTCCAGCGCCTTGTCCGCGTGCACGTCCTCCCGCTTCACGCGCGGGCCGAGGATCCGGTCGAGGTCGGCCAGGAACTCCTTTTCGTATCCGGGCAGGAAGCGGCCGTCGACGTGGGCGGTGGCCTGGCCCGGGATGACGTTGACCTTGTAGCCGGCGCCGAGCATGGTGGGCGCCGCCGAGTTGCGCAGCGTGGTGCCGATCATGCGGGCGATGCCGCCGAGCTTGGCGAGGGTCTCGTCCATGTCCTCCGGGTCGAGCTCGGTGCCGAGGGCGTCGGAGAGCTCGTCCAGGAAGGCCCGTACCGTCTTGGTGACCCGTACCGGCCACGTGTGGCGGCCGAGCCGGGCGACCGCCTCGGAGAGTTCGGTGATCGCGTTGTCGTCGTTGGTCATCGAGCCGTGGCCGGCCGTGCCGTCGACGGTGAGCCGCATCCAGTGCATGCCCTTCTCCGCGGTCTCGACGAGGTAGAGGCGCAGCTTCTCGTTGACGGTGAAGGAGAACCCGCCTACCTCACCGATCGCCTCGGTGACGCCCTCGAACAGCTCGGGGTGTTCGCGGACCAGATGCTTGGCACCGTAGGTGCCGCCGGCCTCCTCGTCGGCGAGGAAGGCGAGGACGACGTCGCGCGGGGGCTTGCGCCCGCTGCGCATCCGGTCGCGGACGACCGCCAGGGTCATCGCGTCCATGTCCTTCATGTCGACGGCCCCGCGCCCCCACACGCACCCGTCGGCGATCTCGCCGGAGAAGGGGTGGTGGGTCCAGTCGTCGGCGTTGGCCGGTACGACGTCGGTGTGGCCGTGGATCAGCAGCGCCGGCCGCGAGGGGTCCTCCCCCTCGATCCGGGCCACGGTGGAGGCCCGGCCCTTGTGCGACTCGAAGATCTGCGGTTCGAGCCCCACCTCGGCGAGCTTCTCGGCGACGTACTCGGCCGCCTTGCGCTCGCCGGGACCCGAGTGGTCGCCGTAGTTGCTGGTGTCGATCCGGATCAGGTCGCGGCAGAGGTCCACGACCTCGTCCTCACCGGTGACGCCCTTGGCCGTGTCCGTCGCGCTCACGTGGTTCCTCCCGCTGTCACTGCACGCTGTCACTGCTCGTGGGTCTCCCCTCATCCTCTCCCCTGCACGGCCCCGCCCCAAGACCGGACCCGGCCCGTCACACGGCGTTCACGCCGGGACGGAACACAACCCGGGCGGGAGCCGGGTGGGAACACGGCCGGACACGAGCGCAGCCGGGCCACACACCCACCGGGGGTGATCAGCCACCCCGGAAAGCCTGGTAATGTTTACGTCGTCGCAGCGGGGGAAACCCGCGCGTCAGACACCTTGTCCGGGTGGCGGAATGGCAGACGCGCTAGCTTGAGGTGCTAGTGCCCTTTAACGGGCGTGGGGGTTCAAGTCCCCCCTCGGACACATGAACGCGAGGGCCGCGACCATCAGGTCGCGGCCCTCGCGCGTTGTCGCGCCCTGTCACGGAGGAAGACCATGGCCGATCACCCCTGCCCCTGTGGGCTCCCCGAGACCTACGGGGCGTGCTGCGGCCGCTTCCACTCAGGGGCGGCCGCCGCGCCGACCGCCGAGCGGCTGATGCGGTCGCGGTACTGCGCTTTCGTCCGGCTGGACGCCGGTTATCTGCTGCGGACCTGGCATCCGCGGACGCGGCCGGAACGGGCCGACCTCGATCCCGGGATGCGGTGGACCGGGCTGGAGATCCTGGAGGCGGCCGGCGGGTCCGCCTTCCACTCCACCGGGACGGTGACCTTCCGGGCGTCCTACCGGGGCGGCTCGCTGCACGAGCGGAGCCGCTTCGAGCGGGTGGGTGGGGCGTGGGTGTACGTCGACGGTGAATTTCTGAGCTAGGGCCTGCCTGCGAACTCCCGCCCACCGGGCCCGCACTGGTGGTCGTCGACGCCCCGCCCGGCCGGGTCGAGTCCAAGCAGCCGGGACGAGGCCACATCCCGTCCCGCCCCGGTCACGGCGCCAGGATGTCCAGTTCCTGGAGTGCGCCCACGGTGATCTCGCGGGTCAGTTCCTCCGCGCGGGCGGCGTCGCGCTCGCGGACCGCTTCGGCGACCTGGACGTGCAGGGTGACCGCGGCCGGGTCGGGGTCGTCGAACATCACGTCATGATGGGTGCGGCCGGCCAGGACCTCGGCGACGACGTCGCCGAGGCGGGCGAACATGTCGTTGCCGGACGCGGTGAGGATCACCCGGTGGAAGGCCATGTCGTGGAAGAGGTACCCCTCCAGCCGGTGGCCGCGCGAGTTGGCGACCATGCCGAGGGCGCACGCGGTGAGTTCGGCGCACTGCTCGGCGGTGGCGTTGCGGGCGGCGAGCCCCGCCGCGACCGGTTCGACGGCCGAGCGCAGCACCGTGAGCGAGCGCAGTTGCCGGGGGCGGTCCGCGCCGGCCAGCCGCCAGCGGATGACCTGGGGGTCGTACACGTTCCAGTCGCAGGCCGGGCGGACCGTGACGCCCACGCGGCGCCGGGACTCGACCAGGCGCATGGACTCCAGGACGCGCACCACTTCGCGCATCACGGAACGTGACACCTCGAAACGCTGGGCGAGTTCGTCGGTGCGCAGGACGCTGCCGGGTGGGTATGCGCCCGCTGTGATCTCGGGGCCGAGGGTGTCCAGTACGCGGCCGTGCAGTCCCCGGCCCGTGTTGCTCATGCACTCAGAGTACGGGGCGGATCACCGGAACCAAAGGTCAGACTTATTCATCACAAGGTCTTGTTTTTGTCGTACCTTTAGGTTTCAGTTGCCTCGACATCAGGTTGTCGAAGACGACAGCAGACAGTGAGGCAGCGATGAACACCCCCCATGTCGTAGTGGTCATGGGCGTCGCGGGCACCGGAAAGACCACCATCGGTCCCCTGCTCGCGGCCCGGTACGGCGTCCCGTACGCCGAGGGCGACGACTTCCACCCGCCGGCCAACATCGCCAAGATGTCGGCGGGCACCCCGCTCGACGACGAGGACCGTTGGCCCTGGCTGGACGCCATCGGCGCGTGGGCGCACGAACGGGCCGGGCTCGGCGGGGTGGTCAGCTCCTCGGCGCTGAAGCGGTCGTACCGCGACCGGCTGCGGGCTGCGGCACCCGGCGTGGTCTTCGTCCACCTCACCGGTGACCGTGCGCTCATCGAGGACCGGATGTCGCACCGCGAGGGGCACTTCATGCCCACGGCCCTGCTCGACTCCCAATTCGCCACGCTCCAGCCGCTGGAGCCGGACGAGGCCGGGGTCGCCGTGGAGGTCTCGGGCAGCCCCGAGGAGATCACCGAGCAGGCGGTCGCCGCCCTCGCGAACCTCTCCGGGGCGACCTCGTAGCTGCCGGCCGAAGTCACCTTCGCCGGTCGGTCCCCTTCCGTCCGAGCCGACTCCGTCTGCCGCTGCCGGACCCCATGAACCCCGGGACGCCCCCATCGCCCCGGTCCTCTCCCTGATTTTCTTCCTCCCCGTACTCACAAGGAATCCACCGTGACCAGTCTCAGAGTCGAGATGCTGGCAGCGGACGTACCCGAGTCCATCACCTCGGCCGGCCACGCACAGCTGGGCATCGCAGTCCTGGCGGGTATCGCCGTCATCGTTCTGCTCATCACCAAATTCAAGCTGCACGCCTTCCTGGCGCTGACCATCGGTTCGCTGGCGCTCGGCGCGTTCGCCGGGGCGCCGCTGGACAAGGTCATCGCCAGTTTCAGCGCGGGCCTCGGTTCCACCGTCGCCGGTGTCGGCGTGCTCATCGCCCTCGGAGCGATCCTCGGCAAGATGCTCGCCGACTCGGGCGGCGCCGACCAGATCGTCGACACGATCCTCGCCAGGGCCAAGGGCCGCACCATGCCGTGGGCGATGGTGCTGATCGCCTCGGTCATCGGTCTGCCGCTGTTCTTCGAGGTCGGCGTCGTCCTGCTGATCCCGGTCGTGCTGATCGTCGCCAAGCGCGGCAACTACTCGCTGATGCGGATCGGCATCCCGGCGCTCGCCGGTCTGTCCGTGATGCACGGCCTGGTGCCCCCGCACCCCGGCCCGCTGGTCGCGATCGACGCGATCGACGCCAACCTCGGCGTGACACTCGCGCTGGGTGTGCTCATCGCCATCCCGACGGTGATCATCGCCGGTCCGGTCTTCTCCAAGTACGCCGCCCGCTGGGTGGACGTCCCCGCCCCGGACCGGATGATCCCGCAGCGCCCCTCCGAGGACCTGGAGAAGCGTCCCGGGTTCGGTCCGACGCTGGCGACCATTCTGCTGCCGGTCGTGCTGATGCTGGGCAGGGCCCTGGTCGAGATCGTCGTCGACGACCCGGAGAACGGCGTTCAGCGCGTGTTCAACGTCATCGGCTCCCCGATGATCGCCCTGCTCGCGTCCGTGCTCCTCGGCATCTTCACGCTGGTCCTGCCCGCCGGATTCAGCAAGGAGCGGATCTCGGGACTGGTCGAGAAGGGACTCGCCCCGATCGCGGGCATCCTGCTCATCGTCGGCGCCGGCGGCGGCTTCAAGCAGACGCTGATCGACTCGGGTGTCGGCCAGATGATCCTCGACATATCCGCGGACTGGGCGATCCCGGCCCTGCTGCTCGGCTGGCTGATCGCGGTGGCGATCCGGCTGGCGACCGGTTCCGCGACCGTGGCGACCATCTCGGCGGCCGGACTGGTGGCACCGCTGGCGGCCGACATGTCGACCACGCACGCCGCCCTGCTGGTGCTGGCCATCGGCGCCGGCTCGGTCTTCTTCAGCCATGTCAACGACGCCGGCTTCTGGCTGGTGAAGGAGTACTTCGGACTGAGCGTCGGCCAGACCATCAAGACCTGGTCGGTGATGGAGACGATCATCTCGGTGGTCGCCGGAGCGCTGGTGCTGCTGCTGTCGTTGGTCATTTAGCTGATCACCGGAGCGGGTCACCGAGGCCGGTCACCACAGCCGGTCGTCCGGCCGATCACCTGACCGACCGTCCGATACGGCCGCGACCGCGGCACCGCCCACGCGGTGCCGCGGTCGCGGCCGTTCGCCCTGTGCTCAGGGCCGCCACAGCGGGTGCTCGCGCCGCGCCCAGTCCCGGCCGACGGTTCCGGTGCGCATGCCCCGGCGGGCCTCCGAGTCGGCCAGGGCCATGCCGACGTGGCCGGCGAGGACGATGCCGAGGGTGAGCGCCAGCCAGTCGTGGACGAAGGTCGCGCTGGTGCGCCACACCAGCGGGGTGAGGTGGATGAACCACATCATCAGGCCGGTGCCGAGCATCACCAGCGTGGCACCGGCGATCCAGGCCGCGTAGATCTTCTGTCCGGCGTTGAACTTGCCGGCCGGCCGCCGCGAGGGACGTTTGTCGCGGCGCAGCGCGGCCCGCAGCCACGTGCGGTCGTGCGGGCCGAAACGGTTCAGACGGCCCAGGTCGGTACGGAAGGCCCGGGAGAGCAGTCCGGCCAGGGCCGGCCCCGGCAGCGCGAGCCCGGACCACTGGTGGACGGTGATCACCAGGGCGCGGCGCCCGACCGACTGGGCGAGCTGGGGGACGTACAGGCAGGCGGCGGTGAACACGCAGAGGCCCATCAGCACGGCCGTGGTGCGGTGCACCCACCGCACGGTGCGGGTGAAGCGCGGGACGCCGGTGGCACCGGTGGCGGCGGGCGGCAGGTCAGTTCGTGGGCTCATCGTCGCGTCCGTTCGAGCGGCCGACCCAGGCGTCGATGTCGTAGCCGCGCTCCTCCCAGTAGCCGGGTTCGACGTCCTCGGTGACGGTGATGCCGGAGAGCCACTTGGCCGACTTGTAGAAGTACATGGGGGCGACGTAGAGGCGGACCGGGCCGCCGTGGGCGTGGCCCAGGTCCTCGTCCTGCATGCGCAGGGCGACCAGGACGTCCGCCCGGCGGGCCTGGGCGAGGGTGAGGCTCTCCGAGTAGGCGCCGTCGAAGCAGGTGAAGCGCACCGCCCCGGCCGTGGCGCGCACGCCCGCCGCGTCCAGGAGCCGGGACAGGCGCACCCCCTCGAACGGGGTGCGGGGCACCCGCCAGCCGGTGACGCACTGGACGTCGCGGACCATGCGGGTCTGCGGCAGGGCCCTGAGGTCGGCGAGGGTGTAGGCGCGGGGACGGTCGACCAGGCCGTCGACGGTGAGGCGGTAGGTCCCGGCGCTCTTCCGCGGGACGGACGAGGTGACGGAGTAGTAGCGGAAGCCGCCGCCGTTCGGGAGCAGTCCGGTCAGGCCGGTGGGGTCCTTGTCGGACGCTCCGGCGAGGAAGGACTCCAGGCCGCGCTGGAGCACGGGGGCGGCGGCCACGCCGAGGGCGCCGAGTCCGAGGGTGCCCAGGAAGACACGGCGGCCGATGGGCCTGCCCCGGCCGTCGGGCGCCGCCTCGTCCGGCTGTTCGCGTGCTTCCGGCCGTTCCCGGCTTTGCGGTCGTTCGGAGTTCACTGTTCCATTCGAGCACCCGCGCCCCGTTGGGACCAGGGTTCGCGGGTGCCCGTCGGACTTCCGTAAGCTTCCCGGCCGCGCGGCGGGCTGCCCCGTCCGCACTCCGGTGCGGGCTACGGCGTGCGCTCGGCTTCCTTGTCCAGCTGGAACGCCTCGTTGCCGAGCCCGATACGGGCGTGCGTCCCGGGGGCGCGGGAGCGCAGAACCAGGCCCTGGACCAGGCCTGCGACGAGGGCCAGCCCGATGATGCCGGGCAGCAGCAGACTCAGGGCGGAGCCGGGCCCGGCTCCGACGAGTACGTCGAAGTCCTTGACGGTGTAGCCGGCGATCACGGCCAGGGCGAGGCCCGCCAGCGCCGAGGTGACCAGCCGCCAGGCCTGGGCGCCCGCGGCACCGCGGCGGACGAAGAAGACGACGACGGACAGCGAGGCGATCGCCATCAGGACGATCACGCCGAGGGCGCCGACGTTGCCGAACCAGGTGAACAGGTGCAGGACGGGCGCGGTCGGGTCGCCGGTCGGCTTGTCGTCGGTGAGCGCGAAGGCGAGGACGAGCACCGCGGCGATGCCCGTCTGGAGCAGCGACCCGGTGCCGGGGGCGCCGCTGGCGCCGGTGGTGCGGCCGAAGGCGGCGGGCAGCAGGCCCTCGCGGCCCATGGCGAAGGCGTACCGGGCGACGACGTTGTGGAAGCTGAGCATGGCGGCGAACATGCCGGTGACGAAGAGGATGTGCAGGACATCCGTGAAGGTGCCGCCGAGCCGGGACTCGGTGAGGAAGAACAGCAGTCCCGCGCTCTGCTCCTGCGAGGTGGCGACGATGCCGGCGGGGCCGGTGGCGACGGTGAGGGCCCAACTGCTGATCGCGAAGAACACGGCGACGCCCGTGACGGCCAGGAACATCACGCGCGGCACCAGGACGTGCGGCCTGCTGGTCTCCTCCGCGTACACCGGGGCCTGTTCGAAGCCGAGGAAGGCCGCGATGCAGAAGCACAGGGCGGTGCCGACGCCGGCGCCGGTGAGGGTGTCCGGGTTGAAGGCGTGCAGCGACAGCCCTTCCTTGCCCGGGTCGGCGATCGCGGCGACGTCGAAGACGACGACCAGGAGCACCTCGATGACCAGCAGGACGCCGAGCACGCGCGCGTTCACGTCGATCTTGAGCCAGCCCAGCGCGCCGACGGCGGCCAGGGCCACCAGCGACGGTATCCACCAGGCGACCTCGAGGTCGGCGTAGGTGGCGAAGAGCCCCGAGACCTCGAAGCCGAAGATGCCGTAGATGCCGACCTGGAGTGCGTTGTAGGCGACCAGCGCGACCAGCGCGGCACCCGCGCCGACGGTGCCGCCGAGGCCGCGGGAGATGTACGCGTAGAAGGCACCGGCGTTGTGGACGTGCCGGCTCATCTCGGCGTATCCGAGGCTGAACAGCGCCAGCACGACGCCGAGGACGACGAAGAGCAACGGCTGGCCCACGATGCCCATCACCGCGAATGTGGTGGGCATGACACCCGCAACGACCATGAGAGGAGCGGTCGCGGCGAGCACGGAGAGCAGCAGACCGCCCGTGCCGAGACGGTCGGCACGCAGGGCGCGCTCCCGCCCCTTGAAGGTGCTGATGCCGTCCGCCGCGGATCTGCTCGTGCTCGAACTGTCCGTCGAACTGTCCGTCGTCATCGGGAGAACCGTCCTTGGGTCGGGAGTGAGTGCTGCGTGGTGGGTGCTGGTGGTGGAGGGAGCGGGCTGGGTGGAGCGGGCTGGGTTCCGGGGGATCGCGGGGGGTCATCCGGTGCCGAGGGCGGCGGTCCGCGCGGTGCGGAAAGCGGTGAGCGGGTCACGGTCGGGGTACGACCAGGGGACCGGGGTGGCCTTGTCGCCGATCCGGTGGAACAGGGCGGCGGCCTCGGCGCCCCGGCCCTCGCAGACCTTGGCGTGGGCGAGGAAGTTCAGGTCGATCAGGCGGCGCGGATGCTCTTCGTGCTCCCACTCCAGCCACCAGTCGAAGGCGGCCTTCATCACCTGCCGGGCACGGCGGCCCATCCAGTGTCCGGAGGCGGCCGGGTCGGCGCGCTCGTGACCGGAGGCGGCGAGGGCGCGGTAGCGCTCGGCGTGCGCGATGACCGGCAGGATCGCCAGGGGCGAGTCCGCGGGTGCCTGCTCCGCGGACCAGTTGGCGAAGTCGTAGACCTCGTGCAGTGGGTCCGGGCCCGCCTCCACACGGCGTTCGGCGAGCCAGGCGACCACCAGATGGTGGGCGTGGTGGTGGTCCGCGTACCGGGAGCGGATCTGCTCGAAGACGCGGACCGCGTCGCCGTCGGCACCCTGGGCGCGCTCCAGCAGGAGCAGGCCGAGCCAGGGGGTGGGGTCGGCGGGCAGCGCGGCGGCGGCCCGGTGGCAGGCCTCGCGCGCGCGGGCGGGCTTGTCCTTGCCGCGCAGGGCGCGCCGCACCTGGGCCAAGGCGAGCAGGGCGGCCCCGTCCCCGGAGTCGGGTTCGGCGAGCAGCCAGTCGCGGGCCCAGGCGGCGCAGGAGGGCTCCCGGGCGAGGACCGTGATCCGGTGGCCGCGGCGGTCCCAGTCGTCCCCCGTGCGCACCAGCAGCGAGCGGCTGTTCTGCCACCGGCCCTGCGCCAGTGCGGCTCGCGCGGCAACGAGTTCTTCGTCGTCGAGGGCCTCGTCAAAGGTCTGTGCCGCCCGTCTGCGGACACGGCCAAGGGGAGGCGGGGGTGGGGACACCGCGGACTTCCTCACGCGCTCTTCTTGTGGTCGTCGGCTCACGACAGGTGGTCGGTACGGCAGTGGTCGGCTGCCGATTGCCATGAGCCGATCACTCACAGCAAACCGTCAGCCAACAGATCACGTCAAGGGCGCCCCATGCGTTACACGCGTCAACTGCGTTCACAAACAAGCGACTTGTGACGCCCCGAGCCGAAAGGTCGCGCAGGCGGCGTGAGGCTGCCGGCATTTCCCACACCCCGGACGGAGGCGTCGCGGGCGAGCGGTGGTTAGAGTCGGCCTCACACGTCCGTCACCCCGCACGATCATCGAGGTACGCAACGTGTCGGTTCCGGTACTGGTACTCGCCGTGAGTGCCGCGTGCTGCCTGGGCTTCGGTTTCGTCCTCCAGCAGAACGCGGCGCATCAGGCACCGCTCGGCGATTTCCTCTCCCCCCGGCTCCTTCTCGACCTGGTGAAGGTGCCCCGCTGGCTGGGCGGCATGGCCCTCATGGTGACCGGCATGGCACTCGGCGCGGCGGCCCTGGGCCACGGCGAGCTGTCGCTGGTGGAGCCGCTGCTGGCGACGAACCTGCTGTTCGCGCTGGCGCTCTCCCGGCACCAGACGGGCCGGCCCCTGGGCCGCCAGGGCTGGGCGGGCCTCGCGCTGCTCGCGGGCGGGGTGACCGCGTTCGTCGTCGCGGGACAGCCGACGGGCAGCCATGTACTCACAGATCCGCTGCGGCAGTGGCTGATCATCGGCGGCGTGGTCGGGCTGGCCATGCTGCTCACGGGATGCGCCAAGCGGTCCCGGCTCACCGTGGGCCCGATACTGCTGGCGCTGGCCGCGGGCCTGCTCTACGGCGTGCAGGACGCGCTGACCCGGGTGAGCGGGCAGCGCTTCACCGCCGAGGGCTTCGCGGGGCTGCTGAGCGGATGGCAGCCGTACGCGGTGCTGGCGCTGGGTGTGACGGGGCTGGTGCTCGTGCAGAGCGCCTTCGAGACCGCACCCCTGCGGATGTCCCTGCCGGCCCTGACCACGGCCCAGCCGCTGGCCGGGATCGCCTGCGGCGTCGGCTTCCTCGGGGACCGGCTGCGCACCGACACGGGGGCGCTGGCCTGGGAGGCGTGCGGGCTCGCGGCGATCGTCGTGGGCATCGTGCTGCTGGGGCTGCATCCCGCGATGCCGCCGGGTGTGGCCAAGAGGGCGCACATGGGCGATGTGCGGGTGGAGTGAGCGGTCGGGCCCGCGCCGGGCGAGGGCCGGCGCCACTGCTTGGATGGCCGTATGAGTGCTGACGAGATCCTCGACATCGTCGACGAGAACGACCGGGTGGTCGGACAGTCCCCGCGCGGTGAGGCCTATGCGCGGGGGCTGCGGCACCGCTGCTCGTTCATTCTGGTCAGGGACGCCGAGGACCGGATCTTCGTGCACCGGCGCACCGCGACGAAACTGGTCCACCCCTCCCTGTACGACATGTTCGTCGGCGGGGTGGTGGGCACCGGCGAGAGCTACGCCGAGGCTGCCCTGCGCGAGGCCGAGGAGGAACTGGGCGTGTCCGGGCTGCCGCAACCCACGCACCTCTTCACGTTCCTCTACGCCGACGACGACGGGCGGAGCTGGTGGTCGGCGGTCCACGAGGTCCGCTGCGACCTGCCCGTACGGCCCCAGGTGGAGGAAGTGGCCTGGCACGCCTTCCTGACCGAGCCGGAGCTGGAGCGCCGCCTGGGCGAATGGGCATGGGCTCCGGACGGCCTGGAAGCGTACGAACGCCTCAAGGCCCACCGCGGGTAACCGCACCGCCGGACCCCGCACCGCCCGAGCGGGCCGGCCGGCTGCACCGGCCGGCTGCACCGGCCCCGCCCGCGTCCGGGCGTCCCGGGTAGGGTCGCGGAGTGATCGACTTCGTACGGAACGTCCGGCTGTGGTTCGCGCCCCAGGACGTGCGGCAGGAGGGGGACACGCCCGACTACCGGTTCTCGCTGGCGAACGAGCGCACGTTCCTGGCCTGGCTGCGGACCGCGCTCGCGCTGATCGCCGGCGGCTTCGCCGTGGACCAGTTCCTGCCGGACCTGCGCTGGGGCTGGCGGGTCGGGCTCGCGCTGGCGCTGCTCGCCGCGGGGGTGCTGTGCGCGCTGCGCGCGGTCGACCACTGGGTGCGCTGCGAGCGGGCCATGCGGCGCAAGGAGGATCTGCCGGTGTCCCGGTTCCCGGTGCTGCTGAGTCTGGTCGTCGCCGCCGTCGCCGTGGCGATGGTCGTCGTGGTGGTGCTCACCGGGTGGAACGGGTGACCGGCCCGGCCGCGGTACGGGCGGACCGGGACCCGGGGCTGCAGCCCGAGCGGACCCGGCTCGCGTGGCGCCGTACGACCCTGGCGTACACGGTCGCGTCCGTCCTGGCGGTGCGGACCGCGCTGTACGGCGGGGTCTCGGCCGTCGGGGTGGTCCTGTGCGCGTTGGGCTGCGCCTGCTGGCTGGGGTTCCTCCTGGTCGCCCACCGCCGGATCCGTACCCTCTCGGCCACCGGCACCCCGGCCGCGCCCGCCCCGCGGCACCTCACCGCGGCGGTGCTGTGCACCACGGCCCTGGCCGTGTGCGGGGCGGCCCTCGTCCTGCAGAGCTGACGTACGCGGCCGACGGGCGGCCGGCCTACCGGACGCCCCTCGTCTCCCCGCCCGCCGTGTCCCCGCCCACCGTCACCACGATCTTCCCCCTGGTCCGGCCCTCCTGGTTGAGGCGGTGGGCGTCCGCCGCGCGTCCCAGCGGGAACGTCTCGGAGACGTGCACGCTCACCACGCCCTGTTCCGCCAGTTCGGACAGGTGCCCGAGATCCTGCGGGTCGGGGCGGACGAACCAGTAGTGTCCGCCGTACTCCACGACGGCGGGGTCGGTGATCGACGCGAGCCGGCCCTCGGAGGCCAGGGCGGTGGCGGAGGCCTTCAGGGCGTCGCCGCCGACCGAGTCGAACACGGCGTCCACGCCGTCCGGGGCCAGCCCTCGCAGCCGCTCGGCGAAGCCGTCACCGTAGGCCACCGGCTCCCCGCCCAGACTTCGGACGAAGTCGTGGTTGCGCTCGCTCGCCGTACCGAGGACGCGGGCACCGAGGTGTGCGGCGAGCTGGACGGCGATGGAGCCGACGCCGCCGGCCGCGGCGTGCACCAGGACGGTCTCGCCCCGCCTCACCCGCAGGACCTTGTGCAGCACCTGGTAGGCGGTGAGTCCCGCGAGGGGCAGTCCTGCGGCCTCCTCGAAGGACAGGTTGCGCGGCTTGCGCGCGAGGGCCCGTACCGGGGCGGCCACGTACTCGGCGAAGGTGCCGCGGGAGAGGAAGTCCTCGCGCACATAGCCGATGACCTCGTCGCCGACGGCGAACTCGGGGACGGCGGCGCCCGGTCGTACCACCACGCCCGAGACGTCCCACCCCGGAACCACGGGGAACACCGGGGCCAGGACCTGGTCGAGGTAGCCTTCGCGGCACTTCCAGTCGACCGGGTTGACGGCTGCCGCCCGCACCTTCACGAGCACCGAGTCGGGGCCGACCCGGGGCTCCGGCATCTCCGTGAGTTCGAGTACCTCGGGGCCGCCGTACCGCGCATAGCTGATCGCCTTCATGGGCTAGAGCCTTCGCCGTCGTCTCCCGCCACGCAAGTGGGGATACCGGGACCGGGCCGTTCACGGCACGCCCGTCCCCTGCCGCACACCGGCAGGGGACGGAGTTTCCTCGTGGCTCCGATCACGTTTCACCCTCACCCTGGACGGCATACCGACTGGTCGGCATCATGTGTCGGGTACTGTCACCGTCCCGTAGGAGCGAGCATGAGCCCCGACCACCCGCCCGGACTGGATCTCGACCGGCTGGGCGCGCTGCTCGGCCGGGAGCGGCCCGGTCTGGTGAACGGCCCGCTCTCCGGCCGACTCATCGAGGGCGGCAGGTCGAACCTCACCTACGCGGTCTCCGACGGCACCGTGAAGTGGGTGGTACGGCGCCCCCCGCTCGGGCATGTCCTGGCCACCGCGCACGACATGAAGCGCGAGCACCGCGTGATCAGCGCGCTGCACCCCACTCCCGTCCCGGTGCCCCGCACGGTCCTGCTGTGCGAGGACGAGGAGGTGCTCGGGGCGCCCTTCTACGTCATGGAGTTCGTCGAGGGCACCCCGTACCGGACGGCGGACCAGCTGGCGCCGCTCGGCCCGGAGCGCACCCGGCAGGCGGTGCTCGCCCTGGTGGACACGCTGGTCGACCTGCACGCGGTGGACCCCGGTGAGGTGGGCCTGGCCGACTTCGGCCGCCCCGAGGGCTTCCTCGACCGGCAGCTGCGGCGCTGGGGCAAGCAACTGGACGCCTCCCGCAACCGTGAGCTGGCCGGGATCGACGAACTGCACGCCGCGCTCGGCCGGGAGCTGCCCCGCTCCCCCGCGCCGGCCGTGGTGCACGGCGACTACCGCCTGGACAACGTCCTGATCGCGAGCGCCGGCGGGGGCGCCGACTCGATCCGGGCGGTCCTCGACTGGGAGATGTCCACACTCGGCGATCCACTGACCGACCTCGGCCTGCTGGTGATGTACGGCATGCCGCTGGGCATGCCCGACTCCCCGGTCTCCACGACCGCCGAGGCCCCCGGGCATCCGTCGCCCGCCGAGCTGATCGAGCGGTACGCCGCCCGTTCGGGCCGCGACGTCTCCGGGGTCGCCTGGTACACGGCGTTCGCCTGGTTCAAGCTTGCGGTGATCCTCGAGGGCATCCACTACCGCTACACGCTGGGGCAGACGGTCGGCCCCGGTTTCGACCACATCGGCGATCTCGTCCCCGTCTTCATCGAGCACGGTCTGACCACGCTCCGCGAAGGCCTCCAGGAGGGCTGAACCATGGACTTCACGTTCGACGCGCGCACCGAGGAACTGCGGGCCGGACTCCTCGCCTTCATGGACGAGCACGTCCACCCCGCCGAGCAGGTCGCCGACGAGCAGCGCGCCGTGCTGGACTCGCCGTGGGCGACCCCCCCGGTGGTGGAGGAACTCAAGGCCGAAGCGCGCAGGCAGGGCTTGTGGAACCTCTTTCTGCCCGACTCCGCGTACGGTGCCGGGCTCACCAACCTCCAGTACGCGCCGCTCGCCGAGATCATGGGCCGCTCCCCGCAGCTGGCGCCCACGGCGACGAACTGCGCGGCGCCCGACACCGGCAACATGGAGGTGCTGGCGCAGTTCGGCGACGAGCGGCAGCGGAAGCAGTGGCTGGAGCCGCTGCTGGCGGGTGAGATCCGCTCGGCGTTCGCGATGACCGAGCCGGACGTGGCCTCCTCCGACGCCACCAACATCACCACGCGGATCGAGCGGGACGGCGACGAATACGTCATCACGGGCCGCAAGTGGTACATCTCCGGGGCGATGCACCCGGACTGCCGGATCTTCATCGTGATGGGCAAGACCGATCCGGGCGGGGCCGACGTCCGGCGTCAGCAGTCCATGGTCCTGGTGCCGCGCGGCACCCCGGGCGTCACGATCACGCGCGCCATGCGGGTGTTCGGCTACGAGGACCACTACCACGGCGGCCATGCCGAGGTGGTCTTCGACCAGGCACGCGTGCCGGTGTCGAACCTGATCGGCGAGGAGGGCGGCGGCTTCGCCATCGCGCAGGCCCGGCTCGGTCCCGGCCGGATCCACCACTGCATGCGGCTGATCGGCATGGCCGAGCGGGCGATCGAGCTGATGTGCCGGCGGGCCGTGTCCCGTGACGCCTTCGGCAAGGCGTTGGCCCAGCAGGGCGTCGTGCAGAACTGGATCGCGGACGCGCGGGTCGCCGTCGAGCAGCTGCGGCTGCTGGTGCTGAAGACGGCCTGGATGATGGACACGGTCGGCAACCGGGGCGCGCACACCGAGATCCAGGCCATCAAGATCGCCACTCCGCGCACGGTCGTCGGCATCCTCGACCGGGCCATCCAGCTGTACGGCGCGGGCGGGGTCAGCCAGGATCACCCGCTGGCCGAGCTGTACGCGGCCGCCCGGACCCTGATGATCGCCGACGGACCGGACGAGGTGCACCAGCGGTCGCTGGCGCGGCGGGAGATCAAGAAGTACCGGTAGGGCCTCTCGTGTGGATCATGTCGGGCTCGCGGGCCCCTGCACCGCACCTCGCGGAGCCTGGCACCACACCCCGCAGGACCCGGCACCACACCTCACAGGACCCGGCACCACACCTCGTGGCGTTGTCGTCGGTCTCCGGGGCTCCTTCCACGAGCTCTCGGCCTCTCCCCCACTCTGGGCTCCGCTCGAGTGGGGGACCCCCATGGACAGGAGAGACTCCAACCGGCTCCCTCCTCCGCCTTGCGATGCTCCCCCACCGTCCGAAGGGCGTGGGCGGCGCCCCCGGCACCGGACCCCGCTCAGGTCTGACTCGAACGAAGACCCCAGCCCTCCCGGGCCCCCGGCGCCTCAGGGCCGCAGGGCGCGCAGCAGCAGGTCGGCGAGGTGGTCGGCGACCTGCTGCGGGGTGAGGGGACCGTCGGGGCGGTACCAGGTCGACAGGTGGTGGACGGAGCCGAAGTGGTAGTCCACCACCAGGTCGGCCGGGGTCGCCGTGGAGAACACGCCCGCCGCCTGGCCTTCCTCCACCAGCGCGCGGAAGCGCTCGTGGTAGCGGCGGCGCTCGGCCCGTACCTGTTTGTTCTTCTCCGGACTCAGATGGTGCATGGAACGGAAGAAGATCGACGCGTCGTCGAGGTTCTCGATCGTCGTGACGACGACGTCGGCCGCCGCGCCCCGCAGGCGCTTCTCGATCGGCTCGTCGGCGTTCGCGTAGGCGTCCAGACGCTCCTGCTGGACGCGCAGCACGCGCGCGTAGACCTCGTGCAGCAGGTCGTCCTTGGAGCCGAAGTAGTGGTAGAGCGCACCCTTGGTGACTCCGGCCGCCTCGACGATCTCTTGCACCGAAGTGCGGTCGTAGCCCTGCTCGGCGAAGAGCCGGGTGGCGGCGGCCAGGAGCCGCTGCGGCACCGGGGGCCCGTCGCCGTCCGTCGTCCTGGGCACTTCCGCCACCTGCCTTCCGTGTCACTGCCGGTCGTCGTCGGACACTGCCGGTACCGTCGGCCGCCATCGGCCGGGGAGCGCGGTCCGTTTCCCTGAGGGGGATCTTCCCACCCCTCGGCCCCGGCGCGTCGGGCAGGATCGCATCGCGGTACGCGGGATCTCACCGCGTACCGGGGTCACCGGGTGGACTCCCAGTGCCGCTGGATGCGGTTCATGCCGCCGAGCCAGCGCTCCGGGTCGGCGGCGCGGGCCTGGTAGTACTCGGCGACCTCGGGGTGCGGCAGGATCAGGAAGCGGTCCTCGTCGATGCCGCGGAACAGCGCGTCGGCCACGTCGTCCGGCTCGATCGCGGTCGGCTTGAGGACCAGGTCGCCCGCGCTGCCGCTGGCGGTGAGCATGTCGGTGCGTACGCCCTGGGGGCAGATCGCGTGGACCTTCACCCCGCGGTGGCGGTACGTCAGCGACAGCCACTCGGCGAAGGCGTAGGCGCCGTGCTTGGTGACGCTGTAGGGGGCCGTGCCGATCATGGTGAGCAGTCCGGCGGCGGAGACGGTGGAGACGAAGCGGCCGCTGCCGCGCTCCAGCCAGTGAGGGAGCAGCGCGTGCGCCGCGCGGACGTGGGCCATGACGTTGACGTCCCAGGAGAGCGCCCAGCCCTGCTCGTCGAGGGGTTCGCCGGGTTCTCCGCCGTCGCGGCCGACGCCGGCGTTGGCGCAGTAGACGTCGACCGTGCCACCGAGCGCGTCGCGGGCGTCGGGGACGACGGACGAGGCGTCGCCCGGGACGGCGATGCCGCCGATCTCCTCGGCGACGGCCTTGGCACGGTCGGCGTCCAGGTCGTTGACGACGACCAGGGCCCCCTGGCCGGCGAAGCGGCGGGCGAGTGCCGCCCCGATGCCGCCCCCGGCCCCCGTGACGACCACCTTCGCACCCTGTACGGCTTCCACCATCGGCTCCTTCGGCGCGGCTGCCCGGTTGCTTCCCGACCACGTGACGGCATGCCCCGTGGCCGCCTCGGTCGCACGGCCGCGGGGCCGTGCGACGCGTCGCGCCAGACTAACCGGTCGGTATGCCGGGTGGAAGAGAAGTGCCGAACGGCGGCGGTCCGGCTCGTCCCCCGGGCGGTTCACGCGCGTTAACGTGCGTGGGCATGACACCGGCAGCGATCACGGAGGTCACGGTATGAGACTGTCCAGACGGAGCCTGCTCGCCACCACCACAGCCACCCTCGCGGCCGCCGCCGCGACCCCGGCTGCCTTTGCGGCGGCCGCTCAGGGCCCTACGGAAGGGCACACGGAATCCGGGCGGGCGACCCCGGTGGCCGGGGGCCGGGGCCTGCGCACCGGCTTCGAGCAGCTCGCCGCGGACGGTTACGCGCGGCTCGCCGGGGAACGGGTCGGCGTGGTCACCAACCCGACGGGCATCACCCGGGACGTGCGGCACATCGTCGACGTCATGCACGCCGACGACCGCGTGGACCTGACCGCCGTGTTCGGCCCCGAGCACGGTTTCCGGGGCACCGCGCAGGCCGGCGGCTCGGAGGGCCGCCACGACGACCCGGCGACCGGACTGCCCGTCTACGACACGTACCTGAAGAGCGGCCGGCCGCTCGCCGACGTCTTCACCGCGTCGGGCGTCGACACGGTCGTCTTCGACATCCAGGACGCGGGCGCCCGCTTCTACACATACATCTGGACGCTGTACGACTGTATGGAGGCGGCGCAGCTCGCGGGCAAGCGGTTCGTGGTCCTCGACCGGCCGAACCCGGTGACCGGGCGGGCCGCCCTGGGGCCCGTGCTGCACCCGGAGTTCGCGACGTTCGTCGGGCGGCAGCCGATCGCGCAGGCGCACGGGATGACGGTGGCGGAGCTGGCGCGGCTGTTCAACGCCGAGTTCCTGACCGAGCCGGTGCGGCTGGAGACGGTACGGATGTCGGGCTGGCGGCGGTCCGACTTCTACGACGCCTCGGGGTTGCCCTGGGTACCGCCCAGCCCGAACATGCCGACGCCCGAGACGGCCCTGGTGTACGCGGGGACGTGTCTGTTCGAGGGCACCAACCTGTCCGAGGGCCGCGGGACGACCCGGCCGTTCGAGCTCCTGGGCGCGGAGGGGATCGACGGGCGCTGGGCGGCCGAGGCGAACGGCCTGGGTCTGGCGGGCGTGCGGCTGCGTGAGGCGTACTTCGCTCCCACGTTCTCCAAGTTCCAGGGGAGGACGATCGGGGGTGTGCAACTCCATGTGCACGACCGGAAGGCGTTCGATCCGGTGCGTACGGGGGTGGGGCTGCTGGTGAGCGCGAAGCGGACGTGGAGCGGGTTCGCCTGGCGCCCGGACCACTGGATCGACAGGCTCACCGGCTCCGAGCGGGTGCGCACGATGATCGACGCGGGCGCGGACACGGACGAGGTGGTGGCCGGCTGGCGGGAGGAACTGGCGGCGTTCCGGCGGACGCGGCGGGAGTACCTGCTGTACCGCTGAGCGCGCGCCTCGGGCACCGGCGCCCCGGGCAGCGGCCGACCGCCGCCGTCCGGGGCGCTCGGCGTGTGCCGGCCCTCCACCGCTGCCACCTGCGCGGACACCGTCTCGGCGGCGCTCTGTGGGACAGCGGGGTGATCAGGGACGCGATCGGTGCGCATAACGCCGCGGTCTTCAGGAACCCGTGGAGGCCGCGGGGAGTTCTCTGTCTGTCGAGGGTGGTACGTGCGGCACGGTGCCTCCCCCGACGGGGCCGGAGTGCCGGGACATTCCCGCCGGGCATGCGCACGGACCGCCACGGACAGTCGCGAGGACCGGAGCGGCGAGGGGAACGGCGAGGGACATGACCATGGAGCGGACCACGGAGGCGCCGTGGGCGACCACAACTGAATCATGGGTCACGGGAGTTGACTCACAGCTCCGCGGCCGGCCGAGGGAGGCCGCCGGAAAAAGGATGGAGCCGATTCGCTTGTCGATACGTCTATTCGACGACGTCCGTTCGACGACGCCGAAGTGACCGGATTACAGGTGCAGGTGTGACGGAGGTGCAGGACGATGGCCGGTTTCCGAAGTCTGGCGAGACAGGTCCGAGATCCGCGGTGCGACCTGGCACTGCGGCGTTATTCGCTGCGCAAGTGCCTTGAGCGGTTCGCTCCGTACGGGCACAGGGCGACCTGGGACCATCTGTGCGCGCGTGCGGGATTCGACCCCGAGGACCGCTCCGTCGACCCGGCGCGGCTCGTGGCCGCACTGGACGAGCTGGAGGAGGCCCGCGCGGTCTGGCTGGGCTACGAGGTGGAGTTCGCCGAGCGCCGCAGGAAGGAGAAGCACGGCGGCCTGCGCAGGCCGGGCAGTGTGGACGACTGGCACCGGCTGACCTGGGGCGGTTTCGGCGTGGCCTGGTGCGACGACCCGCGGGTGCATCCGCGGGAGCCGCTGGCCGAGGTGCTGCGGCGGCTGATCGCCGCGCTGGAGCGCGAGCCGGGTGCGGTCTGCCCCGTGTGCCGGGGGGAACGGCTCAGGTGGCGGCACGGCCTGGACCACGAGCCGTCGGCGGGACCGGTCTGCGCGGGCTGCGGAATCCTGGTGCCGCGCCCCGTCCTGACGACCGAGGCGCTGGCGGACGCCAGGCGGTCGAAGATGCTGGTGTCGGCCTGAGGAGTGTGGGGGTGCGCCGGGGATGCCGCGCCCCCACGGTCACGCGGTGCCGGTGCCGGTGCCGACCTGCGGGGCGGCCGGCCCAGGGGTGCCTTTCTCGGCCAGCAGCCGGGAGCCCGTCAGGCGGTCACCGAAGACGTCGTCCGGGTTGGACAGGACGCAGGTCTCCAGCGAGAGGCAGCCGCAGCCGATGCAGTCGGTGAGGTGGTCGCGCAGCCTGTTGAGCTGCCTGATGCGCTCGTCCAGCTCCGCACGCCACGCCTCGGAGAGATGGGCCCAGTCGTCCCGGGTGGGGGTGCGTTCCTGGGGCAGTTCGGCGAGCGCCCCGCGGATCGTGGCGAGCGGGATACCGACCCGCTGGGCGGCCCGGATGAAGGCGACCCGGCGCAGGGTGTCACGGCTGTAGCGGCGCTGGTTGCCCGAGGTGCGTCGGCTGCTGATCAGACCCTTGGCCTCGTAGAAGTGCAGGGCCGAGACGGCGGCGCCGCTGCGCGCGGCGAGCCGGCCGACCGTGAGCTCGTGGATCTTCTCCGGAATCTGAGGCACGCCTCGAAGGCTACCCACCCCGCCGCGGTCGCGGGTCCGTTGACAAGGGCCGTACGGCCGACCATGCTAAGCAGTCGCTTAGGTATGCGCGCGGGTGGCGCGTGCGATCACGTGACGCGGGAGGCCGGGACATGGCAGAGCCGAGAATCTTCACGTCCGTCGACGACCTGAAGGCGGCGGTGGGTGAGCAGCTGGGGTACACGGACTGGCTGGAGGTCGACCAGAAGCGGATCGACCTGTTCGCCGAGGCCACCGGTGACCACCAGTGGATCCACGTCGATCCGGAGCGGGCCGCGGCGGGGCCGTTCGGCACGACCATCGCGCACGGCTATCTGACGCTGTCGCTGCTGCCCCTGTTCGGCCCGCAGCTGCTCTCCGTCGAGAACGTGAAGATGGGCGTCAACTACGGTACGAACAAGGTGCGCTTCCCCGCGCCCGTCCCGGTGGGATCGCGGGTGCGTGCCACCGCCGAGGTCACCGCCGTCGACGAGGTGGGGGGCGGTGTCCAGGTGACCACGGCGTTCACCGTGGAGCGCGAGGGCGGCGACAAGCCGGTGTGCGTGGCCGAGTCGGTGGCCCGGTACTACCTCTGAAGCCCGGCGGGCCGTGCGCTACTCCCCCGCAACGGTGCCCGTGCGCTCGGCGCCGACCATGCGCAGCACGAGGTCGGCGTAGAGGGCGCCGACCTCCTCGGGGGTGCGGGAGCCGTTGACGTTGAACCAGCGCGCCACGTCGATGCAGAGGGAGAGCACGGCGAGGGTGGTCCCCCGCACGTCGGGGACGTCGAACTCGCCCGAGCGCACACCTTCCTCGATGATCCCGCGCACCTCGGCGTCGACCTGACGGCGCAGGGCGATGATCTCGGCGCGGGCATCGGGGCCGAGCGAGTCGAGTTCGTACTGCACGACCCGTGCGGTGGTGCGTCCGCCCGCGTGCCAGCGGACGAAGGAGCTCACCGCCTCGGCGAGGCGCCTGGTCGGGCTGCCCTCGGCGCGGGCCGCGGTACGCAGGATGTCCAGCGCCTTCTCGTGGCCGATCCTGCTGATGCGGTGGAGCAGCTCTTCCTTGGTCTTGTAGTGGATGTAGAGCGCGGCCGGGCTCATGCCGGCGCGGCCCGCGATGTCGCGGGTCGTCGTGGCGTGGTAGCCACGCTCCGCGAACGCCTCGACGGCGGCGAGCAGCAGCCGTCGGGCCGCGTCGGGCGTGACCTCGCCCCACGGCTGCGCCTCGGCGCCGGCCGTCTCCTCCGCCGTACTCATCGCTCACCCCATTCACTGGCAGGGGTAACACCATACCGGCAAGGGTGAGCGATCGCTTAGGAATCGTCTCCCGCCCGCTCATCCGAGCGGGGACCGGTCACCGTCCCGCGGAGTGCTCACAGCTTCTCGAAGGGGTCGTGCTCCGCGAGGAGCTTCTCCAGCCGCGCCTGGTCCACCCGGCTCACGATCCGGCCGGCCTCCTGGCGGTCGCGGATGACCTTGGCCAGGGTGAAGGCGGAGGTGACGAGGTACAGGACGGCGATCGCCATGAAGCCGCGCACCCAGGCGTCGGCCTCGAGCCGGACGATGCCGAAGGCGGTCGCCCCCAGGGCGACGGCGAACGATGCGACGGCCTGACCGTAGAAGGCCGCCGTGTTCTGCTGCTTGACGGATGTGTCACTCATGGGGAACAGGGTCGGCGACCGCGACACCCCGCGCATCCGTCGGGATACTCAGATCCACCAGGACCGGCTACTCGGACCGGCTGGTCCGCCCGGACCGGTCCGAGTAGCCGGACCGGTCCGAGTAGCCGGTCCGCCCCGTCCGTACGGTCCCGCCCGGCGGCCTCCCTCGTCTCAGAACGCCGAAACCCCGGTCAGCGCACGCCCGATGACCAGCTTCTGGATCTGGCTCGTGCCCTCGTAGAGCGTCATGACGCGGGCGTCGCGCAGCAGCTTGCCCACCGGGTACTCGTCGATGTAGCCGTAACCGCCGTAGACCTGGAGGGCGTTGTTGGCGGCGCGGACGGCCGCCTCCGAGGCGAAGAGCTTGGCCTTGGAGGACTCGACGGCGAACGGCTGCCCGCGATCGATCAGGTCGGCGACCCGCCAGGTCAGCAGCCGGGCGGCGTCGACGTCCACGGCGATGTCGCTGATCAGCTCCTGGACGAGCTGGTGATGGGCGATGGTCTTCCCGAACTGCTCGCGCTCCCCCGCGTACCGCACGGCCGCGTCGAGCGCGGCCCGGGCTATGCCGACACAGCCCGCGGCGACCGACATACGGCCCTTGGCGAGGGCGGACATGGCGACCGGGAAGCCCTTGCCCTCGGGGCCCAGCATCGCGGACGCGGGCACGCGTACGTCCTCCAGGACCAGCTCGGCGGTGGCCTGGCCGCGCAGGCCGAGCTTGCCGTGCAGGGCGCGGCGGGTCAGGCCGGGGGTGTCGGCGGGCACGAGGAAGGCGGACACACCCTTGTGGCCGGGGGCGTCGGTGGACCGGGCGAACAGCAGAACGACATCGGCCCAGGTGCCGTTGGTGATGAACGTCTTGGTGCCGTTGATGACGTAGTCGTCGCCGTCGCGCACCGCACGGGTGGAGAGGTTCCCGGCGTCGGAACCGGTACCCGGCTCGGTGAGGCCGAAGCAGCCGACGTATGCGCCGGAGGTGAGCCCGGGGAGCCAGGTCCGCTTCTGCTCCTCGCTGCCCCACGCGGCGACGGTCTTGGCGACCAGCCCCAGGGACACGGAGACGATCCCGCGCACGGAGGAGTCGCCGCGGCCCAGCTCCTCGGTGACCAGGCAGTACGCGAGATGGTCGCCGCCACAGCCGCCGTACCGCTCGTCGATCGTCAGCCCGAGGAAGCCGAGGTCGCCGAGTTTCCTCACGATGCCCCGGTCGACCTCCTCGGCACGGTCCCAGGCCGTGGCGTGGGGAACGACCTCACGCTCGACGAAGTCCCGGGCGAGCCGGCGGACGGCGCTCTGCTCCTCGCTGAGCTCCAGGTTCATGACAGTCACCCAACCCCGGGATTTTAATTACCACTGCTAGTTTTCTGGTCCGGCCCTACTATGTGCGCCATGGCCCGACCGCGCAAGCCCTTGCTCAGCACCGACCGGATCGTCGAGACGGCACGGGAGCTCGTGGACGCGGAGGGCCTGGCGACCCTCTCCACGCGTCGGCTCGCCGCACGGCTGGGAGTCAGCGGGCCCTCGCTCTACAACCATTTCCGCACCAAGGACGAGATCCTGGAGGCGGTGGCCGACTCGGTGAGCGCGCTGGTCGACCTGTCGATGTTCGAGGACGGCCGGGACTGGCGGACCGCGCTGCACGACTGGGCCGTCTCCTACCGGGCAGCGCTGCGCACCCACCCCAACATCGTGCCGGTCCTGGCGCGCGGCCCCGGCCGCCGCCCGGCCGCCCTGCGGCTTGCCGACGCGGTCTACGGCGCGATGGTCGAGGCGGGCTGGCCGCCCGCGCAGGCCACGTCCATCGGCGCGCTGATGCGGTACTTCATCATGGGTTCGGCGCTCGGCTCCTTCGCCGGGGGGTTCGTGGACGACGCCGGCGCCTACGACCCCGCCGACTATCCCCACCTCGGCCAGGCCCATCTGCTCGCCGAGAAGCAGGAGAAGATCGACGAGCGGGCCTTCGAGGCGGGCCTGACGGCGCTGCTGGACGGCTTGGCGGGGCAGTACGAGCGGGCGCGGGGCACCGAGTAGGGCATCCGCAGCCGGCACGGGCGCGCGCCGTGGGACGGTACGACGGTACGGTTCGGCCGTCGCCGAAGTGTCCGTACCGCATGCTGGGACGCATGACCACGAAGGACTCCCGGGCCGCCGGACTCGCGCGGCTCACCGGGCTGATCGCCGACGAGACCCGGGCCGCGTGTCTGCTGGCACTGCTGGACGGCCGGGCGTGGACGGCGGGAGAGCTGGCGCGGCACGCGGGTGTCGCCCCCTCCACGCTGAGCGAGCATCTGGGCAAGCTCGTCGCCGGCGGGCTGCTCGCCGAGGACCGGCAGGGCCGGCACCGGTACGTACGGCTCGCCGACGCGCGGGTCGCCCAGCTGGTGGAGGAACTGGCCTCGCAGGTCGTCCCGGGTGCGGATCCGCGTCCGCACACCCTGCGGCAGGCGGGTGCGGACTCGGCGATGGCCCGCGGGCGGACCTGCTACGACCACCTCGCCGGCCGTCTCGGCATCGCGGTCACGGACGCGTTCACGGCCCGCGGACTGCTGCTCCAGGACACCGGGTTCGCACTCACCGAGGCGGGCCTGCGCTGGTTCGACGCCCTCGGCACCGGCCTCGACCGGCGCGGCCGCCGCCCGCTGGCCCGCGCCTGCCTGGACTGGACGGAGCGCCGCCCTCACCTCGCCGGAGCCGCCGGGGCGGCCCTGTGCCGGCACGCCCTGGACGTGCGGTGGTGCGTCCGCATCGGCTCCGCGCGCGCGGTGAAGGTGACGCAGGAGGGCGAACGGGCGCTGTCGGAACTGCTGGGGATCGAGGAGTGGGCCCTGCGCTGACCGGCGCCCACCGCACCGCACCGCTCACTCCGCCCTGTCCAGCCCCGTACACCCGTACGCTCCGCACACCCGTACGCTCCGCACACCCGTACGCTCCGTACGCCCGTACGCTCCGTACGCTCCGTACGCCCCGTCCGAAAACCGCGAGCCTGCGGGCCCCTTCCCCTCCTAGCCTCTGGATCATGATGAACGTCTTCCGTCCGCGCCCCGCCCGGCGTGCGGAGCTGCTCGCCGCCGGGGCCGCCACCGTCACCGTGGTGCTGTGGGCCTCCGCCTTCGTGTCGATCCGCAGCGCGGGGGCCGCCTACTCGCCGGGAGCACTCGCCCTCGGGCGGCTGACCGCCGGCGTCCTGGTGCTGGGGACGATCTGCCTGTGGCGGAGGGAAGGGATACCGCCGCGCTCCGCGTGGCGCGGGATCATGGTGTCGGGGGTGCTCTGGTTCGGCTTCTACATGGTCGTCCTCAACTGGGGCGAGCAGCAGGTCGACGCGGGCACCGCGGCCCTCGTGGTGAATGTCGGGCCGATCCTCATCGCGCTGCTCGGCGCCCGGCTGCTCGGGGACTCGGTGCCGCCGCGGCTGCTGGCCGGCATGGCCGTGTCGTTCGCCGGGGCGGTGACCGTGGGGCTGTCGATGTCCGGCGAGGGCGGCTCATCGGTGCTCGGGGTGGTGCTGTGTCTGCTGGCGGCGATGGCGTACGCGGCGGGCGTGGTCGCGCAGAAGCCCGCCCTGGGGACGGGGAGCCCCCTGCAGGTGACGACGTACGGGTGCCTGGTCGGGGCGGTGGTGTGTCTGCCCTTCGCCGGGCAGCTCGTCCGGGAGGCCGCCGACGCGCCCGTCTCCGCCACGCTCAACATGGTCTACCTGGGCGTCTTCCCGACCGCCCTCGCGTTCACCACCTGGGCCTACGCCCTGACCAGGACGACCGCGAGCCGAATGGGCGCGACCACGTACGCGGTGCCCGCCCTGGTGGTGCTGATGTCCTGGCTCGCGCTGGGCGAGGTACCGGGCCCGCTCACCCTGCTGGGAGGCACCCTGTGCCTCGCGGGCGTGGCGGTGTCGCGGTCCCGGGCCGGGGCGGGGAAGCGGGCCGGGTCCGGGGCCATGGGTCCGGCGGGCACAGTCCCGGACCCGGACCCGGAGGAACCCCGGGAAAGGACACACGGCGTCCGGGAGGCACGGGACACGCGGGAGGTACAGCCCGACCGGGCGTCCGGCTCGGCATGACCAAGTGCCCGGCGCCCCGCCCTCGAGGGAAATCCCGGAGCATCACGGCCCACGGCCGGACCCGGGTCCGTTGCGCAACGCCCACCTACCGGGCGACGTCGTGCCCGTTCCCCGAACTCCGGTCGAACGGCGGAACCTCCGCTCGCCGCACCGGGTCCTTCTGGAAGACCACCAGGGCCCGTCCTCCCTTGCCCGCCAGCATGTTGTCGAAGGCGGCCGGGATGCCGTCCAGGGCGATCCGTTCCGTCACCAGGGCGCCCAGGTCGAGCCGGCCCGCCCGGATGTGTCCGGCGAGGACGGGGAGGTCGCGGGCGGGGTCGGAGTTGCCGTAGACGCAGCCGGACAGGGTCCTGCCCCAGTGGAAGATCTCCAGGGCGTTGAAGGTGACCTGCTGGTCCTTGCCGCCGATGCCGACGACCGCGGTGCGTCCGCCGCGCCGGGTGGATTCCCAGGCGGTGCGGATGGTGCTCGCGCGGCCCACGCACTCGACGGCCACGTCCACGCCCTGCTTCCCGGTGAGGGCCCGGATCTCGCGGGCGGTGGCGTCCGAGGCCACGACGTACTCGGTCGCCCCCGCGGAGCGGGCCAGCTCCTCCTTCTCCGGGGAGACGTCGACCGCGACGATCGTCGCCGCGCCCGCGATCCGGGCCGCCTGGAGGGCGGCGAGGCCCACTCCCCCGACGCCGAACACCGCGACCGACTCACCGGGCCGGACCTGCGCGCAGTGGTGGACGGCGCCGTAGCCGGTGAGCACGGCGCAGCCGAGCAGGGCGGCGTCGGTGAGCGGCACGCCGTCGGGGGCGGGCAGGACGCAGGACGCGGGCACCACCGTCTCCTCGGCGAAGGCGGCGACGTTCAGGCCGGGGTGGAGCGCGGTGCCGTCGTCGGCGCGGTGGGCGTGCACCGCGGCGGCGCCGCTCAGGGCGTCGGCGCACAGCCACACCTCGCCGCGCGCGCAGGCGGGGCAGACACCGCAGGAGGGCGCCCAGTTGAGGACGACACCGTCGCCGGGCGCGACACGGGTGACACCCTCGCCGACGGAGACGACCGTGCCGGCCCCCTCGTGGCCCAGCACCGCCGGGACCGGGAGACGCATGGTGCCGTTGGTCAGGGACAGGTCGGAGTGGCAGACCCCGGCTGCGGCGAGCCGGACCCGGACCTTCCCGGGGCCGGGCTCGGGCAGGTCGATCCCCGTGATCTCCAACGGGGCGTCGACGGCGGACAGTACGGCGGCGCGGACAACCATGGCAGTGGGACTCCCCTGGAACCGGAGGGACTTGGTCAGTGCTCGAGGAAATGGGCCCGAGTCGGGTCAGAACCGGCTCAGAACCGGCTCAGAACTGGAGGGACTTGGTCTGGAGGTACTCGGTCAGGCCGTGCACGCCGAGTTCGCGGCCCACGCCCGACTGCTTGTAACCGCCGAAGGGCGCGAGGGGGTTGAAGCGGCCGCCGTTGATGTCGACCTGGCCGGTCTCCATGCGGCGGGCGAACGCCGCCGCCTGCGCCTCGTCGGCGGCCCAGACCGCGCCGGCGAGTCCGTAGACGGTGCCGTTGGCGATGCGCAGGGCGTCCTCCTCGTCCTCGTAGCGCAGGACGGACAGGACGGGGCCGAAGATCTCCTCCTGCGCGATGGTCATGTCCGGGGTGACGTCGGCGAAGACGGTGGGGCTGACGAAGCAGCCCTGCTCGCGCGGCGCGTCGGGGCCACCGGCGACCAGGCGCGCACCCTCGGCGACGCCCTTCTCGATGTAACCCCGCACCCGTTCCTGCTGCTTGGCGTTGACGAGGGGGCCGATGCGGTCGCCGTACTTGGCGGCGGCGGCCGCGGCGAGCTCGACGGCCTCGTCGTACTGGTCGCGGTGGACCAGCATGCGGGTCCAGGCGCTGCACGTCTGGCCGGAGTTGGACATCACGTTGGCGACCCCGACGTTGACCGCCCGTGCCAGGTCGGCGCCGGGGAGGATCACGTTGGCGGACTTGCCGCCGAGTTCGAGGGCGACCTTCTTGACGGCGGCCGCGGCGACGGCGCCGATCCGGCGGCCGACGGCGGTGGAGCCGGTGAAGGAGACCAGGTCGACGCCCGGGTGTTCGGCGAGGGCCTGGCCGGCCACCGGGCCGAGGCCGGTGACCAGGTTGAACACGCCCGCCGGGACACCGGCCTCGTGCACCGCCTCCGCGAAGAGCCGGGCGACCAGCGGGGTGTCCTCTGCGGGCTTGACGACGATGGTGCAGCCGGCGGCGAGGGCCGGGGCGGCCTTGGCGACGATCTGGTGCAGGGGATAGTTCCAGGGGGTGATCGCGCCGACCACACCGACCGGCTCGTGCAGGACGGTCGAGTTGCCCGTCCGCTCCTCGAAGGGGTACGTCGCCGCCAGCTCGGCGTACGAGCCCGCCACCGCGATCGGCACGGCCGCGTGCACGTTCTGCGAGAGCTTCAGGGGTGCTCCGAGTTCGGCGGTCACCGTCTGCGCGATCTCGTCCCGCCGGGCCGCCAGCACGTCCCGGAGGGCGGCGAGACGGGCCGCGCGCTCGGCGGGCGCGGTCGCGGCCCAGGCGGGGAGGGCGGCGCGGGCCGCCCGCACGGCGGCGTCCACGTCCTCGACCGTGCCCGCGGGGACGGTGGCGATCACCTGCCCGTCGGCCGGGTTCACGACCTCGATCACGTCCTGGCCGGCGGCGGGGCGCCAGGCGCCGTCGATGTACATGCCGTCGTATGCCTTCATCGCGTTTCCTCCGGGGCGGGGTGTCGTCGTCCACCTCATAAACTAGCGGCGCTAATTTAATGACGCCAGGGGAACACGGACACGGCTCGGCAGCGGCTGGTGCGGGACCGGGGGCGTCCGGGCGGGCCGCAGCGTCACTCGTCCAGGTCGGGCAGCCGCGCCGGGGTGGGACAGCTCCGTTCTCCGTGCCGGTCGAAGGCGGACAGGCGGGCGAGGTCGGCCAGGAGCGGCACCCGCGTTCCGTGCCGGAGACCGATGTCCGGGGCGGTGGGCCGGACGACGAGGTCGCCGGGCAGCCGGGGCCCGGCGGGGGCGGGATCCGACGGGGGCGGGATCCGGCTGCGCCCGCTCGGTCCGCTCCCCTGGCACCGGGATGTCGCGCCCGGCCCGCCGGCAAGCGCAGAACACCGGGTCGCGGCTCTGTCCGGCTCAGCGCGGTGACAGCGTGGTGCGCCTTTCGGTCACGTGGCCGATCCTGGTGCGGCCCCGGGCGCGGCCCCCGGTGCGATCTCGACGGGCACCCCGTTGAGCACGGCGTTGCCCGACAGCGGGTCGAGGAGGCTGCCGTCGAGCAGTTGGTTGACGTTGACGCCGGGGTCGGCCGCCGCGTGCCGCAGCCGGGTGCCGGGCCGGTCGTGGCCCCAGCCGTGCGGCAGGCTCACCGTGCCCCGGCGCAGCCCGTCGGTCACTTCGGCGGGCGCGGTCACCTCTCCCCCGGCGCCCCGGACGCGTACCGGCTGTCCGTCCCGGACACCGAGGCGTTCGGCGTCGTCGGGGTGGATCTGCAGGGTGCACCGGTTGGTGCCGCCGGTGAGGGCGGGCACGTTGTGCATCCAGCTGTTGTTGGAGCGCAGATGGCGGCGGCCGACCAGGACGAAGCCCTCGGGGCGTTCGTCGAGGGCGGCGCGCAGCCGGGGAAGGTCGGCGGCGATCGGTTCCGGCAGGATTTCCACCTGCCCGCTGCGGGTCTTCAGGGGCTGCGGAAGGCGGGGGTTCAGGGGGCCGAGGTCGATGCCGTGCGGGTGGGCGAGCAGCCGGTCGAGGGTGAGGCCGTCCGGGTCGGCGCCGAAGCCGTCGCCGTAGGGGCCGAGGCGGAGCATCATGTCCAGCCGCCGCTCGGGGCCGTCGTGACCGGTGAGCAGCCCCGCGAGTTCCTTCGGGTCGCGGCCGTGCACCGGGGAGTGCGGGTCGTGCACCGCCCTGCCCAGGGTCTGGTCGATGACCAACTGGTCGACGGCCGCAGGGTCGGCACCGTGCCGGCCGGTGGCGGCGAGGAGGAGGAGGAGGAGGAGGAGGAGGAGGAGGAGGAGGAGCCGGGCCAGGATCTCGGTCTCCGCCATGCGGCCGGGTTCCAGCGGGAGGGCGGGGCGGGTTTGACTTGCTCTCCCTCCTGAAGGAGGGAGATTCTGGCCTGCTCGCTCGGTGCTGTGCCGCTACGCGGCACGGGCGTCGGGCGGGCTTCCCTGGCTTCCTGTTTCTTCGCGCTGTGCCGGGATCGCTCCTGGTCTTACCGGCGCTCCGCAGGCCGATACCGCCAGTCCGGCGGCCGTCTTCACGTTGATCGCTGCATTGTGGTCCCGGTCGTGGAGCGTGCCGCAGGCGCGGCAGGTCCATTCCCGCACGTGCAGGGGTTTGGGCCCGTCGCGGTGCCCGCAGGCGGAGCACATCTGGCTGGTGGGCTCGAACCGCCCCACCTTCACAAAGGTACGGCCGTACCGTTGCGCTTTGTATTCCAGCATGCTGGTGAACGAGGACCACCCGCTGTCGTGCACGGACTTGGCCAGCCTGGTGCGGGCCAGTCCCACCACCGACAGGTCCTCCACGGCGATCCCTTGGTTCTCGGCGATCAGCTTGGTGGAGAGTTGGTGGTGGAACTCGCGGCGCGCGTCGGTGACCTTGGCGTGGGCGCGGGCGGCCTTCAGGCGGGCTTTCTCGCGGTTCTTCGATCCCCTCTGTTTGCGGGACAGCTCCCGCTGGGTCTTCTTCAGCTTCTTCTCCGCGC
>NZ_JBHSPC010000030.1:0-1557 GCF_042656345.1 Streptomyces incanus
CCGCGCGGGCCGGTGAAGAGGCGGGCATCGGGATTCGGGCCGGCGGACAGGACGCGCTGAGCGACGAGGGGACGGATCTCCTCGACGATGGGAACCTTGCGGGCCCGCTTGCCCTTGGTGCCCTTGTCGGTCAGCCCACCGGGCGCGGGTGTGGTCTGACGCCGCACGGTCCAGATCCACTGGGTGGTGTCGATGTCTCCGACGCGGCAGCCTGAGACCTCGCCGATCCGTGCGGCGGTGCACGCGGCGAAGATGACCACGTCTCCCCAGCCGCGGTAGTGGTCGTGGGAGGCGGCCACGAGCGCGTCGGCCAGCGTGACGAGGGTTTCCCAGTCGGGCAGGGCCAGCGCGCGTGGGTCGAGGAGTTCGTCCTCGGCCTGCTTGTAGAGTTTCTGCCAGCCGGTCACCCGGGCGGGGTTGACCTTGATGATGCCGTCACGTACTGCCTGCTCCATGACGCGGACCAGGACGGCGATGGTGTTCTTCACCGTCGAGCGGCTGTGCTCATCGGCGATCCAGTTCTGCACGGTGCGGTCGACCACGCCGTTGGTGATCATCCGTACCGCGAGGTGGCCCAGGGCGGGAACCACACGCATCCGCCAGCCCGACAGGTAGGGGTCCAGTGTTTTCAACTCCAGGCCGCGCAGGGCGAGGTCCATGTTTGCTTCGCCGTATTCGGCGAGCTTCATGGTGGCCAGCGACGGGCTCAGGCCGGCCTGTGCGGCCTCGATGATGGCTTGCAGCCATTCCTGGGCCTCTTCTTCGCTGTCCTTTCCCTCGGACAGTGACTGGCGTCGCTTGCTGGACGGATCGGTCCACCGGACGCGTGCCCGATACGGAGTGGGGCGATCAGGACGGTACTCGATGTCGGTGGACAGCCGGACACCGACAGGAACGTTGGTCTTATCGGCCACTGGGCCCCTTGGCCGGGACGGTACGTCGGCGGCGCAGCCATTCCTCGACGTCGAGGGCGCTGTACATGACGACGCGTTCCGAGACCGTGACGAAAGGCGGACCCTGAGGGGGCTGAGCGGTGCGCCAGCGGCGCAGGGTCGAGGCGTCTACTCTCAGACAAGCGGCGAGATCGCTGGTGGAATACCAGGTGTTGGTCAGGAGAGGCGCTTGGCTATCGGGTGAGACGGCATGATGGCGGGGAGCTGCAGGGTACGCTGCGGCCTCCTTCTCGCGATGTGGTTTGGCGTTGGCAATGGTTGCTATCCGCTCATTGGGCAAGTACGGCTATTCTCCGGGGAGTACGGAACACTAGACGGATCTGTGGAAGAGTCCAGAGATGGACGACACAGTTCGCGAACGGAGAACGCGGCGCGGCGAATTCCGGACCGACAGCGGCGATGCGCTTTCACTGCCGCTTAGATCCGTGGTTGTGCTCAAGAGCGGAAGTTGGCGAAATAATCGTCTCTGGAAACGCCGGTTTGGCTAACCGGCGATCCCGCGCTATCTTGCCCCGCTCTGACCGTGCCGGTGCTCAGCGTGTACGGCCAGGCGTGATGCGTGCTCATCGGGTGAGACCGAGTTCGCGTAGGGCGTCGGCGGGGT
>NZ_JBHSPC010000031.1:0-15662 GCF_042656345.1 Streptomyces incanus
CCGCGCGGGCCGGTGAAGAGGCGGGCATCGGGATTCGGGCCGGCGGACAGGACGCGCTGGGCGACGAGGGGACGGATCTCCTCGACGATGGGAACCTTGCGGGCCCGCTTGCCCTTGGTGCCTTTGTCGGTCAGCCCTGCCCTTGTCGATAACCTCATCCATGCAGGTGGGAGTGGGTTTCGGTGCCGATCGTGGTCACCCGCGTCGGCGCTCTCGCTCGGGGGACGGTGGAGGCGGCATGGTGATCGGCCGTGCTGTTGAGACTGGCGTACCTGGGCATGACGAACGCCTTCGCGATGCTGCGACTGCTGCCGATGAGCGACCGGGAGAAGGATGTCGAGATCCTGGCCCTGCGTCATCGGATTGCCGTCCTGGAGCGGCATCTGGACGGGCAGCGGGTCCGGTTCGACGCCGGCGAGCGGGCGTTCCCGGCGTCGTTGCTCCACGGCGTGTCCCACGAGGTGCTACGCCGGATGCGACTGCTGGTCCGGCCGGACACGGTCCTGCGCCGGCACCGCGACCTGATCGTCAGCCGGCACGCCGCCCGGTCCCGGCCCAAGCGCGGCGGCCGGCCTTGCACCGTGCGCTCGATCCGCGTGCTGGTCCTGCGCCTGGCCAGGGAGAACCCCCACTGGGGCTACCGGAGGGTGCATGGCGAACTACTCGTGCTCGGGGTGAAGGTGGCCGCGTCCACGGTCTGGGAGATCCTGAAGGAGGCCGGGATCGAACCGGCACCCCAACGAGCTTCCAGTACCTGGGCCGACTTCCTGCGCTCCCAGGCCGACGCCCTGCCGGCCTGCGACTTCTTCGAGACCGTCACCTTGTCCGGGGCCCGGTTGTACGTGTTCGCGGTGATCGAGCATGCCGGCCGCCGGATCCATGTCCTGGGCGCCACCGCGCATCCGACCGCGTCCTGGGTGGCCCAGGCCGCGAGGAATCTCCTCATGGACCTGGAGGACGTCAACTGCCGGGCGCGGTTCCTGATCCGGGACCGGGACGGCACGTTCCCCGAGCTCTTCGACACTGTCCTGAACGACGCGGGCATCCAGGTGGTGCTCAGCGGCATCCGGATACCGAGAATGAACTCGATCATGGAGCGGTGGGTGCAGACCTGCCGACGAGAACTGCTGGACCGCACCCTGATCTGGGACCGGCGTCACCTCCTGCACGCCCTACGCGAGTTCGAGACGTTCTCCAACGAGCACCGGCCGCACCAGGGCCTCGCGAACGCGCGCCCCCTCCACCCGCTGCCCGCCCCGATCGAGGACCCGGACCGGATCGCCCACCTGGACATACGACGACGGGCCCGACTCGGCGGCACCCTCCAGGAGCACCGGCATGCGGCCTGACCAGCATGGATGTGGTTTTCGGCAAGGGCAGGTCCGGCCGGCGCTGCCCGGGAGGGGTCACCGTATGACGCCAGCGGTGCGGGCTGCGGTCAACCACTGGGGGAATTCCTGCAGGAGCTGGTCGAAGAGGTGGTGGTCGGGGGTGGCCTGCGGGGTGCGGCCGGCATGGAAGAAACCGGCGTTGTCGACGACGCGGCGGGCTGGGACATCGAGGGTGTCCAGCTTGTGCAGGAACGCGAACTCATTGCTGTCGGGGTCACCGAAGCCGACGAACTGCCAGAACAAGGGCAGACGTGCCGCTTTGCAGAGGTAGCGTTCAGCGGCGAGTTTGCTGGTGGGGCCACCGTCGGTCTGGAAGATGACCAGGGCGGGGGTTTCGCTGCCGGAAGCCATGTAGTGGTCGATGACCTCGTCCATGGCCCAGTGGTAGTTCGTGCGCCCCATATGACCGAGGTTTTCGTGCAGCTTGTTGATGCGGCCGTGGTGCCGGCCGAGTACCAGGTCGGTGGAGCCGTCGACGTCCGTGGAGAAGAACACCACCGGCACGACACCGTCGTCATCCAGATGAGCCGACAGCGACAGCACCTGCTCAGCCAGATACTGCATGGTGCCGTCCCGGTAGTAGGAACGCATCGACCCAGAACGATCCAACACGAGATAGACCGCCGCCCGCACACCCTCCAGCCCGTGCCAGTGGACACGGTCGCCCGCCGCCTTGTACAGACTCACCAGATCAGGCGCACGCTCCAGCACCTTGGACAGACTGATGGCCGAGGCACGCTCACCATTGTTCGACGCAATCACCCCTCATGGTGAAGCCTCACCCTGAACCGTTCCGGGTTCGGTAGGGACTCGATCCTCTCAAATGATTGAGTCCCTACCTCACCCGGAACGGTTCACTTCTTGACCGCGACACCGCACACGGAGACGTCGGCCGTGTCCTCCTCGGCCCGGTCGGCGTCCGGGCGCCAGGCGGCCGTAGACACGACCCCCGGCTCCACCAGATCCAGACCGGCGAAGAAGGAGGCGATCTCCTGCGGCGAGCGCAGGTGGTAGGTGTTGGCCGACTGCCCGTTGTAGACCCCGACCGCGGTGTTGAGCGCCTCGTTGGTGTTCGTGCCGTCACTCAGGGCCAGGTAGCTGCCCGAGGGCAGGGCCGACATCAGCGTGCTCACCAGGTCGGCGGGGCGCTCGGCGTCGGAGATCTGCCCCATGATGCCCAGCATGGTCAGGGCGACCGGGCGGCTGAGGTCCAGGGTTGTGGCGGCCTCGGCCAGGATCCGCTCCGGGTCCCTCACGTCGGCGTCGACGTAGGCGCAGGCGCCCCCGGTGCTGCTGGTGAGCAGGGCGCGGGCGTGCACCAGGACGAGGGGGTCGTTGTCGACGTACACGATGCGGCTCTCCGGCGCGATGCGCTGGGCCAGTTCGTGGGTGTTGTCGGCGGTGGGCAGTCCGGTGCCGATGTCGAGGAACTGGCGGACACCGACCTCGCCCGCGAGGAAGCGCACGGCGCGCGCGAGGAACCTCCGCTGCAGCCGCGCGACGGCGGCGAACTCCGGAAAGGTCTTCAGGATGACCTCACCGGCCTCGCTGTCGACGGGGTAGTTGTCCTTGCCTCCCAGCAGGTAGTTCCAGACACGGGCGGAGTGCGGGCGATCGGTCTGCAGCCTGGCCCTGACTTCTTCACGCGGGTGAGTCATGGGGAAAGCTTCACACAGAGCCGTGCATCCGTAGACCAACTATCTTGATACCGGCTTGACTTCGCTCGGGCTGAAGAACGTCGCCAGGGTCGCGACGGCCCGCTGGTGGTCGGACATTTAGTGCTGCAACGGTGCTTGTCGTGACTGCTGGCCAGCTCGGTCGTTGGCGTGGTCGTGGGGTCCCTATGCGCTGACAGCACGCCAGAGGTGGGGGCGGCCCGCATGCTCTGTGCCCCGGTGGGGCCGCCCCAGAACCCGGACGTGACCGTGACGCCCAGGGAGTCGTTGCGCTGATCATGGATGACTACGAGCACCTCGACCCGGATGAGAGCGAGTACACGCCGGTGGATCACACGGCCCAGCGGCTGGCGTTGCTGACCATGGAGGAGGCACACGATCTGCTGCGGCTGCTGCTGACGGTGGCGCAGGAGGAGGGGCCGATGTCGCCGGAGGCGGACCGGCTGGCGAAGGAGATCGCCGCGCGCATCCCGTCGGAGAACTGAGGGCTCCCCGGACAAGCAGTCGGCGTACCGGCCGCCCGGCGGGGCATCCCTTGTCTCCCGGGTCGGGGTACACCTCCAAGGCCCGCGCCGACGAACCCCGAGGTGACCCAGGACACGACTCAGGAAGCGACCCGGAGCGCGCCCCAGGATGCGACTCGCGGACCGGTCGCGACGTATCCCACGCGCGCGTGGGAGGCTCCTCCGGTGAGCACCCTTCGACGCCCTCTCGGCACCGGCCCGAGCACCACCAGGAGCACGCCGACGACGGACACGGCCCTGCGGCTTCTGCCCGTCGAGCGGATCGAGCCCGCTGCACTCCTGGACGACGGCGAGCGCCCGGACGCGGCCGAGCGGAACGGCCGGCGGACCCTCGGGCACGGCATTGCGCGGACGCCGTAGGGCGAGCAAGTTATCCCGTTGGATACTCCGCCGCGCCCGGCCGGGGGCCGAGCCGAGTTATCGGCGAAGACCCTCTTCGGGTTTTTGGCCGGGGGCTGCCGGTGAGCCTCCCCTCGTAACGTGGAGACACCGTGACGGAAGAGGACACTCCCATGTGTAAAAGGCGTCGCTCGATAAAATCTTGACGGACCCTCAGGCCTTGAATGTCAAGCCCCGGGTTTTGTGGACAGTGGGTTAGCTGGTTTTCAGGGGCACGGGTGAGGTGCCGGTCGTTGCGTGGAGGGCTTCGTACTCGGCGGGCGGAACGTGTCCGAGCTCGCCGTGGAGCCTTCGCTGGTTGAACCAGTCGATGTACTCGGCGACGGCGATCTCGACGTCGTTGATACTGGTCCAGGGCCCTTTGTTGCGGATCAGCTCGGCTTTGAACAAACTGTTGAACGCTTCCGCGAGGGCGTTATCGTATGAATCTCCCTTGGAGCCGACCGAGGCCACCGCGTCGGCGAGTCCGAGGCGTTCGGTGTAACGCAGGGCTCGATATTGCACGCCGCGGTCGGAGTGATGGACCAGGCCGGCCAGGTCGCCGCCGGTACGGCGGCGTTTCCATACGGCCATCTCCAGGGCGTCCAGGGCCAGATCGGTGTAGAGGCTGGTGGCGACCTGCCAGCCGACGACCATCCGCGAGAACACGTCGATGACGAAGGCCGCGTACACCCAGCCGGAGTGGGTCTTGATGTAGGTGATGTCGGCGACCCACAGCACGTTGGGCGCTTCTGCGGTGAACTGCCGTTTCACCAGGTCGGCGGGGCGCATGGTCTCGGGTGCGGGGCGGGTGGTGCGCGGGCTCTTGGCTCTGGATACGCCACGCAGGCCGGCGGCGCGCATCAGGCGCTCGACCGTGCAGCGGGCCACCGTGCGTCCGGCGCGCAGGAGTGCGGCGTGGATCTTGCGTGCGCCGTAGACGCCGTAGTTGTCCCGGTGGATCACTTCGATCTCCTCGGTCAGCTCCCGGTCCCGCACAGTGCGGACCGCTTCGGGGCGGGCGTGGGCGGCGTAGTAGGTGCTCGGCGCGATCTCGGCATCGGTCCCGGTCAGGGCCTCGCAGATCGGCTGGACGCCGAACTCCTCTTTGTGCTGGTCGACGTAGGCGACCTTCACCGCAGTGGACGGTCCAGCTCCGCCGCGAAGAAACTCGCCGCAGATTTCAGGATCGAGTTGGCCCGCCTCAACTCCTTTACCTCACGCTCCAGTTCAGCGATCCGGGCGGAGTCCTGGCTGGTGGTTCCGGGACGCAGGCCCTCGTCGGTCTCGGCCCGCTTGACCCAGGTCCGCAGGGCCTCGGGGTGGACGTCGAGCTGGTCGGCGATGCGTTTGACCGCGCCGGTCCGGCCGGCGGGATCCTTCCGGGCCTCGATGGCCAGGCGCGTCGCACGCTCACGCAGTTCGTCGGAGTATTTCCGGGGAGCAGCCATGATCGGGATCCTTCCGGGTATTCGATGTCTCCATCAAACCCGGGGCGGTTCAAAGATCTCGACCTGGTTGGTCCAGGAGGCGTGCACGGGGGTGTGGACCATGACCGCGTTCGGGAATGCGTTGGTCAGGCGGTCTATGGCCTTCTGTCCGCGATGGGAGGAGCCGTTGTCGACGATCCAGAACACGCGCTTGGCGCTTGCGTAGGGTTCCTGGCTCATGACCTGGGTGACCAGGTTCATGAACGGGTCGATGCCGGTGCGTGGTTCGGTGCGGCCGAAGACGTGGGCGTGGTGGACGTCATAGGCGGCCAGGTAGGCCAGGGCTCCGCCGCGGCCGTAGGTGTGGTTGACGCGCATGGCCCGGGCCTGCCCGGGGGCCAGGGTGGGGTGGCAGCGACAGCGGGCCTGGCTGGAGGTTTTCTCGTCCGCGCTGATGACGTACTCGTCACTGCCCAGGGGTTGCCCTGTCGCGTGCCTGGCGTACAAGTCCATGATGCGGGCGGCCTTGGACTGGAAGCCCGGGTCGCGGATGAAGATCCAGGACTGGTACTGCCAGGGCTTGATCGCGTCGCCTTTGAGTCAGCGGCGCACGGTGGAGGCGGACAGGGCCGGCGCGATCCGTCGGGCGACGGCCTCACGGGCCAGTTCCGGGCACGACCAGCGCGACAGAGGGGTTCTGGTCTCGGCAGGTAACTGGCAGGCCATTGCTTTGACTTCGGTGACCTGCAGCGGAGTGAACGAGGGCGGTCGCCCCGACCGCCTGCGGTCGGCCAGGGCGGGCAGGCCACCGGCGGCGAACAGGCCTCGCCAGGTGCGCACCGTGTCCACGTGCATCCGTGTCTGCGCGGCTATCCGGGTGTTGGAGTGCCCCCGGGCCGCCAGAAGCACGATGATTGCCTGCTGTCGGGCCTGATGAGGCGTCTTGTGGCCATAGGCCGTCTTCTTCAGCCGGTGGCGCTCGTTGGCGCTCAGCACGACGGGCACGGCGAGAGCGAGGGGCAAGGGGTGCGTCGGCTGGCGGCGTTCAGTGTGAGGGCTTCGCCGTGGGTGTGCCGGGCGGGTCCTGGCTCATCATTGCCAGCATCGATTGCCATGGTGTTCCGTCGAAGATCAGCATGATTGATGTGATTCCAGTGCCGTCGAGGCGGAAGTGTTCGGCGGTGCGCTGAGTGCCGACCGGGGTGGCGGTATGCACGTCGTAGACGAGTGTGGCCTCGCACTCGCCGTACAGTTCGCTGATCATGTCGACGCCGGTGACCACCTTGAGGAAGCCGGGGAGCCCGGCCAGGTGGCCGGAGGGATCTTCAGAGCTCATGAGCGGGCTGTGGAAGGTGAACGGCTCGGCGAGGTGTGCGACGGCTGCGGGCACGTCCCCACGGAACCTGGCGTCGTGATAGCCCCGGACGGTCTGCCGGGTCCTGTTCTGGGGTGTCATCGCGGTTCGGTCCTTGTCTCGGGGCGGTGGATATCCGGTTCACGGCTGGGTGTTCGTGCCGTCGGCCCGGCTCAGGTACTGGTCGAGTTGATGCTGGTTCTCGACGAGGCGCAGACACAGATGTCGCAGCTGGGCCGTCTCGGCGGGCGTGAATCCTCGGAAGACCGCCGCCATGGCGGCCTGGGTGGGCCGGCGGAAGGACTCCACCCAGTCCAGTCCGGCGGGTGTGATCCGGGCCAGGACTGAACGGCGGTCACGCCGGTCGGGAACCCGCTCAGCCAGTCCGTCGCGTTCGAGGGTGTCGACCAGCCCGGTGGCATTGCGCGAGCTCACTCCAGCCGCCTGGGCCAGCTTGCCAATGCTCAACCCATCATCGGGTGCGGCACTCAGACGGATCAGGAGGTCGAGCGCCCCCGAGCTCAGCCCGCGCCCCTCGGCCCCGCGGGCGCGCAGGCGCTCGATGGCGTGGAAGGCGCTGCGGACCGCGGCTGCGCTTTCGAGGGCGAGGGTGTCCTCGCCGGCGGTGAACTGGGCCATGGCGGACCTCGCCGGCGGTGAACTGGGCCATGGCGGACCTCGCCCGGGGGTCGAAGAGGCTGCCGTCCGGGTCACGGGCGAGGTCTGACGAAGAGTTATGTACTTGCTTCACAATGAAGCAAGACTTCAATATCGACTTCTGCAACCTGCCAACCCCGGCGCACCCCGAGGACGCCGGGGCGCTCCAGCGAGCCCCCTAATCAACCCACGCCTGCCACCCTCCGAGGCCACGAGTCGATCTGGCTGATCTCTCACGGTGACGCCGACCACTGACAGTGCCCCCGGAGCTGACACAGTTGAGCGAGCGGCTATCGGCCCGCGCTCGGCTGTGAGGCTGGACCTGGTCTGCGTTCTGGGGACCAGTTGGGGACCAAACGGCATGCGCGATGCCGAACTTCACACCGCGAAGCGCACGGTATCTGCCCTTGAAATAGCTTGTTTATCCAGATAATCCCGGTAGCCCGCACTCCTGGGGGTCAAGGGGTCGCAGGTTCAAATCCTGTCGTCCCGACTTAATGAAGTCGCGGATCGAGGGGCGGTTCCGGAGCATCCGGAACCGCCCCTCGAGCGTTCTCGGGTGCGGCTTCATCGCAGGCCGAAAGCCGCCTTCCCGGGAATGAGGAGCCGGCCTCCGTGGTTTCCTGGGGCAACGGCGGAGACTGCTGCCGCTCGTTCGTTGCCGCCCCTTCTGATGTGGAGCCGCTCATGACCACAGCGCGGGATCTGCTCGTCGTCGTCATCGACACGCGTTCCGGTCCGTCCGTCGAGCAGGGCGATCTGGCGCTGGCGCTCGCGGGAGCGGAGCTGATCGACCTCATCGACGCCGGAGCCGCCGACCTCGACGGAGACCGGGTGGTGCCGGGCCCGCCGCAGGCAGCGGAGTCGGCCACCGACGATCCCCTCCTGCGGCAGGCCGCGTCCTCGCTGGTCCGGCAGGAAACTCATGAGCCGGTCGAGGACTGGCTGTGGCGCCGGGGCCGCGACCTGGTGGCCGCGTATCTCGCGGGGTTGGAGACCACGGGTCCGGCTGCCGCCCGTTGGCGCGCCCGGAAGCCGTCGCTGAGCATCGACCCGTCGGCGCTGACCGACTCGCCGGCGCGCCGCCACGCGAACGACCGCTGGGCGGCGCACGAACCCGTGCTCACCGTCCTCGCCGCGGCCGCGGGCGTCGGCGCCCGGTACGACGGCGACCCGGGCGACGGCCCCGAGGGCCCCGACGATCTCACGGACCTCGGCAGCGACCGGATCGTGACCGTGCTGGCCGCGGTCAACGAAGCCGTCGTCGAACTGGCCGGTGTGCGGCAAAAGCGGGCCGTCGAGACGGCGGCCTTCGACAACATCTGGCGTGCCGTATGACCCGGCTGTGAAGGGAGACAGGGCCGGCGAACGGCATGGGGCGTGACCATTGCCGTACGCCGGATGCGCCCCCCCCGCACCGCGTCAGCTCAGGCAGCCCGCGTGCGCCAGGGCCTGCCTCAGCAGTACCCCGTGCCCGCCCGGCATCTCGCTCTGCACCGCCTCCGACAGCGCCTCCTGCGGGCTGAACCACACCAGGTCGAGGGCGTCCTGCCGGGGCCGGCAGTCACCCGTCACCGGCACGATGTAGGCGAGGGACACTGCGTGCTGACGCGGGTCGTGGTACGGCGTGACGCCGTGTGTGGGGAAGTACTCCGCGACGGTGAACGGCTGGAGCGACGCCGGGATCCGGGGCAGCGCCACCGGGCCGAGGTCCTTCTCCAGGTGGCGCAGCAGCGCGTCGCGGACCCGCTCGTGGTGCAGCACCCGGCCGGAGACCAGCGTCCGGCTGACCGTGCCGTCGGGTCCTATGCGCAACAGCAGGCCGACGCTGGTGACTTCGCCGCTGTCGTCGACACGGACGGGAACGGACTCGACGTACAGGATCGGCATGCGGGCACGTGTCATCTCCAGTTCGTCGGAGGACAGCCATCCCGGCGTGGTTTCGGTCGTGTCAGACATTGCTTGATCATACTTTCGACGGTTCGGGCTGACGGGGAGGGGAGATCCGGGACGCGTCAGGGTTTCACGGCCACCGCGCCGTACTGCGGTGCCACCGGGACGGAGCCGGCCCGGGCGCGCCACCGCGAGCAGGACACCAGGCCGGGCTCGACCGGGTTCAGCCCTTCGAGGAACGCGGCGATGTCCTCGGCACTGCGAGCCGTGATCGGGGGAGTGGCGTTCTCGTTCCAGAACTCCATCGCGGGGATCTGGTCCTCACCGCCCGCCTCGGCGTCGTAGGTCGGGTGGGTGAGGACGAGGAAGCTGCCGGAGGGAACCGCGTCCATGATCCGTCGGACGGTTCCGCGCGCCTTCTCGGTGTCGAGGACGAAGTTGAGGATGCCCAGCATCATCACCACGACCGGGCGGTCGAAGTCGAGGGTTTGGGCGGCCCGGTCGAGTATGGCGTCCGGGTCGTGCACATCGGCTTCGATGTAGTCGATGGCGCCGTCCCTGGTGCCGGCGAGCAGGGTCCGGGCGTGCATCAGCACGATCGGGTCGTTGTCGACGTAGACGATCCGGGAGCCGGGCGCGATCCGCTGGGCGATCTCGTGGGTGTTGTCCGCGGTGGGCAGCCCGGTGCCGACGTCGAGGAACTGCCGCACACCACGCTCACCGGCCAGATACGTGACGGCCCGCCCCAGGAACTCCCGGTCCGCGCGGGCGATGTCCCGGATGACGGGCATGATCGAGGCGACCTGGTCGCCGACCTGCTGGTCGACCTCGTAGTTGTCCTTGCCGCCGACCCAGTGGTTCCACACGCGTGCGTTGTGCGCCACCGAGGTGTCCGGCCGCGTCGAGCCGCGCGGCGGGGTGTGGCTCTCCTCCACGTCTCTTCCCCTCTCCCTCTCCCTCTCCCTCTCCCTCTCCCTCTCCCTGCCCTTCCCCGCGGCCGGATCCGGCCGTCGCGGCCATTGTGCCCGCGTAGTGATCACGTTGTCCCGGGAATGGGGGCGCGGAGCGGGAGGGGGGATGTCAACGGGACGCGGGGAGCGTCCGGGGGCGTCGTCGGGATCCGTCAGGCCTCGGCGGGGGCGTTCTCCGCCTCGAACATCCAGCGCTGCTTCTCCAGTTCGGCGGTGACGGAGATCAGCAGGTCCTGGGTGACGGGGTCCGCCTTCTCGGTGGCGTCGACGCGTTCGCGCAGCCTTACGATCGCGGTCCCCAGCGCCTCCGCCATCAGCCGCACGACGTCCGCGTCGCGCAGCCAGCCCTCCTCGGGGACGGGCAGCGCGAACACCTTGGCGATGGTCTCGGGGAGGCCGTCCGGCGGCACGCCGAGCGTCGCGGCCCGCTCCGCGACCGTGTCGGCCTGGGTGCGCGCGGTCGAGACCACTTCGTCCAGCTGGAGGTGGACCGAGCGGAACCTCGGACCCACGACGTTCCAATGGGCCTGCTTGCCGATCAGTGAGAGACCGAGGAGATCCACCAGGGTCTCCTGGAGTGCCTTGCCGGCGACCCGGCGGGCCTCGTCGGGCAGGGTGCTCCGCACAACGGTCATGGGGTATCGCTCCTTCTCGGTCGGTTCCGTGGGTTCCGCGAACGCGCGGGTGCCCTCGTTCCCCCGAAGCAAACCCGGGCCCGCCCCGGTGCGCGCAGGGTCCGGCGACGCGTGCGTGAGTACGCCTGCTGCGGCGCGGGCGGGCTCGGCCGCACGGCACGGCGCGTGCGGTGGCAGGGAGCGTCGTGCGAGGTGCGAGGTGCGAGGTGCCGACAGGCGAGACGGCGCATACGGCGATTGCCAGGTGGACATACCATCAGTCCCCGCAATGGACATGATGACGCTCTGGCACCTCACCGGCTGGGAATTCGCCGCCCTCGCCTTCGCAGCCCTGCTCGTGGGCTTCTCCAAGACCGCTGTCAGCGGGGCCAACACGGTCAGCCTCGCCCTCTTCGCGGCGATGCTGCCCGCCCGCGCCTCCACCGGCGTACTGCTGCCCATCCTGATCGCCGGGGACGTGCTCGCCGTCCTCACCTACCGGCGGCACGCCCACTGGCCCACCCTGTGGCGGCTGTTCCCGGCGGTCGCGGCCGGTGTCGTCGTCGGCACCTTCTTCCTGATGTGGGCGGACGACGAGGCCGTGGGGACGTCGATCGGGGCGATCCTGCTGGTGATGGCCGCGGTGACGGTGTGGCGGCGGCGAGCGGCGGACCGGGCCGCGCGAGCCGACGGCGACGCCGAGGGAGAACTCGGCGTACGGAGCGAACGGAGCGGGCCCGAGGAGGGCGCCTCCCGGGCCGGCCGGATCAAGGCCCGCTCGTACGGCGTCCTCGGCGGCTTCACCACCATGGTCGCCAACGCGGGAGGGCCGGTGATGTCCATGTACCTGCTCTCCGCCGGCTTCCGGAAGCTGAGCTTCCTGGGCACGTCGGCGCTCTTCTTCCTGATCGTCAACACGTCCAAGGTGCCGTTCAGCGTGGGCCTCGGACTGATCAACGCGGAATCGCTGCTGCTCGACGCGGCGCTCGTGCTGTTCGTCGTGCCCGGCGCGCTGCTCGGGAAATGGGCCGTGAGCCGGATCAACCAGCGGCTCTTCGAGCAGCTGGTGATCGCGGCGACGGTGGTGGGCGGCGTACAGCTGCTGGTGCGCTGAGCCGGGAGCCGTTGCCGTGCGCACCGGGTCTACCGTCCGAGGAAGGGGCCCTGTCCCCCCGGGACGTCAGGAGTCTCCGGATGGTGCCGGAACCGGCTCGGAGCCGCCGTACGGCCGACCGTCGCCGCCAGTTTGCGCAGCCGCCGCCAGTTCAGGCGCGGGGGTGCCTGGGCCACGCCGGGCCGTTTGCGCGGGACGCGGACGCGGAGCGCGCCGGGCGCGATGCGGCAGCGGACGGGTGCGGGCAGCAGCAGGGCCTCCCCGTCGACCCCGGCCTCGATTTTCGCGCGGTCGCCCTCGATGACGACCTCGGGGGCGGTCAGGACGGTGAGCAGGCCTTGTGAGGGGTCCAGCAGCAGCGCGGCGGCGTCGATCGCGCCCTCCACTTTGACGCCGAGGACACCGAGCACGCCCGAATCCAGCCGCTCCCTTCGGCCGAGGCCGAAGGGGTCGTCCGTGCGGTAGGGGTTGTTGCTGACCAGTACGGCCTGCGGAGCGTCGAGCGTCGTGTCCCCGACACGGGCGACCAGCCGGGCCCCCTGCTGCCCGGTGAGCAGGTCGGGCAGCATCTCCAGGCTGGTGCCGATCTTGTCGTCCCGATACGCGGGACTCTGCACGATCGACGCGTACGCGCCGAAGGACGCGTTGTTCACGAAGGGTTGGTCACCGGCGAAACCCAGGTCGACGCGCAGCTCCACCCCGTCGGTGAGCGCGTCGAGGCAGGCCGCCGGATCGCCGCGGTCCAGGCCCAGGTCCAGGGCGAAGTGGTTGCGGGTTCCGGCGCTGATGACCAGGAACGGGATGTCGTGCTCGGCGGCCACGGCCGCGACCAGCGCCTGCGTGCCGTCACCGCCCGCGGCGCCCAGCAGATCCGCGCCGCCCGCGACGGCCTCCCGGGCCATCGCCGTCACGTCGTTCTCCTTCTCCGGGTCGAGCAGGACGACCCGGGCACCCAGCCGTTCCGCCTTCTCCCGCAGACGGTAGCGGCCCACTTTGCCGCCGCCCGACCGCGGATTCATGATGAGCACCGCCCGCCGGGGCAGCGGCATCCGCCGCTCCCGCTGCCGTTCCCCCGTCCGCTCGCTCCCCGTCCCGCGCAGCGCGAACCGCCCGCTCCACACGGCCAGCGCCCACAGCCCCAGCGACACCGGGAGAGCCCAGAACAGAATGATCGCGTACAGGGCGATGACGGCCGCGGGCACACATACGGCCACCAGCGCGGCCACCCAGCGCAACGGTCCCCGCAGCGTGAGCATCCACCACAGCGCGGCGGCGCTGAGGGCGATCCCCACCACACCGCAGAGCAGCAGCACCAGGCCATGCAGGCCCCCGTAGAGGAGCGGGACCACCACCGCGAGCGCGGCGGCGACCAGGGCCACCCGCGCGGCCCACCGCTGGGCCCGGTAGGCCCGCCTGCTCAAGTCCACGGCCATGACTCCTCCAGTCGCCGGCGTCATCGTAGGCCGTACGAGGCCACGGGCGGCGTCGGCTTCCCCGTCCTGGTCACGGCTCATGTCCGACATCCGCGGGCCTGCCCCGTTCCCGTAACTTCCCTGACCCCTCCCGGTTCCCGCAGCGACCGCAGCGACCGCAGCGACCGCAGCGACCGCAGCGACCGCAGCGACGCCCCGGTGACCAAGGACAGTGGTGACCAAGGACAGTGGTGACCAAGGACAGTGGGGACCGGCGACCTCCGCCGAAGTCACGGCAGCCCGCGAACTCGGCCTGCCGACCGTGGTCGTAAGCCGCCACCCCTCCCGGAAGGCGTGCGGGCGTGCGCGTGGTGCCCGATACGGCGGGCGCCCTGAAGCGGCTCGGGTCTCTTCGACATCCCGGGACTCACCTGTCGTCCCGGGACTCACCTGCCCCGGGGTTCCTGCGCAGCAGATAGGTGTCCATGATCCAGCCCTTGCGCTCGCGGGCCTCGGCGCGCAGCGCTTCGATGCGGGGCGCGGCCTCGGAGAGCGGTCCGGACACGAGGATCTCGTCCGGGGTGCCTATGTAGGCGCCCCAGTAGATGTCGACGTCCTGGTCGGCGTACTGCCGGAAGGTCTGGTGGGCGTCCAGCATCACGACCACGTCGTCCACCCCCTGCGGGAAGCCCTCCGCGAGCCGCCTGCCGGTGGTGATCCGGACCGGGCGGCCGACCCTGCTGAGCCCTGTGCGGTGCCGGGCGGCGAGGGCGGAGACACTGCTGACCCCCGGTACGACGTCGTACTCGAAGGCGACCTCGCCCCGCGCCAGGACCTCCTCGAGAATCGCGAGCGTACTGTCGTACAGCGACGGGTCACCCCACACCAGGAAGGCGCCGACCTGGTCCTCGCCCAGTTCCCCGGCGATCAGCCGGGCGTAGACGTCCGCGCGGGCGCTGCGCCAGTCGCCGACGGCGGCGGAGTAGGCGGCGCCGCCGGCCCGCCGGTCCCGCTCCGGGTCGCGCGCCTCGACGACGCGGTACGCCCCCTCCGGCAGGTGTGTGTCGAGCATGTCCCGGCGGAGGCCGGTCAGATCCGCCTTCACCTCACCCTTGTCGAGGAGGAAGAACACGTCCGTGCCGCGCAGCGCCTTGACCGCCTGCAGGGTCAGCTGGTCGGGGTCGCCCGCACCGATACCGATGACATGAATCCTTCGCACGCCCCCAGTCTGCCGCACGCCACTGACATCGATGCCGATACTCGGGTTCCGGTGCCGTGGCCCAGCCCCTGACCGACGCCCTGCCGGGCTGTCTTCCCGCTGTTCGGTCCGACCGCCGTTTCCACCCTCGAACGCGGCATCCGCCGAGACGACGACCTCGCCCACTCCTACCGCAACCGGCCTCAAGCCGCCTGACAGCCAAGAGGAGCATCACCGGGCCCTCCGCCTCCGCACACCGCCCCGGCCCCGTTGCCGGGAGCCCGCCGTCCGGGCACCTCCCGCCTACGAGCCCTGCCCCCGGGCACCCGCCCGCAGCCGCGGCGCCCGCGCCCCGGCATCCACGGGAACGCCGTCCTCCCGTTCCACCTCCGCCGCCAGCTCCCGGGCCCAGGCGACGACACCGCCGAGGTCGATCCCGTAGGGACGCGACTCTCCGGCGCCCGCCGCCCACTCCTCGGCCGAGCCCGCCCCGCGCCGCAGCAGCCGGGCTCCGCCGGTGGTGTTCCCGCGCGCCGTGTGCGTGAGCCCGACGGCGAGCTGGGCGAGCCCCCGCCACAGCTCCCGTTCCTCCTCGGGCCCCGACTTCCATGCGTCCTCGAACACCTCGTGCGCGTGGAACGGCTTTCCCTCGTCCAGCAGGCGTTGTGCCTCGGCGACGCTCTCCAGTGGCGGCCGGACCACCCCCTCCGGCTGCCGGGGCACCCCCCGCGCCCCGTAGGGCAGCGGTCGCCCCAGCTCGTCCCGGGGCCGCGCGCTGCGCGCCCGCCCGTCACCGTCCCGGGGCCGCGCGCTGCGCGCCCGCCCGTCACCGTCCCGGTCGCGCCTGTCGCCCGCCCGCCCGGAGGCGGACCTGTCCTCCTGGCCCCAGGAGGTGCTGTCCATGCTTCCCATAGCCCGATTGTCCCGCGCCCGGACCGCTTTCGGCCCGGCCGGGGCCGTGGGGTAAAGTACTGACCGCGCGATCACGCGGTTCACCGCATGCGAGCGCATCGGGACGTGGCGCAGCTTGGTAGCGCACTTGACTGGGGG
>NZ_JBHSPC010000032.1:0-9164 GCF_042656345.1 Streptomyces incanus
CTGCCCGCGCCCGCCCCCCTGCCCGCGCCCGCCCCCCGGAGGGCGCTTCACCCGCGTGGACCGTGCGGGCAAGCCGCCGGGTGGACGCGGCGCCAGGATGCGGGGCATGGGTATACGCATGCTTCACCGCAGAGCGGCATCCCCGCAGGCCGCCGCCGACGGACCCACCCTCGAGGCGCTGCCGCCGGTGCCGGTCTTCGCGGCCGACGCGAGTACCGCCCGTACCCCCGTCCCCCTCGCCGGCGCGCTGCGCCGTGCCACCGCGGACCTCGGCCGCCGCATCGCCGACGGTCCCCGGCGTCCCGGCCGTTTCGAAGAGCCCGGACTCCCGGGCCCCGGCGTCGGCGAGCCGCCTGCGTGGCGGTTGTGGGCCGAGCTGGTCCGCGATTGTCTGACGCTCGCCCTCACCCTGCTGCCCCGGCCCCGGCCGGTCCGTACCGTCACCGTGTTCGTGGCGGCCGGCGAGACCCTCAGCGTGCGGCCGTACGGCTCGGCCGCCGCGTCTCCGCCTCCCCGGGATCCGCCGGGGCCGGGGCCGGACGCCACGCCCTGACCGCCACGGCGTACACCGGCAGTGCGAGGACGAGCCCGGCGCCCGCCCCGAAACACACCGTGGGGATCAGCTCCCAGGGCTTTGCGGTCGCACCCCAGTAGTCCCACCAGCGTGAGGCCCGCTGCACGGCCCCCGCCAACGCGCAGCCGCCGAGCAGCGCGGCGGCCGCACACCGGTCGGCCGTGGACAGCGCCGGGACTCCCGCCGGCCCCGGGCGGGGCGTCGCCCGGCGCAGCGCCCGCGCCAGGAACACGGTGATCACCACCGCGGCCACCGCCGACCCGCCGTACTGCAGGTACCAGTACAGCGGTGAGCCCGCGATCTCCTGTCCCAGGACGGGGAAGACCCGCATCCCCCACCGGTCGAGGTGCGTGAACTCGTCCCAGACCACGTGCGTCAGCGCACCGAGTACGGCCGAGACGTACCAGCGCGCCACCAAGGAGGCGCGCACGCGCGTGCGGGGCGTGCCGCACCGCAGCAGGGCGGCCGTCCGCCCCTGCCGGGACCGAGGCAGCAGCGCGACGAGTGGTTCGCGGACCAGGAGCCAGAGACCCACCAGCGCCCAGGCGATGCACACATCGACGGTGAGAACGCCCGGGAACGAGTGCGTGAAGTCCCCGAACTCCATCGCCCCGGACAGGACACCGGCCGCGTAGTAGGTCAGGTCCGGAGCGAGACTGCCCGCCACGAGTACGGCCGGCACCAGCGGCCCCCGGCCGGTCCCGTCGATGCGTACGGCGGGCAGGACCGCCACCGCATGGCTCAGTGTGAAAGGCAACCCGGCTCCTTGGGAGGGTAGTTGACCCGGTCCGGCGGTCCGGGTGCTTGGCGCGCCCCAGTATGCGCGACGCGGCCGTCCATGACCGATGAGGGAAAGACTGTGGCCAACCGGTGAATACCGGGCATGAACGGGTGTCCGAGCAAAGGATGGTGTCGTAGGGTCGCGGGAACTGCCGTGCCGGTACGACCGGTGGGGCGGCATCGCCACAACAGATCGTTACAACGGATCGGTGCAACTGATGGTTGCGACTGATCGTCACAACAGGCGAGCGTGACAGACATTGACGGATGCTCCGGCGTCCACGGGGAGGGGTTCACTCTATGGCGGCGCATTTCGGCAGGAGGCTGCGCAAGGGGGCGGCAACCACCGCCGTGGCGGCGGCCGCGGTGGCGGCCCTGTCCGCGTCCCAGGCTCCGGGTGTGGCGATCGGCGGTCAGGACGGCCGGACCTCCTCGGGCGCTGCCTCGGAGCCCGAGGAGAGCACCGACGACCCCGGCGCGACCGGCAACTCGCCGTACTATACGGACCTGCCGCCGCTGAACAGCCCCAACCCCTCGCCGTCCGCGAGCTCCGACCCGGTCACGGGGGGCGCCGCCGAGGCGGGCATACCCGCGACCGTCCTCGACGCCTACAAGAAGGCCGAAGCCGCGCTGCGCGAGTCCAAGCCCGCCTGCAACCTGCCCTGGCAACTGCTGGCCGCCATCGGCAAGGTGGAGTCCGGCCAGGCCCGCGGCGGACGCGTGGACGCCGACGGCACCACAACCTCCCCGATCATCGGCCCGCAGCTCGACGGCAACGGCTTCGCACTCATCAAGGACACCGACGACGGCGAGTACGACGGCAACAGCGCCTACGACAACGCCGTCGGCCCCATGCAGTTCATCCCGTCCACCTGGGCGTGGGCCGGCCGCGACGGCAACGACGACGGCCGCGAGGACCCCAACAACATCTACGACGCCGCGCTGGCGGCCGGCCACTACCTGTGCCGCTTCGGCTGGGACCTGTCCGACCGGGCGGACCTCGACAAGGCGATCCTCAGCTACAACAACTCGACGGAGTACCTGAACACCGTCCTGTCGTGGCTGGAGTACTACCGTAAGGGCACGCACGAGATCCCGGACGGCACCGGCACCGTGCCCGACAACCGCAGCGACGACCGCGCCACGAGCCCCGCCCCGTCGACGCCGGGCACCAGCCCGTCCGCCCCGGCCACGCGGCCGTCGAAGCCCGGCACCGCGCCCGGCAAGCAGGGCAGCGGCAGCACCAAGCCGCCGGCCTCGCCCGGCGCACCGAGCAGCCCGCCGTCCACGAGCCCGCCGGCCACGACCCCGCCGCCGGCCACGACCCCGCCGCCGGCCACGACCCCGCCGCCGTCGACGACCCCGCCGCCCACCACCCCCACGCCCACCGACAGGGTGGACCACCTGGAGAACGCCGGCACCGGCAAGCTCACCGCGACGGCGGGTGAGGCGTTCACCGAGCGGATCAGCACCCGCGCGGAGACGGACGAGGGCAGGTCCGTCGGGAAGGTGCGGATCCGCTTCACCGTCATCGGCGACACCGACACCACCTTCACCGGCGGCGAGAGCGTGGCCACCGTCCTCACCAACAGCTCCGGTGTCGCCGTCGCGCCCGCACTCCAGGCAGGTGAGGAAACCGGCGACGTCACCGTCCGCGCCACCGTCGTCGGCCGCGTGGTGCCGGGCCTCGACTACCGGGCCACCGTCACCGAGCGCGTCGCCGACACCGTCGTCCGCACTGATGACGAGGCGCTGACCTGCACGCCGGGCGGCGAGTTCGCCCACCGCGTCGAGGTGCGGGCCACTCACGACGGCACCGCCGCCGGCAAGGTCGCCGCCACCGCCACGTTGATCACATCGGCCGACGATCCGACCACCAACGACAAGGGCCCCTACTTCAAGGACGCCGACGACAAGGCCGTACGCACCCTGAGCGGCCTTCAGACGGACGCGGACGGCCGGCTGAAGCTGCCCCAGCTGTACGCGGACGACACCACCGGCACCTTCCTGCTCCGCATCACCACCGCGGGCGGCGCCACCCTCACGGTCGAACTCACCGTGGCCGCGGCCGAGACCCCGCCCCCCGGTCCCACCGCCGGCGCGTAGCCGCGCGCGCCCCGCACCCCGCGCGGACACAGGGCGCCCCCTCCGTCGGCTGACGCAGGGGGCGCCCTCCCGTGTGCGTGACGTGTTCCCCTCTCGCCCGCCCGGTGCTACGGCACCGACCCCCACACGATCTGACGCCCCATCGGTTCGAGTGGAGTCACGGGACCGAGCCTGCCCCACTGTGCCGTCCGCCGGAGGTCCGTATGCGCGTTCTCGTCGCCCTCGTCGCCCTCGTCGCCCTCGTCGCCCTCGTCGCCGCGGGGCTCGCCGCCCGCGTGCGCCGTCGTCCTGCTGGGCCTGGCGCTGCACCTGGAGGCCCGTGGCCGCCGCTCCGCGCGATCCGGCCCCGCCCCGGCGGCGGAGCGGGAACAGATCACCGCCCGAGCCGCGCGTTGGTGCGCCGGGTCGGCTCGGCCGCAGCGGGGTCCTCGGGCCACGGATGCCGGGGATAACGGCCGCGCAGCTCGGCCCGTACGCCCTTGTAGCCGTCCTTCCAGAAGGAGGCGAGGTCGGCGGTGACGGCGGCGGGCCGGCCGGCCGGGGACAGCAGATGCACCAGCAGGGGCACCCCGGCCACCCGCGGCGACTCCTGGAGCCCGAACATCTCCTGGAGTTTCACCGCGAGCACCGGCTGTCCGGGGTCGGAGTAGTCGATCCGGATCGCGGACCCGCTGGGCACGGTGATCCGCTCGGGGGCGAGTTCGTCCAGGCGGGCAGCCTCCCCGGACGCCCACGGCAGCAACCGGCGGAGGGCCTGCCCGGCGTCGATCCGGGCCAGGTCGGCCCGGCGCCGGGCGCGGCTCAGCTCCGGCTCCAGCCACTCCTGTACGCGCGCGTGCAGCGCGTCGTCGGAGACGTCGGGCCAGGGTTCGCCGGCCTGTCGGTGCACGAACGCGAGCCGCTGTCGCAGCACGGCCGCCCCGGCCGGCCACCGCAGCAGCCCGAACCCCTCCCGCCGAAACCCGTCCAGCAGCGCGGCCCGTACGAGCGCGGGCTCCGCGTCGGCACGGGGTCGTACGGCCAGCTCGACGGCCCCCAGCCGCTCGACCCGCCGGGCGACGACGTCCCCGTCGGCCCAGTGCACCTCCTCGCGCGTCTCCAGCAGGGCGCCGGCCGCCCACCGCGCGGTGCCCTCGTCGACGACCGCGCCGAGCTGCACACGCGCGTGTCCCCGCCCCACGGGCCGGTCGGCCGCGGCGACCGCGATCCAGGGCGCGCCGCGCAGCCCGGTGCCCGCCCCGGTCTCGGCCCGCGTCCCGGACACCATCAGATACGAACCGCCGTCCGCGCGGGCGATCCGCTCGGGGAACGCGAGCGCGGCCACCAGCCCCACCCGTGCGTCCACCTCGTCCACGCGCGGCAGGCCGCCGCCCGTCTGCGAGGAGCCCCGTGAGGAGCCCTGCGCGGAGACGTCCTGGGCGAGCGCGCGCAGCCGGCGCACCTCGGTGCGCCACCGCTGTGCGTAGGCGTCGTCCCCGCGCCGCGCGGTGCGCAACGCGCCGGCGAGATCGTCCCCGTAGCTCCGCGGCGCCTCCTCGCCGATCAGCGCGACCACCTCGGCGGCGAGTGCGGGGCCCACGGCCGCCGCCGCGTCCAGCAGGGCACGCCCGAGCCGGGGGTGCAGGCCCAGCCGGGCGAGCCGGGTGCCCCGCTCCGTGGCCCGCCCGTCGGCGCCGACGGCCCCGATCGCGGTCAGGACGGCCCGGGCCGCCGCCATCGCCCCGGCCGGGGGCGGATCGAGCAGGGCGAGCCCGGAAGCGTCCGGATCGCCCCAGCAGGCCGCCTGGAGTGCGAACGCCGTCAGGTCGGCCACCTTGATCTCGGGGGAGGGGAACCGCGGCAGCCGGGCGTCCTCCGCCTGTGCCCAGCACCGGTACACCGCACCCGGCGCCTCACGCCCGGCACGTCCCGCCCGCTGCCGGCCCGCCGCCTGCGAGGCCCGTACCGTCGTCAGAGCGCTCAGCCCGCGCGCGTGGTCGACGCGGGGCTCACGCGCGAGGCCCGCGTCCACGACCACCCGCACCCCCGGCACCGTCAGCGACGACTCCGCCACCGAGGTCGCCAGCACCACCCGGCGCCGCTGTCCGGGCGCCAGCACCGCGTCCTGCACGGCGGCCGGCGCCCGCCCGTGCACCTGGAGTACCTCGACGTCCGGGAGCGTCCCCAACTGCGCGGCGACCCGGGCGATCTCGCCCACGCCCGGCAGGAACACCAGGACGTCCCCGTCCCGCTCGGCCAGCGTCCGCCGCACCACCGACGCCACATGCGTCAGCAGCGCCGGGTCGACCCGCATACCGTGCGACGGCCGCACCGGACGCGTGGGCGGTGCCCACACCACCTCCACCGGGTGCGCCGTGCCGCGCGCCTCGACGACGGGCGCGTCGCCCAGCAGTCGTGCCCAGCCCGCCGCGTCGGTCGTCGCCGACGCGGCCACCAGACGCAGCTCCGGACGCAACGTCTCGCGCACGTCCCACAGGAACGCCGCGGCCGTGTCCGCGTCCAGATGCCGCTCGTGGCACTCGTCGAGGACCACGACGTCCACACCGGTCAGCTCCTGATCGCGTTGCAGCCGCTGAAGGAGCACGCCGGTCGTGACGACCTCCACGCGCGTGTGCCGGCCGGTCACCCGCTCCCCGCGCACCGTGAAGCCGACCGACTCGCCGGGCTTCTCGCCCAGCAGCCAGGCCATCCGCCGGGCCGCCGCGCGCGCCGCGATCCGCCGCGGCTCGGCGACCACGACCCGCCGCGCGGGACCGTCGCCGGTCAGTCCCGCCAGCACCAGCGGCACCAGGGTCGTCTTTCCGGTGCCGGGCGGCGCGACGAGGACGGCGGTGCCGCGCTCTTGAAGGGCGTCGGCCAGCGAGGGGAGCGCCTCGCGTACGGGGAGGGCGTCCAGGGCGTCGTAACGGATCACGCACTCAGTCCCGTACGCACACGAAGATCGCCGTTCCCGGGATCAGACGGCCGCGCAGCGGGGACCAGCCGCCCCATTCCGAGCTGTTCCACTCCGGCCACTGGGGCTCCACCAGGTCCACCAGCCGGAAGCCCGAGGCGGCGACGTCGCGGACCCGGTCGCCCAGTGTCCTGTGGTGCTCGACGTACACCGCGCGGCCCTGCTCGTCCTCCTCCACATAGGGCGTGCGGTCGAAGTACGACCCGGAGACGCTCAGCCCCTCCGGACCGGGCTCGTCCGGGAACGCCCAACGGATGGGATGCGTGACGGAGAAGACGAACCGGCCGCCGGGCCGCAGCACCCGGTGCACCTCGCGCAGTACGAGCCGCGGGTCGGCGACGAAGGGCAGCGCCCCGTACGCCGAGCAGGCCAGGTCGAAGGAACCGTCCGCGAAAGGCAGCACGCCCGCGTCCGCGCACACCAGCGGGAACGCGCCCCCGATGCGCAGCGCGTGCTGCAGCTGCCGGTGCGAGATGTCCAGGGCCACCGGGCGCGCGCCCTGCGCGGCCAGCCAGCGCGAACACTGGGCCGCGCCGGCGCCGAGCTCCAGGACGGCGCGGTCCTTCAGCTCCTCCGGCGGGCCGAGCAGCTCGGCCTCCACCTCGTCCAGGCCCTCGGGGCACCACACGAAGCGGTCGTCGCCGAGGAACGTGCCGTGCTCGACCTGGTACTCGTCCGCGTTGCGGTCCCACCAGCCCCGGTTGGCGCGGGCGCTCTCGGTGATGCCGGCGTCCCGTCGGGTCGCCTCGGGTTCGGGGCCTTCGGGCTCTTGGATGATCGGCTCCATCGTCGTACTCTTCCGTCCAGTCGCCCCGGCTGTCGCCGCAGGAGCGCGGTGTCCTGCAAAGGCGGGTTTCCGCGTGGCCTCAAGGTGGCATCTGACGTGCGGCTCTACCCCCGAACGGGGGAATTGTGCCGGTTATGCGGCGATCCGCCCCGGGTGGGGGGCTTCGCGCATTGACCCTGCCCGGCTGCACCCGTATGCTACAAGTTGCGCTGCGAGCCTGCGCACCTCAGACGTAGCAGGCTGCGCTCGCATCTGTTGTATGTCCCCTCGGTTGTCGAGGCGCCACCGGGCACCCGGTGTCTGGAACGGCGCTTCACAGGCTGTCCGGCTTCTGCAGAGCGAAACGGGCTCCGGCGTAGCAGTACCTACGACTCACTGTCCGTACCGGAGCCCTTTCCCACATGACGAGCAGCACCGAGACCACCGCCACCACCCCGCAGGTTGCGGTCAACGACATCGGTAACGAGGAAGCCTTCCTCGCCGCGATCGACGAGACGATCAAGTACTTCAACGACGGCGACATCGTCGACGGCGTCATCGTGAAGGTCGACCGGGACGAGGTCCTGCTCGACATCGGTTACAAGACCGAAGGTGTCATCCCGAGCCGCGAACTCTCGATCAAGCACGACGTCGACCCCAACGAGGTCGTCGCCGTCGGTGACGAGATCGAAGCCCTTGTTCTCCAGAAGGAGGACAAGGAAGGCCGCCTGATCCTCTCGAAGAAGCGCGCCCAGTACGAGCGCGCCTGGGGCACCATCGAGAAGATCAAGGAAGAGGACGGCATCGTCACCGGTACCGTCATCGAGGTCGTCAAGGGTGGCCTCATCCTCGACATCGGCCTCCGCGGCTTCCTCCCGGCCTCCCTGGTCGAGATGCGCCGCGTCCGCGACCTCCAGCCCTACGTGGGCAAGGAGCTCGAGGCGAAGATCATCGAGCTGGACAAGAACCGCAACAACGTGGTCCTGTCCCGCCGTGCCTGGCTGGAGCAGACCCAGTCCGAGGTCCGCCAGACGTTCCTCACCACCCTCCAGAAGGGTCAGGTGCGTTCCGGCGTCGTCTCCTCGATCGTCAACTTCGGTGCCTTCGTGGACCTGGGTGGCGTCGACGGCCTGGTGCACGTGTCCGAGCTGTCCTGGAAGCACATCGACCACCCCTCCGAGGTCGTCGAGGTCGGTCAGGAAGTCACCGTCGAGGTCCTCGACGTCGACATGGACCGCGAGCGTGTCTCCCTGTCGCTGAAGGCGACCCAGGAAGACCCGTGGCAGCAGTTCGCCCGCACCCACCAGATCGGCCAGGTCGTGCCCGGCAAGGTCACGAAGCTGGTTCCGTTCGGTGCGTTCGTCCGCGTGGACGAGGGCATCGAGGGTCTGGTCCACATCTCCGAGCTGGCCGAGCGCCACGTGGAGATCCCGGAGCAGGTCGTCCAGGTCAACGACGAGATCTTCGTCAAGGTCATCGACATCGACCTCGAGCGCCGCCGCATCAGCCTCTCGCTGAAGCAGGCCAACGAGGCCTTCGGTGCCGACCCGTCGGCGGTCGAGTTCGACCCGACCCTGTACGGCATGGCCGCGTCCTACGACGACCAGGGCAACTACATCTACCCCGAGGGCTTCGACCCCGAGACCAACGACTGGCTCGAGGGCTACGAGACCCAGCGCGAGGCGTGGGAGACCCAGTACGCCGAGGCGCAGAGCCGCTTCGAGCAGCACCAGGCGCAGGTCATCAAGTCCCGCGAGGCGGACGAGAAGGCTGCTGCCGAGGGCGAGGACACCGCGGGTGCGGCTCCGGCCGCGTCCGGTGGCGGCGGCTCCTACTCCTCCGAGGGAGGCGACAACTCCGGCGCCCTGGCCTCGGACGAGGCGCTGGCCGCGCTGCGCGAGAAGCTGGCCGGCGGCCAGAGCTGAACCGCAGCACGCTGAGCGGTAACCACTGAGCGCGAGCTCTTGGGCCGAGGGCCCGCACCC
>NZ_JBHSPC010000032.1:9196-148154 GCF_042656345.1 Streptomyces incanus
GTGATCCGACCGGCCGGGAGGCTGCCCCGCCGGCCGGTGCCGGTGCCCGGGCCGGTGCCGGAGGGCGGTGCTCCGCGTGAAGTCCCGTGAGAACGCGGGCATTCGAAGGTGAACTCCGGGAATGCCGGTGCCGCGCGTCACGTTGTCCACTAGGAAACACGAGGAGGGGCGGTCACTGTGCTTGATCCGCAGGGTTTGTACGCATGGGAGCCGAAGGGACTGGCTGTCGTCGACATGGCGCTCGCCCAGGAATCGGCCGGTCTTGTCATGCTCTACCACTTCGACGGATACATCGACGCGGGCGAGACCGGCGACCAGATCGCCGAGCGGCTGCTCGACTCGCTGCCCCACCAGGTCGTCGCCCGGTTCGACCACGACCGGCTCGTCGACTACCGGGCCCGCCGCCCTCTGCTGACCTTCACCCGCGACCGCTGGACCGACTACGAGGTACCCACGCTCGAGGTGCGGCTGGTCCAGGACGCCACCGGAGCGCCGTTCCTCCTGCTGTCCGGGCCGGAGCCGGATGTGGAGTGGGAGAGGTTCGCCGCCGCGGTGCGGCAGATCGTGGAGCGGCTCGGCGTCCGCCTGGCGGTGAACTTCCACGGCATCCCCATGGGCGTCCCGCACACCCGCCCCGTGGGCATCACCCCGCACGGAAACCGCACCGACCTCGTCCCGGCCCACAGCAGCCCCTTCGAGGAGGCGCAGGTGCCCGGCAGCGTCGAGGCCCTCATCGAGTACCGGCTCATGCAGGCCGGACACGACGTGCTCGGAGTCGCCGCGCACGTGCCGCACTACATCGCCCGCTCCGCGTACCCGGACGCGGCGCTGACCGTCCTGGAGACCATCACGGCCGCCACCGGCCTGGTCCTGCCCGGTGTGGCGCACTCCCTGCGCACCGACGCCCACCGCACCCAGACCGAGATCGACCGCCAGGTGCAGGAGGGCGACGAGGAGCTCACGGCCCTCATCCAGGGCCTCGAGCACCAGTACGACGCCGCCGCGGGTGCCGAAACCCGGGGCAACATGCTCGCCGAGCCGGTGGAGATCCCGTCGGCGGACGAGATCGGGCTCGAGTTCGAGCGGTTCCTGGCGGAGCGCGAAGGCGATATCTGAGACGACTGGGACGCCGGGGGCCTTCGCGCTCCGCCCGGCGCCGCGTGCCGGGTCCCGCCCGGGGCGCCGGCGGCGACAGGCCCTAAGCTTTCGGACATGCTGACGGTGGGACTGACCGGTGGGATCGGTGCGGGCAAGAGCGAGGTGTCTCGGCTGCTCGTCGAGTGCGGCGCCGTACTGATCGACGCGGATCGCATCGCGCGCGAGGTCGTCGCACCGGGGACACCCGGTCTCACGGCGGTCGTGGCGGCCTTCGGCGAGGAGATCCTCACCGAGGACGGCAGCCTGGACCGGCCGAGGCTCGGCGCGATCGTCTTCGCCGACGCGGGGAAGCTCGCCCTCCTCAACTCGATCGTCCACCCCCTCGTGGGCGCACGCTCCCGAGAGCTGGAGGAAGCCGCCGCCGAGGACGCCGTCGTCGTCCACGACGTCCCCCTCCTCACGGAGAACGGCCTCGCGTCCTTCTACGACCTCGTGATCGTGGTCGACGCGAGCGCCGAGACCCAGCTCGAGCGACTCGTCGGCCGGCGCGGCATGAGCGAGGAGGACGCCCGCGCGCGGATGGCCGCCCAGGCGACGCGCGAGCAGCGCCGGGAGATCGCGGACATCGTCCTCGACAACGACGTGCCCTTGGACGAGCTGGCGCGGCGGGTGAAGGACATATGGGCCGAGCTCGTACGCCGGGCGGGGGCGGACCGGCGGCCCGCGCGGGAATAGGGGCCCCCGGCCGGGGCGTTGAACCGGTTCGGCGAGGGAAGGATGCAGCTGTGCCCGAGATCGGTGGTTCGACCGGACGTACACCGGAGACGCATGTCATCGACTTCCGTGCCGCTGAGCAACTGCTCGCCTCGCGGGACCCGCGGGGTGCGGTGAAGCTGCTCGACGGGGTCATCGACGCGTACCCGGAGAACACGGCAGCGCGGTTGCTGCGCGCGCGTGCTTTCTTCGCGGCGGCCCAGCTGCGCCCCGCGGAGCTCGAGTTCTCCATTGTCCTGGAGCGCGAACCGGACAACGCCTTCGCGCACTTCGCGCTCGCCCGCACCTACCAGCGGCAGAGCCGGCCCGACCCCGCCAGGCGCCACTTCCGGCTGGCCGCCGCCCTGGACCCGAACCCGGAGTACCTGAAGGCCGCGCGCTTCGACGACAACTGAGCGGGCGGCCGGGACGGCAGCCGGGCGGGCAGCAGGGACGGCATCCGGGCGGGTCCGCGCCGCTCCCCGACCCCGGTCACGGCGTCCGCCGGGTCACAGGTCCTGGTTCGCCGGTCACAGCGTGTCCCTCGGCGGTTCGTACGGGGGCACGTCGCGGCCCGGCTGGTAGTGCGCCCCCTGACGGAGGTGCCGGACGATCACGATCAGGTCGATGGTGACGACCAGCCACAGCAGCGCGCAGACGAGCGCCCAGCCCGGATACCCGGCGAGCGCGAACGCCACCGTCCCGAAGACCGTCCAGACCTCGCCCCACACGCTCAGCCAGAACCGCATGCGCAGCGCACTGCGCGCGGTCCTCGGCTCACTGCCCGTACGCATCGCATCACCGCCATTCTCCTCCTCACGGTACTCCGGACCGCCGGGAACGACTCCCGCGTCCCCCGAAGGCCAGCCGTCACTCGGTCGAGTGAACCGGGAGGGTAGTGGGAACGGGCTTGCGGATCCGGTCCGTTGGACGGGCATGAAGCTGAAAATGCGTGAAGGGTACGAGGGGACGGGCCCCGGGGCGATCACCCCGGACGGCTGCGCGGTGGAGCTGTACTCGCGGCTGTCCGTCGGGGACGAGCCGGACATCATCGCCGCCGCGGTGCCGAAGGGCGCGAGCGTCCTGGAACTGGGCAGCGGCGTGGGCAGGATGACCCACGCACTGCTGGAGCGCGGATTCACGGTCACGGCCGTGGACGAGTCCGCCGAGATGCTGGAGCGCGTGCGCGGGGCGCGGACCCTATGCGGCCCCATAGAGAAGTTGCGGCTGGACGAGACGTTCGACGTGGTGCTGCTCGCCTCGTTCCTGGTACACGCGGGCGACGCGGAGGTGCGGCGGGGGCTGCTGCGCACCTGCGTGCGGCATCTGGCGGAGGGAGGGTGCGTACTGATCCAGCGGGAGGGCGAGGACTACCACACCAACGTGCCGCGCGAGCGGGTGGACCCGGCGGGCTTCACCGCGCGGATCGTGTCGGCCGAGCCGGTCGGCGACGGGGTCGACGCGGTGCACGCGGAGTATGTGTTCCCGGACGCGGTGTGGACACAGACGTTCCGGTCGCGGCCGTTGACGAAGGAGCAGTTCGAGGAGGCACTGGGGGAGGAGGGGCTGCGCGTGGACCGGTACCTGACGGAGGACGGGATCTGGGTGAGGGCGGTGGCGGCGGCGACCGCTGACTGAGCGGAAACCCCGGAATCCCGCCTGGTCGGCGATGAGTTCGGGGGCGAGGGGTGGTCTACCTCTACGACAGCGACACCGACCGCTTCCCGCAGGAGACACCATGTCCGAGCACACCACCCCTGCCGTATCCGCCGCTTCCACCCCGTCCGCGTCCCCCTCCGCGTCCGCCGGTGGGCGGTGGGCCGGTGTCGCGCTGCGCGTCGTACAGGTGGTGCTCGCGCTCTTCTTCGCCTTCGCGAGTGCCCTGCCGAAGCTCATCGCGCACGCCTCGGCCGTCGAGCCCTTCGACGACATGGGCTGGGGCAGCGCGGGGATGTACGCCATCGGCGTGCTGGAACTCGCAGGTGCGATCGGCCTGCTGGTCCCGGTGCTGCAGTCGGCGGCCGCGGTCGGGCTGAGCGCGCTGATGGTGGGGGCGTGCGTGGTGCAGATCGTCGTCTTCGACGGTCAGTACGCGATGACCCCGCTCCTTCTGATGGTGCCGCTCGTGCTCATCGCCTGGGTACGACGGGAGCACAACGCTGACCTGCTGCGGCTGGTGCGCCGCCAGGGGTGAGGGAGAGCGGTGCGGGCCGGCCCCGGCGGTGTGGTTCGGCCCCGGTAAGACGGGAGTGCCCGCCGGGGCGGCGTCCGGGGCATCCCCGGGTTCGGCCTGGGCTCAGGGACCGCCCCGGTACCGTGCGCCGCCGGTCGTTCAGGGCCGCTGCCGTTTCTTCGAGGCCGGTCGCCGGCCACGGCCGCCGGCCTCGGCCGGTGCGTCGGATCCTTCGAGGGCACCGGGGAGGTCAGGGCCGCTCAGGCCCCCTGGGCCGCCCAGGCCGCGGAGGCGTTCCAGCTCGCGGCGGTCGCGCTTGGTCGGGCGACCCGCGCCGCGGTCCCGGATGCCGGCCGGGGCGACGGCGTCGCGGGGCGGGGGCGGCGGGGAGTTGTCGATGTAGCACTGGACCGCGACCGGGGCGCCCACCCGCTTGCGGATCAGGCGCTTGACGACGACGACCCGTTCCCGCCCGTCATGCCGCAGACGCACTTCGTCACCGACGCGCAGCGAGTGCGCGGGCTTCACCCGCTCACCGTTCACGCGTACATGGCCACCGCGGCAGGCGTTGGCACCGAGGGAACGGGTCTTGACCAGGCGTACGGACCAGATCCAGCTGTCGGTCCGGACGGTCTCGCCGCTCTGCGGTCCGGCGGCCTCGGCAGCAGCCACGGCGGCGGCGGTCTTCGGGTCCGGAGCGGCTGTCCCGCCCGAGTCGGGGGAGACCTCGTCAGCGCGCGCGGAGGGAGGCGCGGAAGCGGTTTCCCCTGTGGGGGCCGCCTTCTTCGCGGTGTCCCCGCCGCCACGCGTCCTGCCGTACTCCGCACCCTCAGAAGCCATGGTCCCGACTTTAGTCCTCCGGGGCGGCCCGGTGAGAAGGGATTTCGGTCGCCGCAGGGGAGCCGGCCGAGAGGCCTGGGGCAGCCCTCGGCGCCGGTCGGGGGAGCCGTCGGTGCCGGTCGGCCGGCATCCGCGGACTTGTGGGCGCCCTCAGTCAGGGACGGCTGGGCGGCGCGTCCTACCGTGGAGTCATGGATCCCAGCGGCCTCCCCGATCCCCCTGCCCCCTCCTGCGCACACGTCTCACCGAGCCTCTCCGCTCTCGACCGGCGTATCGCCGGCTGTCGTGCCTGCCCGCGGCTGGCGGACTGGCGGGAGGAGGTCGCCCGTACCAAGCGCGCCGCGTTCGCCGACTGGACGTACTGGGGACGGCCGGTGCCGGGATTCGGGCCGCCGGACGCCCGGCTGCTGATCGTCGGGCTGGCGCCCGCCGCGCACGGCGGCAACCGCACCGGGCGGATGTTCACCGGAGACCGTTCCGGAGACGTGCTGTACGAGGCGCTGTACGACGTCGGTCTCGCCTCGCAGCCCACCTCCGCACATGCAGAGGACGGTCTGGAACTGTACGGCGTACGCGTCACCTCGCCCGTGCACTGCGCCCCGCCCGCCAACAAACCGACCCCCGCGGAACGGGACACCTGCCGGCCCTGGCTGCTCCAGGAGCTGCGGCTCCTGCGGCCGACGGTGCGGGCCGCGCTCGTCCTCGGCGCCTTCGGATGGCAGGCCGCCCTGCCCGCGTTCGCCGAGGCGGGCTGGACCGTACCCCGCCCCCGCCCGGCCTTCGCCCACGGCACCCGTGTCACGCTTCCCGCTCCGGAAGGCGACGACCTGCACCTCTTCGGCTGCTTCCACGTCAGCCAGCGCAACACCTTCACCGGCAAGCTCACCCCCGCCATGCTGCGGGAGGTGCTGCGCACGGCGGCCGAAGCGGCGGGAGCACCCACCCGGAAATGACGGGAGCGCCCACCCGGAAAGGAGAGGAGCCCTCGCGACATGAGCACTACGGTGTCCCGATGGGCCTCTACCCGCACATCGAACCGTACGACCACGGCATGCTCGACGTCGGCGACGGCAACCATGTGTACTGGGAGACCTGCGGGAACCCGCACGGCAAGCCCGCGGTGGTGCTGCACGGCGGCCCGGGCAGTCGCGCGAGCCCCGGTCTCCGCCGCTTCTTCGATCCCGCCGCGTACCGCGTCGTGCTCCTCGACCAGCGCGGCGCCGGACGGTCGACACCGAGCGCGGCCGACCACGCCACCGACATGAGCGTGAACACGACCGCCCACCTCATGGCCGACCTGGAGCGGCTGCGCGCCCACCTGGACATCGAGCGGTGGCTGGTGTGGGGCATCTCCTGGGGATCGGCGCTGGGACTGCGGTACGCGCAGACGCACCCCGGGGTGGTGACCGAGCTGGTGCTGACCGGGGTGGCCACCGGCTCCAACCCCGAGGTGGCCCTTTTGACCCGTGGGCTGGGGAAGATCTTCCCGGAGGCCTTCGAACGCTTCGTCGGCGAACTTCCCGCCGGTGAACGCGACGACAACCTCGCCGCCGCCTGCAACAGGCTGCTCGAGTCCCCCGACCCGGAGGTCCGGGAACGGGCCGCACGGGCCTGGACCGACTGGGAGACGGCGATCATCCCCGCGCCGCCGGACTCGGTCGCGCGCTTCCAGGACCCGGTGTTCCGCAGGGGCTTCGCCCGCACCGTCACCCACTACTGGGGCAACGACCACTTCCTCGGAGAGGGCAACGACGAAGGCGTGGTCCTCCGCGACGCGCATCTGCTGAAGGGCATCCCCGGCACCCTGGTCCAGGGCAGCCTCGACCTCGGCAATCTGCTCGGCATCGTCTGGCGGCTCCAGCACGCCTGGCCGGACGCCGAGCTGACGGTCGTCGACGAGGCCGGCCACGACGCCGGGGCCGTCGGGGACGACGTCCTGGTGGCGGCGACGGACAGGTACGCGCGCACCGAGGCCTGACGCGTACGCGTGCGGCGGGTGCCCCACAGGGTGCGCCTCCCACAGGAGGCCGCCCCACGCCCGCTCTACGGCCGCCACACGAACCGCACGTCCGGCTCCCGCTCCTCGTTCCGGCTCCCGTCGGTCCACTCGACGGCCTCGAAACCGTGCCGCTCGCAGAAGCGGTGCGCGGGCCCGTCGACCTGGAAGGTCCACAGGAAAAGGCCCTCGGGGCGGTGCTCCTTGGCCAGGGCGACGAACCGGTCGCCCAGTCCGCGCCCGCGCCACTCGGGGGCGAGGTACAGCTGCGCCGGCTCCTCGTCCTCCAGCACCATCACGCCGACGACGTCCCCGCCCTCCGTCTCCGCCACCCATGTCTCGCGCAGCGGCACGAGGACATGACGGAAGCAGCCGTGCACCTCGTCGTCGGACCGGGGCCGGACCACGCCCGGCAGGGCCGCGGCGAACGACCGCAGCCAGACGCCGGCCGCGGGGGCGGAGTCGGCGGGCAGGGCCCGGCGCAGGTCCACCGCCCGGTCCTCGATGATCACGACTCCGCCGCCGCGTCCGGCACGACGGCCGTCGCGGTGATCTCGACGAGCTGCCCGGGGTAACCGAGGCAGGCCACACCGAGCAGGGTCGACGAGTGCGGCCCGGTACTCAGCCCGGACGCTTCGACGACGTCCCACACGGCGGAGAGCGCGGCGGGCTCACCGCTCACGACGTACACGTCCGTCGACACCACCTGTGACAGGTCGCTTCCCACCGCACGCACCTGCTCCTCGAGGTTGGCCAGCACCTGCTCGGCCTGCCGCACCGGATCCCCCTCCCCGACGAGCTTCCCGCCGGCGTCGAGCGGAACCGACCCGGCGAGAAACGCCAGCTTGGTGCCCGCCTCGACGACGGAGGCATGTGAGTAGAGGGGAGGCGGAAAGAGACCGGGGACGGTGACGCGCTGGATCATGAGGGATCTCCGAATCGAGGCACGACGGACGAACTCCCGATCATGCGGGCGCCGAATCCGCCGCCGCACCCGAATTTCCCTTCGCCCGAGCCGAGCCGCACCGGTACCGTCCACACCCGCACACCCGCACACCCGCACACCCCTGACTGTCAGGAGACCCAGCAGTGTCCGTGCCCCTGCCCTCCCTCCCGGACCAGGCCTTCCTCGAGATGACCGCCGACCGGCTCGCCGCCCTCCCCGGCGTCCGCGCCGTCACCCTCGGCGGCTCACGTGCGCAGGGCACCGATCGGCCCGACAGCGACTGGGACCTGGCCGTGTACTACCGGGGCGAGGGCGCCTTCGACCCCGACGACCTGCGCGCGGTCGGCTGGGAGGGCGAGGTGTCCGACATCGGCGGCTGGGGCGGCGGCGTGTTCAACGGCGGCGGCTGGCTGACCATCGACGGCCGCCGGGTCGACGTCCACTACCGCGACCTCGACGTCGTCGAACACGAACTGGCCGAGGCGGAGCAGGGCCGCTTCCGCGTCGAGCCGCTGATGTTCCACCTCGCCGGCATCCCGACGTACCTCCTGGTCGCCGAACTGGCGATCAACCGCACCCTGCGCGGCGAACTGCCCCGCCCCGCCGCCTACCCACCGGCCCTGCGCAAGACCGCCCCGCCCCGCTGGTACGGCACGGCCGCCGCCACCCTCGCCTACGCCAAGGCCGGCCACGCCCCCAAGGGCGCCGTCACCCAGGTCGCGGGAGCCATCGCCGTCGCCGCGACCCAGACCGCGCACGCGGTGATGGCGGCGCGCGGGGAGTGGGTGACGAATGAGAAGGGGCTGGTCGGGCGGGCGGGGCTGACCGACGTGGACGCGCTGACGGAAGGCCTGACGCGGAGCCCGGACGCTCTCGTCCGGGCGGTCGCGGACGCCGAAGCCCTGCTGCGCCGGGCCGTGCCCTGCGCGCCGTCGTAGGTGTGGAACTCGTCCAGCACCCCCGCCGAGGTTCATCGACAAGGCGGATGAACTGCTGGACGCGGGTGGGCTGTTGAAGGCGGGGAAGGCGGAGGTGGCTCGGGCGCAGTATCCGGCGTTCTTCCGGGACGCGGCGCGGTTGGAGGCACAGGCGGTCGAACTCCACGTGTACGCCACCAGGACCGTCCCTGGACTGTTGCAGACCGAGGAGTACGCCCGTGCCGTGTGCGCGATGTGGCGCCCTTTGCTGGACGAGGCGATCATCGAGCAGCGCGTCGCCGCCCGCATGGCGCGGAAGGACATCTTCGCCCGACGCCCGGCACCGCACCTGACCTTCGTGATCGATGAGGCGGTGCTGCACCGCCCACTCGGCGGCGAGACCGTTTGGCGGGGCCAGACGGAACACCTCATGCTGGCCGGGGAGCAGCGGAACGTCGAGATCCAGACGATGCCCCTCTCCCGCAGGCAACATGCAGGACTGGCCGGTCCGTTCACCTTGATGGAGACCAGGGATGAGCGGAGGATCGCCTACACAGAGGTGCAAGGCGACAGCCACGTCCACACCGAGCGCGGGAAGGTCCGGGAGCTTGAGGCTGCGTACGGAAGTCTCCGAGCGCAGGCGCTCACACCGGCTGAATCGCTCTCGTTGATCGAGAAGTTGTTGGGAGAGGGATGAGCGGGGAAACGACCGGGCGAGACTTCGACAACCTGGCGTGGTTCAAGAGCAGTTACAGCGCCGGGGACGGTGGAGAGTGCGTTGAGGTAGCCGCCGGGAGCGGTGTCCTGTGCGTACGTGACTCGAAGGACAAGGCAGGCCCGATGCTCGGCCTCGCGCCGGAGGCGTGGGCGGAGTTCGTCGGGTTCGCCGCAGGGCACACCGCGTAGAGCGAAGAGCGTCGCGGTGCCCCGTGACCGCCGACCTGGGTCACGGGGCACCGGCGTGCCTACGAGGACTGCGACGGCGACCAGCGGCCGGCCGCGATCTCGGGGTCCGGGCGGGCCTGGAAGTGAGCGTGCGCGGCCGCCGCACCTTTTCTCGCTGCACCGCGGCCTCGGGCGACCGCAGCCGGATCTCCGAGTCGACCACCGACGCCTTGACGACCTTCACCGCCGCGGGCCTCCCGTCCGGCGACTTTTCGAGGTGGACCGGGCCCATGGGAGGGACGAGCGACCCCGGTCCTGCGGGACCCCACGGAACAAGCGCATCACGGACCGCGTTCCTTCAGAACGCACTCTTTGCTCGCATCGTCACGCCCCGGAAACGCGACCGTTCCCTTCCCTCAGGCAACCCCGCCTACCGTGGACACCGCGCCCCCGCCCGGTCACCGTCGCCCGCGAGCCCGACCCCGCCCCGCCCCGACGAGACGACTGGAGCACCGTGTCCCGCAGCACGCCCGCCGTACCTCTCTGGCTCGCCCACGCCCTGCGGGCCCAGCGCGGACCGGTCCCGTGGAGCGCGGTCACGCGGGGGGCGCTGGGCGGCGGGCCCCTGTTGGTCGCCGCCGTGCTCGCCGGGTGGCCCACCCTCGGCGTCGTCGCCGCCATCGGCGCCATGTTCGCCGGGCTCAACGACCGGCCGGGCAGCCGACGCGTCTCCGTCAGCCGGATCGGAGTGCCCGCGCTCGCCGGGGCGGCCGGGCTCCTCGTCGGGACGTACACGGGGGACCACCTCCCGGCCGTGCTGCTGACGCTGACACTGACCGGGTGCGGGCTGGTCGCCGGCGCGGTCAGCGCGCTGGGTCCCATCGGCTCCGCCGCCGGGATCCAGTTGCTCGTCGGGGCCGCCGTCGGCGCCGGGATGCCCCTGCCCGAACCCGGAGGGCAACGGGCGCTCGCCTTCCTCGCCGGAGCCGCGTGGCTGCTCCTGCTGCGGCTGGCGCTGCCCGCTCCGGGGTCCCTCGCAGGAGACTTCCGGTTCGACGGCGAGCGGCATGCCGTGGCCGGCGTGTACGAGGCCGTCGCCGCGCTGCTCGACGCCACCGGCTCACCCACCGCCACCGCGCGGCGCGCCGCGCTCACCGCCGCCCTCGACCACGCCCAGGACGTGCTCGCCGGACCCCGGCTGCGGCGGTACGCCGGTTCCGCGGCCGAACGGCGACTGCACGCGCAGTACGCCGCCGCGCTGCCGCTGGCGGAGGCCGCGACCGCGCTGGCCTGGGCAGGGGAGGCCGTACCGGCTCGCGCGTCCGAGGGGCCCCGGCGGCTCGCCGTCGCCGTACGCGGCGGCGTCCCCAGCGGGCCGCTGCCCGCACCCTCCCGGTCCGTCCCCGCGCTGCGCGCCCTCGACGACGCCCTCCTGCGCGCCGCCGTGGCCTTCGACCGGGCCGACGGCGGCGACCTGCACACGCGCCGCCGGTCCCGCGCCGCTCTCACCCGTACCCTCCTCGGCACCCGGGGACAGGAGTACGGCCTGCGGGTCGCCCTCTGCTTCGGCGTGAGCGTCGCCGTCGCCCAGGCCCTGTACCACGCCCGCTGGTACGGGCAACACGAGTACTGGTACTGGCTGCCCGTCACCGCCGTCTTCCTCGTCAAGCCCGACCTCGGACCGCTCGCCTCGCGGGTGCTGAACCGGGCTGCCGGAACCGTGCTCGGGGCGCTCCTGTTCGCCGGGTTCGCCGCCGTGCTGCCCCGGCCGGAAGGGCTCATCGCGCTGGTGGCGGTCAGCGGGGCGCTCATCCCGGTCGCCGCCCGGCACTTCGCCGCGCAGACCACCGTCATCACCGTGCTCGTGCTCGCCCTGGTGATGGTGGGCGGTGAACCGCAGGCCTCCGTGGCACGGATCGGCGAGACACTGCTGGCCTGCGCCATCGTGCTCGTCGTCGGACACCTGCCGATGCCCGTGCGGCGCGGCGGCGCCATCCGGGTCCGGCTCACGGAAGCGGGGGACGCCGCGTACGCGTACCTCGCCCATGTGCTGGACGGGTCCGGCGACCGCGCAGCCCGCTGGGTCCTGCGCCGCGAGGCCTACCGCGCCCTCGCCGAGGCCCGCGGCGCCATCGCGCTCGCCTCCGCCGAACTCTCCGCGCTCGCCCGGCACGCCGACGGCGCGGACGAGTTCGCCGCCCTCCTCGAACGGCTCGTCGACACCACCACCGCCTGCGCCGTCCACCTCGACGACACGGGACGGCTCGACGCCCGTCACGCCGAGCAGCTCGCCGAACTCCGGGACGCCCTCGACCGGCGCCGCGAGCGCGTCGGGGTCCGGCTGCCGGAGCTGCCCGTCGCCGGGCGAGCCGATGATGGGGCGCGGTCCGTGCGGCCGTGAGCGGCCGGTGATTCCCGACGCACCCGCGCCCGCACGACCGGTGCGAAAAATTTCGGAACCGGGCGGGCGAGTTGCGATGAGTTCCGGTGACGGCGCCGGTCACTCCTTGCAACGGGACTGTTGCACAGGAGGAACCATGTCGCTTCCGGAGATCGTCTCGCGCGGGGACTGGCGCGTGGCGCGTGCGGAACTGCTGGTCAAGGAAAAGGTCGTCACCCGCGCGAAGGACGCGCTCAACGCCGAGCGGCGCCGGCTGCCCATGGTCGGGATCGACCGGGAGTACGTGTTCGAGGGCGGCGACGGCAAGGCCGGGCTGTCCGATCTGTTCGAGGGGCGGCGGCAGCTCGTCTTGTACCACTTCATGTTCGCGCCCGAGTGGGACACCGGGTGCCGCAGCTGCTCCGGGTTCCTGGACCAGATCGGACACCTCGCCCACCTGAAGGCCCGCGACACCACCTTCGCGGCCGTCTCCCGGGCGCCGTACCCGAAGATCCTTCCGTTCAAGGCGCGGATGGGCTGGACGCTGCCCTGGTACTCCTCCTACGCCGACGACTTCAACAAGGACTTCGAGGTCACCCTCGAGCGTGACGGAGAGCTGGTCGAGCGGCCGGGCCTCAGCTGCTTCCTGCGGGACGGGGGCCGCGTCTTCCACACGTACTCGACCTACGAACGCGGCCTCGACGGACTCGGCTCGACCACCAGCCTGCTGGACCTCACGGCGCTCGGCAGGCAGGAGGAGTGGGAGGACCCCGAGGGGCGCGCGTCGGCTTTCGGGGCCCCGGCGGGCAGCGAGCGCATCCGCTATCACGACGAGTACGACGGGTAAGACGAACGAGACGAGTGCGATGAGTGCGGAACCTCGTGCAGAGAGTGACCACATGTTCGAGAGAGTGGAGAGTTCGCCCACTCCTGAGGGTGAACGGGTGTCAACCACGTCTCAGTAGCGTCACTGAGCGAGGCGTTTTCCCGCCGTCGGCGTTTGACTCTACGAGTGCAACGCCGAAGGAGAGGCAGCAGGTGAACGGGCGAACGGTGCTTGAACGCTTTCCCGCGGGTGGCCCGCGGGGCTCCTGGCCCGCGGAGGAGTTCGCGCGGGCACGACGCATGGAGGGCCTGCTCGCCGAGGTCGTCATGGACCTCACGACCGACACGTTCCTGGTGATCGTCCGCGGTGGCGACGGCAGCGCCGACGCGGCCGCGTGAGCCCGCACGGGGCACGGCGGTGCGAAGCGCGCCGCGTAAGGCCCGGGAGCCCTACGCGGTGACCGGGCGGGACCAGCTCGGGGTCGTGTCCGTCAGGCGGCACACCGCCAGGTAGAGCGGTATCGGCGGAGTGTACGGAAGCGTGCCGTCAGGGCGGTGGATCAGGCCGGGGAGGTCCGGGGCGTCCGGTACGACGGCCCCCGTGTCGTACCGCGCGGGGGCGGGCCACTCCAGGGCGTAGTCCGAATCGGACGGAACCAGCCACCACCAGTGCGCCTCATCGGCGTACACGCACCCCACCCGTGGCAGCCGAGGCATGACAAGCGGCCCGAAACGGGCCGGTACCGCCACCGCGTCGCAGCCCATCGGCGCCGTCATCCCCTCGGGGACGGGCAGGCGCAGGAGCGGTGCGGCGGGAGTCCGCGGCCCGCGCTGGAGGCGCACCAGCGTGTTCAGGCTCAGGGGCCGAGCGGTCCGAGCGCCCGTCACACCCGTCCCCCGTCCCGGCGGTACTGGTGCGGGGCCGTGTGCTGATGAATGCGCTGATGAGGAGGTGTGCGCGGAGCGGTCGGGGCCGCATCGCGGTGGTGCCGCTGCTCGGGCTCCCCGCCCTCGTCCTGGCCATCGGCCGGGCCCGGCTTGGGGCGCTCGCCCCAGCCGAGGTCGTTCCGCGGCCCGTCGGACGGAGGCGGTGCGTCGGCCTTACGGGGCAGCTCGGCCCAGACCAGCAGCCCGGGGCCCTGCTCGTGGGCGCCCCAGGCGTGACACACGGCGTCGACGAGAAGCAGTCCCCTGCCGTGCTCCTCCTCCGGCTGCCGCCGGGTGTTCGCACGGGGCCGGCCGGGGGCGCAGCCCTCGTCCCGCACGGCGATGCGCACCAGTTCGTCGCCGTCGTGCAGCTCGCAGACTATGTGGCTGCTCGCCGTGTGCACGATGGCGTTGGTGACGAGTTCGGAGACGACCAGAGCCGCTGTGTCGCAGGTGTCCTCGCACACCGACCAGCCGGTCAGCCGGGCCCTCGTCAGGCGTCTGGCCTGCGCGGGAGAACCCGGATGGGCGGCCAGTTCGAAGCGGAACCGGCGCTGGACAGCAGCCCCTGCGGGGTCGGCGGCTCCCGAGGCGGGGCCAAGACCGAAGGGGCGCGCAGCGGCGTCTGTTCCTAAGGGCACGGACGGAATCACGCTTGCCACTATCGCCCCGCCGTGCACACTTGGCAAGTGTCACTCTGAAAAGTCCAGAGTGCCGTGTGACGGTCTGGACGGCCGTGGCACACTGCTCGTAACAGCACCCCGCGCGGCGCCAGTTGAGGTCATCGAAGAAACCTTCGAGTGGTCTTGGGTTGGCGCCGCAGGGCTGTCGGGGCTGTCGGAGCTGTCAGCTTCGGGAACGTCAGGAAACCCTTTTCGTGGAGGTGGAGCGTGAGCGAACCGCGGTCCGCGCCGACGGTCGGCCAGGTCGTCCTCGGCCGGCGCCTGCTGGATCTGCGGGAAAGCGCCGGCCTCAAGCGTGAGGAGGCCGCACGCGTCCTGCGCGTCGCCCCCGCCACGATCCGGCGCATGGAGATGGCCGAGGTCGCGCTCAAGATCCCGTACATCCAGCTTCTGCTGAAGGCCTACGGGGTCTCCGACAGCGAGGCCGACGCCTTCGTACAGCTGGCGGAGGACGCCAACCGGCCCGGCTGGTGGCAGCGCTTCCACGAGATCCTGCCCGGCTGGTTCTCGATGTACGTCAGCCTCGAGGGCGCGGCTACGCTCATCCGCAGCTACGAGCCCCACTTCGTCCCCGGTCTGCTGCAGACCGAGGAGTACGCACGGGGCGTGCTGCGCTCGGGGGCCATCGGGCAGACCCGGCCCGAGGACATCGAGGGGCACGTCGCCCTGCGCATGCAACGGCAGGATCTGCTCACCCGTGACGACGCGCCCCGGCTGTGGGTCGTGATGGACGAGACGGCGCTGCGCCGTCCGGTCGGCGGCCCGGAGGTGATGCGTGCCCAGATCGACAGGCTTCTCGAGGCCACGAAGCTGCCCAACGTGACACTGCAGGTCGCCCCGTTCGCCGGCGGACCGCACCCCGGCACGTACGGGCCGTTCGTGCTGTTCCGATTCGCCATGCCCGAACTGCCGGACATGGTCTACAGCGAGTACCTGACCGGCGCCGTCTACCTGGACGCGCGTGCCGAGGTGGCGACCCACCTCGAGGTCATGGACCGCATGGCGGCGCAGGCCGCTACAGCACATCGCACGAAGGTGATCCTCAGGGATCTCCGCAAGGAGCTGTGAATGAACCACATCAAACCCCTGTCCCTGTCCTTGTCCTCCCCCCTGCCGGTGCACCCGCCCCGGGCCCGCACCGGGCGGATCTACAACGGCATGCCCGCGCACGAGCTGGGCAGCGAGGGCTGGCACAAGCCCTGGAGCGGTGGCAACGGCGGCAACTGCCTGGAGGCGATGAAGCTCGACGACGGCCGGATCGCCGTACGGCAGTCCACCGACCCGGACGGACCGGCGCTCATCTACACCTCGGCCGAGATGACGGCCTTCATCGAAGGAGCCAAAGCGGGAGAGGCGGATTTCCTGCTGTCCTGACCCTTGTCGACCGTCCTACCGTTGCTTCCCGGCATACACCCGATGTTGCTTGTTCCCCCCTCCCGCCTCCCTTCCCTTCCTCCCTGCTGAGTACGCACCCTCGTCCCCGCGCAGCACTCTGTTCCGGGCATCCCCCGCCCGCTCCACCCACCACACTGGCTCGGCACTGAAATTGATCACTAACAGTTGCAGACACTTACGGAGTTCGTCATGACCGGGCAACAGCACCCCGTCGAGATCGACACGAGCAAGCCGCACACCGCGCGGATGTACGACTGGTACCTCGGAGGCAAGGACAACTATCCCGTCGACGAGGCCATGGGCCGGCAGATGCTCGCCCTCGACCCGAGGGTGCCCGTGATGGCGCGGGTGAATCGCGCCTTCATGCAGCGCGCCACGCGCTGGCTCGCCGGCCAGGGCGTACGTCAGTTCCTCGACATCGGCACCGGCATCCCCACCGAGCCGAACCTCCACCAGGTCGCCCAGGAGATCGCACCGGACGCGCGCGTCGTCTACTGCGACAACGACCCCATCGTGCTGGCCCACGCGGGCGCGCTGCTGCGCGGCACCGACGAGGGGGTGACCGAGTACCTCCAGGCCGATGTGCGCGAGCCGGAGAGAATCCTGGAGGGTGCGCGGAAGGTCCTCGACTTCGACCAGCCGGTCGCGCTCTCCCTCATCGCGCTGCTGCACTTCATCTCCGACGAGGACGGCGCCCACGAGCTGGTCGGCCGGCTGCTCGCCGATCTGCCCTCCGGCAGCTACCTGGTGCTCTCCCACGCGACGTCCGACTTCACCCCTGAGGAATCGAAGGCGGCCACCGAGAAGCTCAAGGCCGCGGGCGTCACACTGGCCCTGCGCTCCCGCGAGGAGTTCACCCACCTCTTCGCCGGCCTCGATCTGGTCGACCCCGGTGTCCAGGTGCCCCACCTGTGGCACCCCGAACTGGGCGAGCCCGTACCCGGCCAGGACGACGGGGTGATCCCGGGGTACGGGGCGGTGGGGCGCAAGGCGTAGACCCTGGGCAGTGCGAGGGGCGGGCGCTGCCCGTCGGTGGGCGTCACACCGTCATCGGGCGGTCGTACGGGCCGATGGGGGCGTGGAGCCGGGTGGTGCCGTCGGTCAGGTGACGGTCGACGGCCGCCGCCACCGCCCGGCCCTCGGCGATCGCCCACACGATCAGCGACTGCCCGCGGGCGGCGTCCCCGGCCGCGAACACACCCGGCACGTTCGTGGCGAAGCCGGCGTCGCGCGCGATCGTGCCGCGCGGCTCCAGTTCCAGACCGAGCCCCGCGACGAGCCCGTCCTCCTGGTCGGGTCCGGAGAAGCCGAGCGCGAGGAGGACGAGGCCGGCGGGCAGGACACGCTCGGTACCGGGTTGAGCGCGGCGCTCCGCGTCCACCCCGACCAGGTGCAACGCCCGGACCCGCCCGTCCGTGTCGCCGGTGAGGCGCAGCGTGGACGCCGCGAACAGCCGCGCGTCGGAGTCCTCGGCCGCCTCCGGTGCCGTCCGCAGCACACCGGCCTCCTCGTGCGCGCCGGACAGCCGGTACAGCTTCGGGTACGTCGGCCAGGGCTCGGTGTCCTCGTCGCGCTCGCCGCCCGGCCGGTCGTAGATGTCCAGCTGCGTCACGGACGCGGCCCTCTCCCGCACGGCCGTGCCCAGACAGTCGGCGCCCGTGTCACCACCCCCGACGATGACGACATCCCGGCCCGCGGCGGACAGGGGGGACGTCTTCAGGTCCCCCTCGCACACCCGGTTGGCCAGGGGAAGATACTCCATGGCCTGGTGAACTCCGGTCAGTTCCCGTCCAGGAACGTCCAGTTCCCGCCACGCGGTCGCCCCGGTGGCGATCACCACGGCGTCGTAACGCGCCCGCAGCCCGGCGGCGTCGACATCGCGCCCGACCGTCGTGGACGTACGGAACTTCGTCCCCTCGGCCCGCATCTGCTCGATGCGCCGCTCCAGATGACGCTTCTCCATCTTGAACGCGGGGATGCCGTACCGCATCAGCCCGCCGATCCGGTCGTCCCGCTCGTACACGGCGACCGTGTGCCCCGCCCGGGTCAACTGCTGGGCCGCGGCCAGTCCGGTGGGACCCGAGCCGATCACGGCGACCGTCCGGCCGGAGAGCCGGTCCGGCGGGGCCGGCCCGGCGAAGCCCTCCTCCCAGGCCCGGTCGGCTATGGCGCACTCGACGTTCTTGATCGTCACGGCGGGCTGGTTGATGGCGAGCACACATCCCGCCTCGCAGGGCGCCGGGCACAGTCTGCCGGTGAACTCGGGGAAGTTGTTGGTCGCGTGCAACCGCTCCGCCGCGGCCCGCCAGTCGTCGCGCGCGACCAGGTCGTTCCACTCGGGGATCAGATTGCCCAGCGGGCAGGCCTCGTGGCAGAAGGGGACGCCGCAGTCCATGCAGCGGTCGGCCTGCGGACCGACGATGGGCAGCAGCGCGCCGGGGACGTACACCTCGTTCCAGTCCCGGACCCGTTCCCCGACGGGCCTGCGCGGCCACTCCTGGCGCGGCGTGGTCAGGAACCCCTTGGGATCGGCCATGGCCGTCTTCCTTGCGCTCTTCCTCATGTACGCGAGTGACAGGCCGTTCGTGGTCGGACGGCACTGCTCGGGGGCCGGGAGGCTTTCACCCCCGGCGTCTCTTGTCTCCGGACCTGTCGCTTCGGACCTGGCGTTCCCATTGGGCTCCGGGGCTCTCCGGCCACGATACGACTGCTCATGCCCACCCGCAGGCCTGCCGGCGGCGCTTTCCGTGCCGTCCGCGTGCCGTCAGGTGAGAGCCGGTACGTACGCCACCGCGGCACCCGTCGAGGCGACCGTGCGCACGTGGTTCCACCGCGTCCACTCGCGCACGTATGCGGTCCCGTACGCGGCGGCCCTTGCGGTGCAGGGATCGAGCCCGGCCAGAGCGTTGTTGCGCGGCACGTTCGCGACCACGGTGACCCCGAACCCGCCGAACAGGTACAGCGTGCTGCCGGCCGGCAGCCACGCCGCGCCCTCGTCCGGCCCCGTCACCAGGGTCACCACGGCGATCGCCGCGCACAGCAGCGCCGAGCCGAGGAACACCAGCATGAAGGGCGCCCGCACCGCGGCCACGTCGACCGACCGCATCGCCGCCACCCCCTGCGCGGGCGGCAGCGCCGCGAGCCCCCTCATCACGAACGTCGAGAAGGCGCAGAAGGCTCCCGCCACCAGCCCGGTCCCGAGTACGCCCAGCACCGTCGGCACGACGTACGGTCCATCCATCACGTTGTCGGCTCCCGTCCGTCCCCGGCCGGACCTCCTCCCGGCGGCCCCTGTCACCACCAGTGAAGCCGGACCCGGGCCCGGCGCCCATGGCCGAGCGTCGCGGGGCCATGCGCGGGCGTCCAGCCGGCCCGCGCATCATGGCGGTGTGCGATTCGAAGCGATCACCTGGGACCGGCTCGGCGACCTCCTCGCCGAGCGTGTGGCGACACTGGAGACGTCCGACGGCGGTCCCTGGCCGCGCGTAGCCTTCGACGGCGCCCCGGCCGCCCGTCCCGAAGACCTCGCCGAACGGGTCGCCGAGGCCCTGCGCGTCCGCGGGTGCCCCTCCCTCGTCGTGGGTGCGGAGGGCTTCCTGCGTCCCGCCTCGGTCCGGCTGGAGTACGGCCACCAGGACGTGGAGTCGTACTACGACGGCTGGTACGACACCGGCGCCCTCCGGCGCGAGGTGTTCGGCCCCCTCGAACCGGGCGGGAACGGACGGGTCCTGCCCGACCTGTGGGACCCCGCCACCGACCGGGCCACCCGCAGCTCCTACGTCCCGCTCCCACCCGGCGGGGTACTGCTGCTGCACGGCCCGCTCCTCCTGCGGCACTGGTTCCCCTTCGACCTGAGCGTCCACGTCTCGCTCTCGCCGGGCGCCCTGCGCCGCCGCACCCCCGAGTCCGGGCACTGGACCCTGCCCGCCTTCGAGCGCTACGAGCGGGAGACCGGCCCGGCCGGCACCGCCGACGTCCTGGTACGCGCCGACGACCCCCGCCACCCGGCGTGGCACGGCTGAGGCCGGGCGAAGGTGCGGGGCCCTGGTGACACGACGACAATGAAGGACGCCGGTACTCGCGGTGCGCCCCGCGCCGCGCCGGCCGTCCGGCACCGGGAGGTATCTCATGACCACCGCCGGAGACATCATGCACCGCGGCGCCCAGTGGATCCCCGCCCACGAGACGCTCGACCGCGCCGCCCAGTTGATGCGCGAGTTGAACGTCGGCGCGCTGCCCATCAGCGACGAGAACGAGCGCCTCTGCGGCATCCTCACGGACCGCGACATCGTCGTCGGCTGTGTCGCCATGGGCCACGACCCGGCCAGGGTCACCGCAGGCGAGATGGCCAAGGGCACACCGCGCTGGATCGCGGCGGACGCCGACGTCGGCGAGGTCCTCCGGGAGATGCAGACACACCGCATCCGCCGGCTCCCCGTCGTCGACGACAAGCGCCTGGTCGGCATGATCAGCGAAGCCGACCTCGCCCAGCACCTGACGGAAGACCAGCTCGCCACCTGGGCCGAGAGCGTCTACGCCAGGGTCCCGTCCGGCTGAACGCGGGCCGTGCCGCGCCCCGCGCCCGTGTGCCGTGCGGCGCCCCGCGCCCGTGCGGCGGCGGATGCCCTGCGTGTCAGAGCCGGCGGCTGCGCCGAAAGGCCCGGTACGGCAGCGGACACGCGACGGACACGACGCCGGTGACCATGCCGTAGCCGTACCGCCGGCGCGGCCCTGGAGTCCGCCACCGTCCGACCGGCCCGGGACCAGCTCGTCACCGCGGGCATCGCCACCGCCCAGGACATCGACCGCCACCTCGCCGACGTCATCGCCGACACCCTGGACCTGGCAACGGCCCCGATGATCTCGGCCTGGCAACGGGGGACGGCGGACGGCGGACGGGCTACGAGGGACGGTGTCGGCGGCCGGCGGAGGCCGGCCCGGGTCGTCAGGTCGGTGGTGGCGGGCGGCCTCCCACCTGGCGCACCGCCAGCGCACCCGCCCTGCATCCCTCCGCCGCCGCGTGTTGTGGATCGGCGCCCGCCATGAGGGTGGTGAGGAACGCGCCCGTGAAGGCGTCGCCGGCGCCCGTGCTGTCCCGGGGTGTCGCCGCTACGGCGGGAACGCGGGCGCACACCTGGCCGGACCGGGCCAGCAGCGCGCCCTCGGCCCCCTGCTTGGCCACGACCAACGGGACCCGCAGGCTCAGCCGCGCCGCCGCGTCGGCAGCCCCCGGCAATCCCGTGAGCAGGCATGCCTCGTCACGGCTGGGCAGCAGGACGTCGACGCCCTCGACGAGGGACAGGAATCGGTCGGCGCCCAGCCGCGTGAGGAAACCGGCCGACGCCGGATCCAGGCTCACCGGCACCCCCCGCACTCGTGCCGCCTTCAGAGCCACCGCCACGAACGCCCGACCCGGTTCGCTGAACAGCAGATAGCCCGACAGATGCAGCCGGGCCACCCCGTCCAGCAACGTGTCCGACCAGTCACCGGGTTCGAGCCGCAGTGAGGCGCCACTGTCGGTGAGGAAGGTCCGCTCGGCCGCCGCGCCCTCGTCGACCAGGCAGATCACGGTCCCGGTCGGCGCCTGTGGATCGACCACCAGCAGGGGACGTACTCCGCAGGCGGCCAGCTCCCGCGTGTGCCACGCCGCCGCGTCCTCGCCCACTCGTCCGAGCAGCCGCACCTCCGCGTCGCCCCAGCACGCCGCCCAGCAGGCCACATTGGCCCCCGCGCCGCCGGGCACCGTCCGGATCGCCGCCGCGGTGTCCGTACCCGGGGCGAGCGGCCCCCGGTGCCGGGCGACCACATCGGTGATGACGTCACCGATGACCAGCAGCGCACCGGACCGCGCACGGGCACCCGTGCCGGAGCGGGCGCCGGTCGCCCCCGCCGCACGGCCCGCCCGGGCAGCGCTGCCGTCTCTGTCACCCGGGACCGCCGCCGTCACGTCGCCTCACGCCCCGGTCCAGGCCGTCGCGATGCGGGCCGCCAGCCGTACGTTGCCCCGGACCGCCGCCAGGTTGGCGGTGAGGGAGGCCCCGTCGGTGTGCCGCACCAGGTGGTCGAGCAGGAACGGAGTGACCGCCTGACCGGTGACGCCCTCCTCCTCGCACGCCCGCAGCGCCTCGTCGAGCACACGGGCGTGCAGCCCGGGATCCAACTGCTCGTTCGCGGGCACGGGGTTGGCCACGATCAGCGCCGACTCGGGTCCGCCGAGGGCGTCCTGCGCCCGCATCACCTCCGCCACCTGCTCCGGCGCGTCCAGCCGCCAGTCCACGGGGTGCCCCGAGTCCGACAGATAGAAGCCGGGGAAGCGGTCCGTGCCGTACCCGGCGACCGCGACTCCCAGGGTCTCCAGCCGCTGCAGCGTTGCCGGTACGTCCAGGATCGACTTCACGCCCGCGCACACCACCGTGATCCTGGTCCGCGCCAGCAGCCCGAGGTCGGCCGACTCGTCCTGGGTCACCGTCCACTCGCGGTGCACCCCACCGAGTCCGCCGGTCGCGAACACCCGTACCCCCGCGAGCGCAGCCAGCAGGGCGGTGGCCGACACCGTGGTGGCACCGCTCGCCCCGGACGCCACCGCGAGCGGCAGGTCGCGATGGCCGAGCTTGCGGATGCCGTCCTCCCTGGCCACCCGCTCCAGCTGCTCCTTGTCCAGGCCGACCCGGGGCCGCCCGTCCAGCACGGCGACCGTGGCGGGAACGGCGCCCCCCTGCCGCACCGCCTCCTCCAGCTCCGTCGCCACCCGGAGATTGCGCGGCCGGGGCAGCCCGTGCGCGATGATCGTGGACTCCAGGGCCACCACCGGCCGACGGGCGGCGATCGCCTCCCGTACCTCTTCGGACACCGTCAGGATCACGTGCCGCCTCCCGTCTGTCGTTCCTCCCTCATCCCTGGCGGGCCAGGTGGCAGGTCAAACCCCCAGGGCCTGTCCGGCGGACCGTGCCGGAGACGCTGGGTCCGGCACGCACTCCCCCCAGCCGCGCTGCCGTCACTCGCCGATTTCCTCCTGCTCGACCGAGCTCGAGCAGGAAGGGCCCGCGTCGGCTCCCTCCTCCGCCGTGCGTCTGCGCGCACCAGACCTCGCTCACCCCAGCCGGGCAGGCACCGGCGGGTTCCTCCGACTCGATCCGCCGGACAGGCCCTTGCGAGCCGCGGTGGATCTCGCGGAGCCTGGGACACATGACGGAGAACACAGCACGTCTCGACCACGTCGTCCTCTGGGTACGCGATCCGATCGCGGCCGCCGGCTTCTACACGAAGGCGGTCGGCCTGGAACCGGTCAGACTCGCCGACTTCTCCGTGGGAGAGGCGCCCTTTCCCTCGGTACGGGTCAACGAGGAGACCATCCTCGACCTCATGCCGTTCGCCATGGCGGAGCGCATGACGATGCTGCCCGGCGCCGCCGAAGCCTCCGGCCATCCCGTCAACCACGTCTGTCTGTCGCTGCCCGCCGACGACTTCGCCGCTCTCCGCAGCCGCCTCGAGGAACAGTCCGTACCCATGACGGACCTCTCGCACGACTCCTTCGGCGCCCGCGGCCTCGCCAGGCGCAGTTTCTACTTCCGTGACCCCGACGGAAACGTGTTCGAGGCACGGCACTACGACTGACATCCCGCTCGTCAGAACAAGGGCTCCGGCAGCACGCCCTCCAAGGCGAGCAGCCGGCGCTTGGCCTCCAGCCCGCCCCCGAACCCACCGATGCCGCCGTCGCTCTCCACGACCCGGTGACAGGGCACGACCACCGGCAGGGGATTCGCGCCCATCGCAGCGCCGACGGCCTGGGCGCCTTCCGGCCGGCCGACCCGGCCGGCCAGATCGCCGTACCCCACGACCGTGCCGTACGGCACGCCGGAGGCCAGTTCGTTCAGGACCTTTCGGTTGAAGCCGGAGATCAGCGACCAGTCCAGGGGCAGGTCGAAATCGCGCCGCTCACCCGCGAAGTACGCCTCGACCTGGCGTATCGCCTCGGTGAGCAGCGGGGAGCCGGGGTCCTCGGCGGGCTCGGTGCCGAGCCGGGACGCCAGCCGTTCCAGCGCGCTGTCGCGCACCTCGTCCCTGGCGTGGAACACGACGTTGACCAGGCCCTCACGGGTCGCGGCCAGCAGCAGCGGGCCGATGCCGGTGCTGACGACGGCCCACACGACCCGCTGCTCGTACTGCCCATGGCTGTCCATGCGCCCCACCGTACGACCCGCCACTGACAACGCCGGACGTGAAGAGCGGCGGGCCGGAGGCGATCGGGTACGAGGGGCGTGAAGGGGCAAGGGGCGTGAAGGGGCAAGGGGTGTGAAGGGGCGAGGGGTGTGAAGGGGCGAGGAGAGATCAGCCGCCCACCGCGTCCCGCACCACGTCGGGCTTGTTGCTGATGATCCCGTCGACCCCGAACCCGGCGGCCCGCCGGGCCGCGGCCGCGTCGTCCACCGTCCAGGTGAGGACCTCCAGAGGCTTGCTGTGCGGTCCCCGGAAGCCCTGGACGGCGGCGACGTAACCGATGGACAGGGAGGTGTGCGAGGGGTTGATCTGGTCGGCGAAGTTCGCGTACTCGGGCAGGTCCTTCACGGGAGGCGCACCGAGGAAGCCGGTCTTCACCCCGGGCTTCAGCTCGTGAACCGTCCGCACGCTGTCCGCGCTGAAGCTCTGCACGACCAGCCGGTTCCTCAGATGCGCGCCGTCGAGCCACCCCTCGTTGCTCAGAACCTTCAGGGTCTCGCCCTCGATGCCGGGGTACAGCTGGGGGCTCTTGATCTCCAGGAGCAGCTTCTGGTCGTGCCGCTCGAGCCGCCGGACGAACTGCTCCAGCGTCGGCACGCGCGTGCCCGCGAACGCGGAACCGAACCAGCTGCCCGCGTCGAGCCGGGCGATTTCCGCGGCGGTGAAGTCCTTCACCTTCCAGGGGGACCGGCCGGGGAAGACCTCCTCGACGTCCGTGGTGCGCGCCAGACTGTCGTCGTGCAGGACGACGAGTGCGCCGTCGTTGGTGCGCTGGACGTCGCTCTCCACCCAGTCGACGCCGAGCTCCGCCGCCTTGTCGGCGGCCGGGAGAGTGTTCTCGGGTGCGTATCCGGAGGCACCCCGGTGGGCGACGACCAGGGGGAGCGTGTCACTGCCGGTGGCACGTGCGGGGGAGAGGGGCAGCAGGAGGGCGGCGGTCCCCAGAAGTGCGGTGGTCGAGGCGGCAACGGTGCGCGCGTGCATGCGTACTCCTCGCGTCGAGCGGGTCGGTCCATCGGCGGGAAGGCGGATCATCGCCGGGTGATCGGCCGGCGTCGGGCGGATCACCGTCCGGTCGGAACATCACGGACAGCTCAACTGTGACAGCAGGGAGTCGACAGGGGGCGGGCGCGGGATGACCACAGTTTGAACAGGCCTGCCCCAACTGCGCACACCGGTACCGCACAAGTGGGGCAAGGACGTGTTTCTTCGGCGGATGGTCGTTCGACCATTCCGGTGAGGTCATACTCTCTGCGTCAACCCTGACCGCCGACGCGGTCCTGGGAGGGGGTTTACAACCGGGAATTCCGGGACGCAAAGGGCGGGAAGGGCAGCCGCGCATGCAAAGCACGGTCGACGGATTCGGTTACGGTCTGGTCACACCGGTGGTGGCCTTCCTCATGGCCTGCCTCGGTGGCGCACTGGGGCTGAGATGCGCCACCCGGCCGCTCGTCGTGACCGGGTCGTGGCGCCCCGGCTGGCTCGCCCTGGGCTCGGCGGCCATCGGATCCGGCATTTGGACGATGCACTTCATCGCGATGATGGGCTTCACGATCGAAAGCACACCGATCCACTACGACCGCGTGATGACGTTCGCCAGCCTGGCCGTCGCCGTCGTCATGGTGGGTATCGGGATCTTCATCGTCGGCTACCGGGGCGCCACCGGAACGGCCCTGTTCACCGGCGGCACCATCACCGGCCTCGGCATCGCCTCCATGCACTACCTGGGCATGGCCAGCATGAGCCTCGACGGACAGCTGGAGTACAACACCCTCACCGTCGCCGCGTCCGTCGCCATCGCCATGGCCGCCGCGACCGCCGCCCTGTGGGCGGCCGCGCAGGCCAAGGGATTCCTGTGGAGCGTGGGCGCGAGCGTCGTCATGGGTCTCGCGGTCACCGGCATGCACTACACCGGCATGGCCGCCCTGGAGGTCCACGTCCACGGGACGGCCGACCCCACCACGGGAGAATCCGCGGCCGCCCTGCTCGCGCCCATGATGCTCGGCCCGCTCGCCCTCCTGGTCCTGGCCGGCATCGTGGTGATCTTCGACCCGCTGGTGATCACGGGCCGGCCCGGCCCGGTACCCGTCGAGCACAAGCCCGGCATCCCCGCCCACCCCCGGCGCCACTCCTCCCCGACGCACCCGACACGCCCGCGGCTGCGCGCCCGCGGCCCCGTCGAGCACCGCGCCCGCACCCCGCAGAAACGCTGACCGGGATCCGTTGTCAGCGGGGGGTCGTACGGTGGGTGACATGCGGCCCGTTTCCCAGATCGAACGCACGGTGGCGCCCTTCGAGGTCGTCAGCCCCTACCAGCCCAGCGGCGACCAGCCGACGGCCATCGCCGACCTTGCCCGGCGCATCGAAGCCGGCGAGAAGGACGTCGTCCTCCTGGGCGCGACCGGCACCGGCAAGTCCGCCACCACCGCGTGGATGATCGAGAAGCTCCAACGCCCCACCCTGGTCATGGCGCCGAACAAGACGCTGGCCGCCCAACTGGCCAACGAGTTCCGCGAGCTGCTGCCGAACAACGCGGTCGAATACTTCGTCTCGTACTACGACTACTACCAGCCCGAGGCGTACGTCCCGCAGTCGGACACCTACATCGAGAAGGACTCCTCGATCAATGAGGAGGTCGAGCGGCTGCGCCACTCCGCGACCAACTCCCTGCTCACCCGCCGCGACGTCGTCGTGGTCGCCTCCGTCTCCTGCATCTACGGCCTCGGCACCCCGCAGGAGTACGTGGACCGCATGGTGCCGCTGCGCGTCGGCGAGGAATTCGACCGGGACGAGCTGCTGCGCCGCTTCGTGGACATCCAGTACACGCGCAACGACCTGGCCTTCACCCGGGGCACCTTCCGCGTCCGCGGCGACACCATCGAGATCTTCCCGGTCTACGAGGAGCTCGCCGTCCGCATCGAGATGTTCGGCGACGAGATCGAGGCGCTCTCCACGCTCCACCCGGTCACCGGCGAGATCATCAGCGACGACCAGCAGCTGTACGTCTTCCCGGCCTCCCACTACGTCGCCGGCCCCGAACGCATGGAGCGGGCGGTCAACGACATCGAGAAGGAGCTCACCGGGCGCCTCGCCGAACTGGAGAAGCAGGGCAAGCTCCTGGAAGCCCAGCGTTTGCGGATGCGCACCACCTACGACCTCGAGATGCTCCGCCAGATCGGCAGCTGCTCCGGCGTCGAGAACTACTCGATGCACTTCGACGGCCGTCTGCCCGGCTCCCCGCCGAACACCCTGATGGACTACTTCCCGGAGGACTTCCTCCTCGTCATCGACGAGTCGCACGTCACCGTGCCGCAGATCGGCGCCATGTACGAGGGCGACGCCTCCCGCAAGCGCACCCTCGTCGACCACGGCTTCCGGCTCCCCTCCGCCCTGGACAACCGCCCGCTGAAATGGGAGGAGTTCCAGGAGCGCATCGACCAGGCCGTGTATCTGTCGGCCACCCCCGGCCAGTACGAGCTCTCCCGCTCGGACGGCGTCGTCGAGCAGATCATCCGCCCCACCGGCCTGGTCGACCCCGAGGTCGTCGTCAAGCCCACCGAGGGCCAGATCGACGACCTGGTGCACGAGATCCGCTCGCGCGTCGAGAAGGACGAGCGCGTCCTGGTGACCACGCTCACCAAGAAGATGGCCGAGGACCTCACCGACTACTTCCTCGAACTCGGCATCCAGGTGCGCTACCTCCACAGCGACGTCGACACCCTGCGCCGCGTCGAGCTGCTCCGGGAGCTGCGCAGCGGCGAGTACGACGTCCTCGTCGGCATCAACCTGCTGCGTGAGGGACTCGACCTGCCCGAGGTCTCCCTGGTCGCGATCCTCGACGCCGACAAGGAGGGCTTCCTGCGCTCGGGCACCTCCCTGATCCAGACCATCGGCCGCGCCGCGCGCAACGTCTCCGGCCAGGTCCACATGTACGCCGACAAGATCACCCCGGCGATGGCGAAGGCCATCGACGAGACCAACCGCCGCCGGGAGAAGCAGGTCGCCTACAACCGGGCGAAGGGCATCGACCCCCAGCCGCTCCGCAAGAAGATCAACGACATCGTCTCCCAGATCGCCCGCGAGGACGTGGACACCGAGCAACTGCTGGGCTCCGGCTACCGCCAGGGCAAGAAGGACGGCGGCGGGACCAAGGCCCCCGTGCCCGCCCTCGGCACCAAGGCGGCCAAGGGCGCGAAGGGCAGGGCCAAGGGTGCCGAGCCGGTGCCCACCGACCGGCCCGCGGCGGAGCTCGCGGAGCAGATCGAGGAGCTCACCGCGCGGATGCGGGCCGCCGCCGCGGACCTCCAGTTCGAGATCGCGGCCCGGCTGCGCGACGAGGTCTCCGAGATGAAGAAGGAGTTGCGGCAGATGCGGGAGGTGGGTCTGTCCTGACGGCGCCGTGTGCCGGCCCGGTGCCCGCCCGGCACGGGCTGTGTTGCAAGACCGACACAAAGTGCGAACCGGGGTGCGTCACCGTCGGCGCTCCTGCGTAGGGTTCTGGGCATCCGCGGTTTCGCGGCAACAGGGGAAAGTCCGAGAGGGGAATCAGCGCGTGACCGTCAACATGACCAAGGGTCAGGCCATCAGTCTGCAGAAGAACGACGGCGGCAGCCTGACCGCGGTCCGTATGGGTCTCGGCTGGCAGGCAGCCCCCCGCCGCGGCCTGTTCGGCTCGCGTACCCGGGAGATCGACCTGGACGCCTCCGCCGTCCTGTTCGCGGACAAGCAGCCGGTCGACGTCGTCTTCTTCCGCCACCTGGTGAGCGACGACGGCTCCGTACGCCACACCGGTGACAACCTCGTCGGCGGCGTCGGCCAGGGCGGCGACGACGAGGCCATCCTCGTCGACCTGTCCCGTGTCCCGGTCCACATCGACCAGATCGTCTTCACCGTGAACTCCTTCACGGGCCAGACCTTCCAGGAGGTGCAGAACGCGTTCTGCCGTCTCGTCGACGAGACCAACGGGCAGGAGCTCGCCCGCTACACGCTGGCCGGCGGCGGTGCCTACACGGCCCAGCTCATGGCGAAGGTGCACCGCTCGGGCACGGGCTGGACGATGACGGCCCTCGGCAACCCGGCCAACGGCCGCACCTTCCAGGACCTCATGCCGGCGATCCTGCCGGTGCTCTGAGCATCCGCAGCGGCACCCGGTCGAGTACCCGCAGCCCTGAAGCGTCGGCCTGCCCCGTCGGGGCCGGTGAGCGGCGCCCGGACCGTCACATGTGACGGTCCGGGCGCCGCTCACCGGCGGCGCGTCACACACGACAGAACACGAGCGACACACGCGAAGCACGCGACACAGGGGGACGAGGGCGATGACGGCTGAGCTGGTGCGGGGACAGAACCACCCCCTCTCCCAGTCCCGTCTCGAGATCCGGGTCTCGGCCGGCACGCCGGTCGTGACCGTGGCCGCGCTCGGCGACGAGGACGGCAGGATCCACGGGGTGGAGTGGGTGGCCCACCCGGGCGCGCCCACCCGGCCCGGCCTGGAGGTGTCGCGGCAGGCCACGGCCGACCACCGGCTCGCGGTCGACCTGGACGCCCTGGCCGACGCGATCCACCGCGTCAGCGTGCTGCTCGCCCTGCCCGCCCTCGCAGGCGGCCACGGCCCCACCCGCTTCGGCGCCGTCGCCGCGCCCTTCGTCGCGGTCACCGGGCTGGACGGCACCGAAGTGGCCAGCTACACCATCACCGGCCTGGAAGCCGAAACGGCCGTCATCGCCCTGGAGCTCTACCGGCGCCAGGGAGCCTGGAAGGTGCGCGCGGTCGGCCAGGGGTACGCCGGCGGCCTGGCCGAACTTTTCACCGACCAGGCACTGCCCCGGGCACAGCAGCTCGCGGACCACATCGAGGAAGCGGTCACCCGGGGCCTCGCCCGCTCCGTGCAGGCGCCACCTGCCCGCCCCTCCGAAGGCGACCGTTCCCGCCGGACGGCCACCCCGGCCCACCACCCCGACCAGAGCGCCGGCACCGCACCCCAGGATGTCCCCGGCCCCGTGCCGTCCACGTACGGCGGTCAGCCGGCCGGATCGCCGGGCCAGGACGGACCGCATCCGGCGTACCCCGGGGGAGCCGCGGATCCGTCCGCGGCGACGGCCGGCGGCCCGATCGACTACAGCCACCCCCGCCGGCAGAACGCCGCCCCGCCGCCCCCGCCGACCGCGCCCCCGGCCCCGCCGGGACAGCCCGCGCAGCCCGTCGCGGGCGACGCGACCGGCTGGTCCATGGAGGAGCGGCTCTACAACCAGGTCTGGGGCATGTTCGAGGACCTGGCCCGCACCACCGCCGCCTACCGCAGCGCCGTCGACTTCGCCGAGTCCCGCATGGACAAGGAGCTGGAGCAGGTCCTGTCCGACCCGCGCAGCCGGATCGGCGGTCAGGGCGACGCCGCGCGCGAGGCGGCCAGGGCCCGGCAGGCCCAGCTCGTCGACCGGGCGAGGGAGGCCCTCGACCGTGACCTCGCCCAGCTCGTCGCCGAGGCCGAGGTCGTCGAACCCGCCCTGCCCCCGGCGTACGCCCGCTGGGACAACCCCGTCTGGCACGCCTACCGGGTGCCGATGGAGATTCCCATGGCGCTGCGGCTGGGTGACCTCCGGCTGCCCGAGGCCGACCGGATCCGCATCCCCATGCTGCTCCGGCTGCCGCTGGAGCGCGGCCTGTGGATCGACAGCGGCCGCACCGACGCCCTGGACGAGTCGTTCACCGATGCTCCTGACATGCGGCGCCTCGCGATGGAGACGGCGGTGACACACGCGGCACGCCTGCTCGCCGTCTACCCGGCGGGCGAGTTCACCGTGCACGTCGTCGACCCGGCCGGAGCGGGCGCGCAGTCGCTGGTACCGCTGACGCGGAGCGGTGTGCTGGCGGCTCCGCCCGCACAGGGCGCGGCGGGCGTCGCGGATGTCCTGGGCCGGCTCACCCAGCAGGTCGACCTGGTGCAGATGGCGCTGCGCGGCGGAGCCGCCGACGCGCTGCCGCCCGGCTTCGACACCTCCCAGCAGCTGCTGATCGTCAACGACTTCCCGCACGGTTTCGACGACCGTGCCGTGAACCAGTTGCGCTACCTCGCCGACGAGGGCCCGTCCGTCGGCGTCCACCTGATGATGGTCGCCGACCGGGAGGAGTCCGCCGGATACGGTCCGCTGCTCGACCCCCTGTGGCGTTCCCTGCTGCGGCTGACCCCGGTGGCCGACAGTCATCTGGCCGACCCGTGGGTCGGACACGCCTGGACGTACGAGCCCCCACTCGTGCCCCCGGGCAGCCAGGTCCTCCAGCAGGTGCTCACCCGGGTGGCCGAGGCCCGCCGGGCATGGCGCCCCTGACCGGGGACCCGTGACCGAGCGTCCGTAAACGCCGCAACGGCGTCCCATCTCCTGGACCATGTCCTCGAACGACCGCCTCCCACCTGGTGCTTTGGGATTTCTTTTACCTCGCTCTTTACCAAACCTTGGTGATGAAGGTAAAGTTTCGCGCACGGAGGGGAGTACTCCCTGTCTGTGCGGCGACCCCGTCAATACGGATCAGACCTGATCCCGGGGCGTCGGCCCATGGGTCTGTTCTGGTGCTCACAAGCGCTGAAGACCTGGGTGGAAGAGACCTCCGGCAGCGACGACGCTGACATTTTCCGTGAGACGTATCTGCCGGAGGCGCAGTGGAAGTTTCCTCGACCCTTTGGGTCCTCACCATCGTGGGCCTTGTCGCCCTCATCTCGATCGACTTCTTCATCGGCCGCAAGCCGCACGAGGTTTCCATCAAGGAAGCCGGGATCTGGACCATCGTCTGGATCGTCCTGGCCGCGCTCTTCGGGCTCGGCCTGCTGGTCTTCGGCGGGGGACAACCCGCAGGAGAGTTCTTCGCCGGCTACATCACCGAGAAGTCACTGAGCGTCGACAACCTGTTCGTCTTCGTCCTGATCATGGCGAAGTTCGCGGTGCCGTCGCAGTACCAACAGCGGGTGCTCCTCGTCGGTGTGCTCATCGCCCTGGTGCTGCGGACGATCTTCATCGTCGCGGGCGCCGCGATCATCGCCAGCTTCTCGTGGGTCTTCTACATCTTCGGTGCCTTCCTGATCTACACGGCCTGGAAGCTCATCCAGGAGGCCCGCTCCGACGAGGAGGACGAGGAGTTCGAGGAGAACAAGCTCCTCAAGGCCGCCGAGCACAGGTTCGGCGTGGCCGACCGGTACCACGGCACCAAGCTGTGGATCGAGCAGAACGGCAAGCGGGTCATGACCCCGATGCTGGTCGTGATGCTCGCCATCGGCACCACGGACGTGCTCTTCGCGCTCGACTCGATCCCCGCGATCTTCGGTCTGACCCAGGACCCCTACATCGTGTTCACCGCGAACGCGTTCGCCCTCATGGGGCTGCGGCAGCTGTACTTCCTCATCGGCGGTCTGCTGCGGAAGCTGGTCCACCTGTCCTACGGACTGTCGATCATTCTCGGCTTCATCGGTGTGAAGCTGGTGCTGCACGCGCTGCACGAGTCCGGGGTTCATGTTCCGGAGATCAGCATCCCGGTGTCGCTGGGCGTGATCTGCGGCGTCCTCGTCGTCACCACGCTCACCAGCCTCAGGGCTTCCAAGCAGCAGGCCCTGAAGGACCAGGCCGGGACGGGCCGGGGCGAGGGCCCCGACAAGGACAGCATCGACGTCTGACCCGTCCGTCCGGAGACGGACAGGCAAGGCCCGGGAGCGGGCGCGACGCGGAGTCGCGCACCGCTCCCGGCATCTGCCCGTCTCGTGCCGGAGCACACCACAACAACCGGCGGAAGGTATGTCGGTCACGCTCACTGCCGTCCGTCAGGGACCGTCCCTCCAGCCAGCAGAGGAGATCATGCGAGACGACGACAACCTCGGAACGACAAGGGTCATGCAAGGGAGCGGGGCCGCCGGACAGCGGCGGGACCGCTCGCACGCACTGGTATCTGGTGATGGCGTGGATGTGAAAGTGATCAGTATGACAAGTGAGTCCACAGGGCGGCGAGTGACCGAAGGCCAGGGTTCCTTCACGGCTGAGAGCCGCGCATGATCGGTTGGATCAGAACGATCGGCGAGCGATGGACGACCCTCGTGCCCGTGCTCGCGGTGGTTCTCCTGGCTCTGACCTGGGGAAGCGAACTGTCCGGCGCGGTCATCGCCGTGGCGGTCGTGGTGCTGGCGACAGCCGTGCTGGCTGCGGTGCACCATGCGGAGGTGGTGGCCCACCGGGTCGGTGAACCCTTCGGCTCACTGGTCCTCGCGGTCGCCGTCACGATCATCGAGGTCGCGCTGATCGTCACCCTGATGATCGACGGCGGACCCGATACCGCGTCCCTGGCCAGGGACACCGTTTTCGCGGCCGTGATGATCACCTGTAACGGCATCCTCGGCCTGAGTCTGCTGATCGGCTCGCTGCGTCACGGCACGGCCACCTTCAATCCGGAAGGCGCCGGCGCGGCGCTTGCCACGGTGGCCACACTGGCGGGCCTCACCCTGGTGCTGCCGACGTTCACCACCAGCAAGCCGGGCCCGGAATTCTCCGGGGTGCAGCTCACTTTCGCCGCGGTCACCTCGCTGATCCTCTACGGCCTGTTCGTCACGACACAGACCGTCCGGCATCGTGACTACTTCCTGCCCGTGGTCAAGCCCGGCAAGCCCAAGCCGGTCGTGGAGCCGGAGGACGACCACGCGGACGCGCCCTCCACCCGCACCGCCATGATCAGCCTCGGGCTGCTCGGCCTGGCCCTGGTCGGGGTGGTCGGCCTGGCCAAAGGCGTTTCGCCCGCCATCGAGTCCGGTGTCAAGTCGGCCGGCCTCCCCCACGCCGTCGTCGGTGTGATCATCGCGCTGCTGGTCCTGCTTCCCGAGACCATCGCCGCAGTGCGCGCGGCACAGCGCAACCGGGTGCAGACCAGTGTGAATCTCGCGCTCGGCTCGGCGATGGCCAGCATCGGCCTGACCATCCCCACGGTCGCGATAGCCTCCCTCTGGCTCTCCGGCCCGCTCGTCCTGGGCCTTGGCAACACCCATATGGTGCTGCTCACCCTGACGGTGGTGGTCGGCGCCCTGACCGTTCGCCCCGGCCGGGCCACACCACTCCAGGGCGGGGTGCACCTGGTGATCCTCGCGGCCTATCTCGAACTGGCGATCAATCCGTAGTGCCGACTCCGAAACCGCCTCCGGGCGGGGGCGTGTCAGGCGCGGACCCACGCGCCGGCGCACCACCACCCGGAGGCGGTTCCGTTGGCATATCGGGCCCGGGGAAGCCGCCCGCCGGACCGTGATAGACCGGTCCGAGCGGCGTCCCGGTGACGGCTGCCGCAAACCCGCTTCATTCTCTTTGTGACGTCTTTCCGACTCTTCCCGACCTTTTCCGAACGGACCGGAGGAACTGTGCACCGCAGCCTGGCCGATGCCCCGATCATGATTCTCAACGGCCCCAATCTGAACCTGCTCGGACAGCGGCAACCGGAGATCTACGGCTCCGAGACGCTCGCCGACGTGGAGGAACTGTGCGCCGAGGCGGCAGGCGCACACGGAGGCACGGTGGACCTGCGACAGTCCAATCACGAGGGCGAGCTGGTGGACCGGATCCACGAGGCGAGGCTGAACCACTGCGGCATCGTGATCAACCCCGGTGCCTACTCGCACACCTCCGTCGCCATCCTGGACGCCCTCAACACCTGCGACGGCCTGCCCGTGGTGGAGGTCCACATCTCCAACATCCACCGGCGGGAGTCCTTCCGGCACCACTCCTACGTCTCGCTGCGGGCCGACGGGGTCATCGCGGGATGCGGGGTGCAGGGGTACGTGTTCGCGGTGGAGCGGATCGCGGCGCTGGCCGGCACCGGACGGGCACGGGCGTAGGGCCTGTCCGGCGGCTCGAGTCGGAGGCAAGGGGCGGTATCCGCCCGGCTGGGGCGAGTGGGGGCTGATGCGTGCCGCCGCACGGCGGAGGAGGGCGTCGACGCCAGGGGGTGCCCCCTGCTCATGGGGGTCCCCCGCTCGAGCGAAGTCGGGAGTGGGGGAGAAGCCGAGAGTGGGGGAGAGAAGCCGAGAGCTCGGGGGAGTCGGCAACCGACGACAACGCCGCTGGGGGGTGGGCGTGTCGGCCCCCGCGCCTTCGGCGTGATCCGCCGGACAGGCCCTGAGGGGCGGCGCCCCCTGAAACCCGCTCTGGAGGACGGGGCTCACCCGGGCCGGCGCCTGTGCCGGGACACCCGGCCGCCGCTCACCAGCCCCGCGCGCGCCACCGGGGAAGCTGCGGGCGCTCCGCGCCCAGCGTGGTGTCGTCGCCGTGCCCGGGGTAGACCCAGGTCTCGTCGGGGAGCACGTCGAAGATCTTCGTCTCGACGTCGTGGATCAGGGAGGCGAACGCCTCCGGGTCCTTGTGGGTGTTGCCCACACCGCCCGGAAATCCCGGGGGCGCTGGGTGGGTAACACTTAGCCATGACTGCACTCGTCGCCCAGCTGCGCATCCTCATCTTCCTCTACGCCCGCATCTCCGAAGACCCGCGGGAACAGCGTCGCGGTGTCGGCCGGCAGATGAAAGACCTGCGACGGTGGGCCGCCGACGATCTGGGGGGCGAGATCGCCGGGGAATGGACCGAGAACGACGTCAGCGCCCACACCGGCGAGGAACGCCCCGAGTATGACGCGATGATGGCCGCGGCCCTCGCTGCGGCCCGGCAGCCCGGCGTGCGGGTCATCATCGGCGCCTACCACCCGTCCCGCTTGTGGAGGCGCCGCGTTGAGCGGGCCCAGGCCATCGAGGACCTGCGGGCGGTCAAGGCGTTCGTCGCCTTCGAGAGCGGCGGCTACTTCAACATGGCGAAGGCGTCCGACCGCTCGCAGCTCGCGAACCTGGGGGAGTCCGACACCGCCGAGTCCGAGGTGAAGTCGGAGCGCGTCGCGCGGGCCGCCCTCGAGCGGGCCGAGGAAGGTCGCGCCAACGGGCCCGTCGCCTACGGCTGGCGCCGCGTGTACGAGCACGACGACGCCGGCCGCGTCATCGGCTTCCGCGACGTCGAACACCTCGAGCAGGCCGCCGTCGTCCGCGAGATCGTCAAGCGGCTGCTCTCCGGTGACTCCGTCATCGCCGTCACGCTCGACCTCAACGAGCGCGGCATCCCCGCCCCGGGTGCCGGCCAGAAACGCAAGCGGCGGGCCCTGGGGCAGACCGAGGACGGGCAACGCTGGTCAAAGTCCAGCGTCAAGAAGATCGCGGCGCGGAAGGTGAACGTTGCGATCCGCTCCTACAAGGGCGCCGACTACCCGGCGGCCTGGCCCGCGCTCATCAGCGAGGAGCAGCACGCCCGGATCACCGACCTGTTCGCCGAGCGGGCAGGCGGTAGCGAGCGCCCCGGGCAGCGGATGCACCTGCTGTCGTGGGGGGAGGTCTGCACCTGCGGCCCGTGCGGCGGCCCGATCAGCGTCGCGATGCGCGGCAACTCGAAGCGCGGCATCAAACGGCCGACCTACGTGTGCGCGGAGAAGGGGTGCGTGGGGCGGAACGAGGAAGCCCTCGACCGGCACATCGAGTCGATCGCCGTCGAGATCCTCGCCGACCCGGAAGCCGCGGACATCTTCAAGGGCGACACGTCCGGCGCCCTGGCCGCGATCGAGCGAGCCGAGGCGCTGCGGCTGCGGCAGAGCGAGGCCGCCGACGACTACGCGGACGGCGCCATCACCCGGGAGATGATGCGCCGCATCACGCAGAAGCTCAGCCGGCAGATCGAGGAGGCGCGGGCGGAGGCGCGGCGGCTGCAGCCGATCGACCTGACCGCCCTCGACGGGCTGATGGGGGAACAGGCGCGGGAGAAGTGGCCGGCGCTCACCGTGCAGCAGAAGCGGCGCGCCCTCGAGGCCCTGAAGTTCCGGGCCAGGATCCACCCGTCGTCCCGCCGCGGGCCCGGCTTCGACCACACCACGGTCGAGCTCGGATGGCACGGCCGCGAACTCCCTTCCTAGCCACGCATCCTGACTACAGAGAAGAAATGTTCTCAGGAGTCAGAGTGATCCCCTAGGAGGTCAGTCCCCGAGACACGAAAGAGCCCCGCCGGGTCGACTTCGGCGGGGCTCTCGGGTGATCGACTGCCGGTCTACTGATCCGGCTGACTGAGGCGATCGAGGTCATCGGCCGTGATCTCGATCTGCTCGAGCTCGGCGTCCAGCTTCCGCAGCCGCAGGCGCGCGGCCCGGAGTGCACGCCGCACGGACGGTGACTCTCCGCCCACGGACACTCCGGCCACCTGTACGAGACGGGACACCATCTCCGCCAAGTCCTGCGCCTCCCGGTTGGCGGGATGCTCGGCCGCGCGGCGGCGCTCCGTCGGCAGGGCGAGTGCCCGGAACTCCTCTTCGGTCTTGTAGTAGTCACGGCCCCGCTGCTGCACAGTCTCCGCAGACTCATCTTCCACGGCTGCGGGCATGTCCTCGGCCGGCGCCAGCCCTTGCCCCCACAGCCACGCCGTGCGGGACTGCACCCGCTTCCGATCCGCCAGCCATACGGACTCGTCATCCCACGCATCGGGCAGAAGCAGCGTGAGCGGAGAGACGTTCAATGCCACAGCGAGGGCGACGAGGTCATCCGCGTCGACACGGCGGGCACCGGCTTCGATACGGGAGACGCCCAGCGGCGGGACCGCCCTACCCATCTCTGTCACCCGGTCAGACAGATCCTTTTTGGTGAGGCCGCGCGCCTCCCGCAGCCGGGCCGTGTTGCGCCGGACCTGCTCACCGACAGGCCCCAGAGGGTTCTTCTTCTCGTCTGCCACGCGCCCACCTTCGCATCGAAATGATGCGTGCACAACTCAGAGTTGATACGCGGGCAAGTCGGGGATACTCTCGATTCGTCGACGCATCAAAGTGATGCGTCCGACAATCAAAGGAGATGGTCATGCCCGGACGGCTGATGGCCGACCCGCCTGGAGAGAAGCAGCTCAGGCCGCAGGAAGCGGCAGAGATGATCAACGTTTCCCCCAAGACGCTCGCCAACTGGCGGGCTAGCAGCATGGGCCCGCGGTACACGAAGCTGTCGCCGGGCCGCGGCGGCAGGGTGCGGTACCCGCTCAGCGCGGTGCTCGACTGGCTCGCAGAGCGGCACGAAGTCACCGAGGTCGCCTGATGACCAGCGACGAGCGGCCCTACATGTACGTCGAGGACGGCACCCTTTGGGTTCGCCCGATGCCGGACGAGTCGGCCGCCGACTTCATCAAGCGCGCCGTCCGCGCCCGCGGTCCGCTGACCGACAGCGAGAAGGTCCAGCTCCGCGACATCTTCGCGCCGACCCTCGACCAGCCCGCAGCCGACGACGCCGCATGAGAACGGCCCCCACCAGGCCGCCGGTGTTTCAGCACCAGCGCGGCAGGGGCCCCAGCCCAGACACGCCGAAGCCCCGGGCTCATCGCTCGCCAGCGACCCAGGGCTTCAACGAAAGGACTCACCTCATCATGGCAGACGATGCCGCCGGGCACGACGCCCCTCCTCCCTCCCTCAAGTCGAAGTCGCAGATGCTCCGCGATGCACTTCGCGAAGCGATCGCGGCCGGCGAGACGACCGAGGCCGAACAGCGCCCGGTCTTCGCCTTCCTCGACCTCGCCGACCGTTACGGCGCCACCCCCGCCGACCCCGGCTACATGACCAACTTCCTCGGGCTCGGCGAGGTACAGCTCATGTGGGGCGGCGACCACGCGACCCACCACGAAGCCTTCATGGCCCACAACGTGCAGCGGACGACCGGCCTCACACTCGCCGAGTGGGAACAGATCCGCGACGCCGAACTCCGCCACGCCGAACGATCCGGCCGACTCCCGCGCGTCGCGTCCTTCCGCGCCTCTACCAGTAGTGGCGAAGAGGTCGACATCTGGGTGTGCAACTGGGAGGTCGCCCTGCGGATGGCCCTCGCAGGCCCGTGGGGCGCCGAGATCCGGCGGAACGTGAGCCCCGCGCTGCGGCTGGCCTCGCGCTCCGTTGGGATCACTTCCCGCACCCGGCTCTACGGCATCGAGCTCGACATGACCGAGCCGGTCCCGTCCTCGGAAGTAGCGCGGCACCAGGTCCACCTGGGGCCGATCCCCGATCACCTGCGGGACTTCCACTAACCAGCAACCTGCCCAACGTCCGCGCGGGACGCCTGCCCCCGCCCCGTCTCGCATCTCGCGAAGGACCGCACGTGACCACACGTCCTGTACAAGCCGCCCCTGGCTGGCCGCCCGTCGCCATACCCGGACGGCCCGGCTGGTGGCGCCACTACATCAACGGCCGGCAGGTTGACCTGCCCAGCCGCAACCCGCAGGCCGGGGGTGGCCAGTGAGCGACGAGAAGGACCCCGTTCGCGTGGGTCGGTTCGAGTGGGAGCGGCTGATGCTGATGAGCGTCCCGCCCCCGACGAACTTCAAGCTGCTGCCGATCGGCGTGTTCATGAGCGCCGACGGCGGCAGGGTCCGGCCCGGGAACGCCGGCCTGGCCATGTTCGGTCCGCACGAGAAGACGTGGGCGAAGCTGCTGCGCTGGGCCGTCGCCGAAGGCTGGCTGATCCAGGTGGCCCGCGGCGGGGCCCGCCGGGGCCCCAACGGGACCACCATCGTGCGCGCGTCCGTGTACGCCGCTTCGGTGCCTCAGCCGGTCTGGGAGCGCCGCATGGAGATCCTCGGAGCGCCTCCGTTCCGGGCTGCCGGGGTTGAAGGGAGCGCCTCGGATCCTTTGAAGGGAGCGCCTGGAGACTCCCCAGAGGACTTGAAGGGAGCGCCTGACGGCTCCCCGGTCGACCCCGACTCTTTGAAGGGAGCGCCTGAGACTCCCTTCAACGCTCCGGACCCTTCCTTGAAGGGAGCGCCTGACGGCTCCCTTCCCGATCCTTTGAAGGGAGCGTCCGGAGTTTTTGAAGGGAGCGATCCGAGTTTTGAAGGGAGCGTTTCCGGTTTTGAAGGGAGCGCCCAGGCGCTCCCCCATCACGTAGTTCCATCACGTAGTAATTCATCAAGCACCTCCTCCACCACCCCCGTGGCTGAGGACTCCTCGAGCCGAGCCGACATCGACACGACCGAGGAGGGAGGAGGCGGCGGCGGGGATTCTTCTTCAGAAGACAAAGACCAGAACCGCACCCGGGCCGAGGCGTTCGTCAGCCGACTCGACTCTCGGGGCAAGGTGCTCGACAAGCGGCAGCAGCAGCAGCTGTGCGCGCTCGTTGCTGCCGCCTTCACCGCCGGCTGGTCGGAGCGCGGGCTCCGCCGGTATCTCGACATCTCCGACGACCCCAACGTCCGCTCTGCTGCTGCTCTGTACCTGCACCGGCTCAACCCCGACCGGCTGCCCGACTCCGGCCAGGCCGAGGCGGTCGCCGCGGGACTGCCGCCGATCGGCCCCGACTGCTTCCACGACCCCCGGGCGGTCGCAGACGTCAGCCTGCGCACCGCACCGCTCGGCGGGCCGTGCCCCGACTGCCACCCCGACGCCGTGCAGCAGAGCGGCAAGCCCGGCTTGCCGCCCGTGTGCGACACCTGCGTCAGGGCCAACCCTGCCGCCCAGTACAACGTGCGGTTCCGCACCGACCCCATGAGCTTCACCAAAGAGCCCTGCCCCCGCTGCCACCCCGACAAGGTCGGCGAGGACGTCCTGCCCGGCGACCGACGCGTCAAGGGCTGGATGGACCTCGCCCGACAACTGGCAGCCGAGGAAGCGGTCACCACCGCATCCCCGCCGATGGTGGCCCGCAACGGCCACCGCAACTACGAGCTCCCCCAAGACCGGAGCGTCTACCAGAACGGCTTTGGCGGCGGCTACCAGCCGTACCGCGACCCCACCGACGAGTCCGTCTACGACAAGGACCTGTAGGAGCAGCAGTGACCAACCACGCCGGTTCGCAGATCGACCAGCACCAGACGCCCGGTGTCCGACGGACACTCGCCTTCGCCCTGGCCGCCCTCGGCATGGACGCCGTCCAGCGCAGCACCCTCCGAGCACTCTTGCCCGCGGGTGAGACGAAGCAGCGCGGCCCCGTGGCCTGCCAGCGCCGGACCCGCGGGGAGCAGATCAGCACCAGGAAGAACAAGACGTCCAAGGCGTTCGGTCAGACCCTGCAGGACTTCGAGCGCCTGGGCTGGGTGGAACGCACACCCGAACTCGTCCTCGTGCGCGACCGGCCGGCCCTGCTGAAGCACGCCCTCCGCGACCAGCCGGCCGCGCCGCGCGAACTGCTCGACCTGCAGGGCGCCCTGACCGCCATCAAGTCCGACATCCGCCACAGTGACGCCCTGCTCGAGCAGCGACGTCGGGAGCTCAGGGCCGTCACCTCCCTGATGCAGGCACCTGCGGCCGGCGGTAGCTCGGTCCGCATCATCCACAAGCCCCAACTGATCTGACCCGCACGACACCGGCCGGGCCCGCGGGACTCGGGCCCGGCCTACATCCCCAGTCTCCCTCAGCCCCCGCCCGGAACGTGGAGAGACCATGAGCAGCGCAAGCAGCGCCGAGCTCATCGCCGCGGCCCTCGCGTCCGTCGAGGACCGCGTACAAGCCCAGATAGAAGCCGCCCGAGCCCGCCGCGACCGCGAACAGCGGCAGCGTCAAGAACTCGCCGCAGCCAGGCAGCGCGGCCTCGCACGACGGCACGCCGCACGGCTCCGGCACCAGGCCAGCCGTGGGGATACGCCCACGGCTGACGGCCCAGTTGTTGCCCAGACGGCAACGTCTCAACCCAACTGTGGGGATACGCCCACGGTTGCCAGGCCCTCGAGGGACCTCACGAACGACACCCCGACACCCGGCTGGCCCGTGAAGGGTGCAGGCCGGGGGACCGGTACCGGCCCAACACGCGCGCAGGCGCCTGCGCATGCACGAGGAGATTCTGATGTCTGAAACCCAGGACAACGCGCAGCAGCCGGGCCGGCGGCCGGCGCCCTTCGAGGGCAGGGACGAACTCGACCGGGCATGGGCGCAGTACCGGAAGGCGCTGCGCGGTCTGCTGCGGGAGGGCCACCGCAGTGATGCGGAGACGCTGGCCCGGGTGCCGGTGATCGCGGCGGAAGCGACGGAGGTTCTGCTTCGGTTGGCGTCGGATGCGAATGCAGCGGCGGCCGGGTCGGAGCGGAACCGTAAGGCGCGGGCCAGGCAGGAGGCGGCGTTGCGGCGGCCGTTGCGGAAGCTGGTTCGGCAGGGTTCGCCGGCTGCGGCACGCATGCTGCGGCAGCTGGACGGAGGGGGTTCTGATGGTGCGGCGTGATCTGCCCCCGGGTGCGGCTCGGCTGCTGCGGGCGGACGGCTCGGTCGTCATACCGGCGTCGGTTGCGGGCGATGTACTCAGGCGTCTGGCGCGGGACTTGACGGCGGAAATCCAGGCGAACGGTGGCACGCCTTCCCCTGCTGTCTACGCCACGTTCTGGGCGCTGTACGGGGCGGCCCGCGCCGACGACGAGAAAGGGTGCGAGCTAGTCCGCACCCCTGGCGGTTTCCCCGGCGAAACCGGTGTTGCGGGATCGGCCAGTGTGGAGGTCAGCGCAGGTGATTGGGCTGAGCGGCACGGCTGTTCCGTCCAGTACGCGCGTCGGCTTGCGAAGGCGGGCCGGGTGCCGGCCCGCCGGGTCGGCCGTGAATGGCTGATCACTGAGGCGGAGGCGGCGGCATGAGTGAGGGACTGATCGAGGCGCAGGCCGGGCTGGACGATGCGAAGCGGCAGCGACGGGAGGCCGTGTCGTTGGTCGAGGCGCTCGAAGAGCGTGTGCGTGAGGGCAATGAGGAAGTCGCGGCGTTGGAGCTGGGGCAGCAGCACGGCCTGCTCCGCCTCGCCTCGCTCCAGCAGGAGCGCGCGGAGAAGCAGCTGAGGGCCGCGGAGGCGCAGGCCCTCGAGGACGAGCGCCGCCGTGCCCTCGACGCGGCGCGCGCCGACCTGGCGGCCGGCTCGGTGGCGGTGATCGCGCAGAAGTACGGGGCGGCTCTGGTCGCGCTCGATGACCTTGCCGCGGTGTGTGACGCCCGTGAGGCCGCCATCGTGCGGCATCGGGAGGTGTTCGAGCGGCTCGGCATGAAGGGCAACGTCCTGGCTGGGCCGCCGCAGGTGGTTGTTCAGGTGGACGGTGAGCGGTTCGTGGCGGGCGACTGTCAGGCCGAGTCGATGGTGACCCGGGTGGTGGGTCGGCTCTCGCGGGTGCGTGCCTTCCGTCAGTTGTCCAGGCTGTCCAGCAACTTCATGGGCTATCACGAGGTCGAGTTGGTCCTGACTGGGCTGCCGCGGGCGGAGGCCCGGAGTGTGGAGGAGACGACGGGGTTGGCACAGCCCCTGGTGGTGGCGGCGCGCGCCGCGGTGGAGAGCGGGGAGGCGGCCTGATGCCGGAGCAGATCAACGCGCAGCAGTTGGCCGGCATGTCGCCGTCGGAGATCGACAGGGCGCAGCGCGCCGGGCAGTTGAGCGACTACATGAACGCGCCGACGTCGCACGCACGGCCGTACACGGTGCCGACGGATCCGGCGACCGGCAGGCCGGTCGTGCAGCTGTCCGCGGCCGAGGTTGCGGCCCTGCCGGCTGAGGGCAAGGTGGCGGCGCTCAACGCGGGCCAGCTGGTGGCGCACCTGGCGGGCGACGACGATCCGGTGAAGCCGGAGCCGGAGGCGCCGGCGCGGGCGAACTTCCAGTTCGGCGACGAGCACGTCGCCCTGATGTCCTCGGAGGATCTGGCGCAGTTCCGGGCGGAGGGCAAGCTGGTCGACTACGACGCCGCGCACCCCGAGGGCTCGAGCGGCCAGCCGGCGGGCGGGGCGGAGCTGTGAGCGGCCCGGACGTCGGGGAGGTTCAGCGCCTGGTGTTGGCGCTCGGTCTGGCGGCGGCCCGTGACGACTCGCAGGCGATGGCGGATGTGCTGGCCGGTGTGGACCCGGAGACGGCCGGCTCGGTCGTGATCGGGCTGGCTCACGGCTGGGTGGGCGCTCTCGATGCGGTGATGGAGGGTGAGGGCTCGCCGGATCCGCGGGCGGCAACGCTGACGCTCCTGCAGGCCCAGGCCCTCGAGACGGCCGCCACCACCTAGCCCCCACGGGATACGAAAAGGGCCCGCCTGTCCACCAGGCGGGCCCTTTTCGCGTCTTGGGGGGTGACCTCCTAGGGAATCACTCTGGCTCCTGATAATCTTTATTCTCTGGAGCCTGAACGGGCTTCGTTCGAGGGGGAGTTCATGACAGAGATCGAGCGCCGCGAACCGGCGAGCCTGCCCGCACGAAGGCAGTTGTCGCCCGAGGCGCAAGCCGCGCTCGCCGCCGGCCGCGCCGACTCCACCCGGAGGGCGTACCGCGAAGACCGCGAGGCGTTCATCAGGTGGTGTGCGGAGCGGGGCGAACAGCCGCTGCCCGCGACACAGGATCTCCTCGTCGAGTACGTCACGCACCTGACGCTCACCCCGCGGCCCCGCACCGGCCGCCCCTCCGCGCCGAGCTCGCTGGAACGGATGCTGTCGGCGATCAGCACGATGCACGCCGAACTGAACCTGCCCAAGCCCGAGACGAAGGGCGCCCGCACGGTCATCGCCGGGTACAAGCACCAGCTTGCCCTCGACAAGAAGCCCGGCGGAAAGCAGCGCCAGGTGAAGGCCGCGCTGCCGCCCGCGCTGAGGAAGATGCTCGACACCATCGACCGGGACACGCTCATCGGGAAGCGGGACGCGGCCATGCTGCTGCTCGGGTACTCCGCGGCGACCCGGTCCTCGGAGCTGGTCGGCATCGACATCGGCGAACCTGTTGAATGCGACGAGGGATACCTGCTGTCGATCTACCGGGTGAAGATGCGGAAGTTCACGGAGTCGGCTGTTCCCTACGGCAAGAGCCCTGCGACGTGTCCGGTGCGTGCGCTGCGGTCCCTGATCGCCGCGATGCGTGAGGCGGGCCGTACCGAGGGCCCGCTGTTCGTGCGCATCGACCGGCACGGCCGGATCGCTCCGCCGATGGTGCGGCACGGTGAGCCGATCGGGGACCCGTCCGGCCGGCTCACCGCGGATGCCGCCTCCGACGTCATCGAGCGCCTGGCGACCGCGGCCGGCTTCGAGGGGCGGTGGCGCGGCCACTCGCTGCGCCGCGGGTTCGCCACGGCAGCCCAGCGCGGCGGGGCGCCGATGGTCCGCATCGCACGGCAGGGCGGATGGGCGGACAACTCGACCTCCCTGGCCCGCTACTTCGACGAAGGCGACCCGTGGGAGGACAACCCCGTCATGGGCCTGTGAGCCGCAACAGGCTTCCTCGAGGGAAGTAAGTCAGAAGGGGTACACGCTGGCGTGTACCCCTTCGTCATGCTGCCCCATGCGGCGGTCACATGAGGTGGGGCAGCTTCAGTGCGGTGATCGTGCCGGTGGTGCCGGACTGGAAGTCGACGTGCAGCTTCCCGCCAGCCTGCTGGAAGCGGGCCGAGGTGAACGGGCCGAGGAACGTCTCGCCGTTGTCGGCGGCGACGGGGGCGGCAAGGTCGCCCTGCGCGGCCATCCATGCGGCGCTGCTGTCACCGGCTCGCACGGTGACGGTCTTGCTGCTGCCCGCGGTGTTCCTCACGCGCAGGAGGGTGCGTTCGAAGTCGGCGGCGTTGATGACGACGCCGTTGGTGACGAGGGTGGCGTCGATGGTGGTGCCGGCCGGGTCGGCGTTGTGCCTGTTCGGGGCGAGCTGGGTGTAGGGCAGGTTCGTTCGGGCCATGGCGGCTCTCCTCGGTTCGATGGCGCGATGGTCATGCGCTGGCGCGGGCTGGGTGGCTGCGGCCGGCGTCGTCGACCGCGGCGGCGTACAGCTGCTTGCACTCCTCGAGCGTCAGGGCCAGGGCGTCGGCGAGGAGTTCGGCGACCGCCATGGACGGCGTGCGCTGCCCGTTCTCGAGCAGCCACAGGTAGCCATGGGTGAGGCCGGTCCGGCGGGCCGCCTCTCGCTGGCCGAGCCCTGCCCGCTCCCGTGCTGCCCGGAGCATCGGCCCGAGGCCCTGCGGAGGTGTGCGCCGAACCCGTATGAGCGCCTTCGATTCCATCGCGTACCGCCCTTCCAGACTTTGAATCCTAGGCTAAATGACCTCCTAGGTCATACACTCGTGTGCTAGGTGCCCGCGTTCTCCTTTGGGTCGGTCCTGGGACGCGGGCACCGCCTTCGAATGGCAGGAGTGCGGGCATGGCAGAGGCAACCGTCGTCGGACGGACGCGGGTATCGATCACCCCGGACACGTCCAAGGTCGGGCCAGCCCTGCTCGAGGAGCTGCCGAAGGCGGTCCGGCCGGGCGCCATCAAGGCCGGCGACGTCATCGCTGACACGATCACCGCGAAGGTGCGGGGCGCCGTCGCGAAGATGAAGCCGGTCGTGAAGGTGGGCCTGGACCTCGACACGGCGGCGACGAAGACCGCCCTCGACAAGCTGACGGCCGCCCGCACGATCAGGCTCGACATCGGCCTCGACACCGGGTCGGCGAAGGCGAAGCTGGACAAGCTCACCGCGGACCGCACCGTCTCCGTCACTGCTGATCTCGACGACAAGGCCGCCACGGCGGCCCTTGACCGGCTCACCCGGGACCGCAAGGTCAAGGTGTCGGTGGACGTCGACGAGGCGACGGCGAAGACGAAGCTCGACGCTCTCCTCGGGCAGCGGACTGTCGACGTCCTGCCGAAGATTCAGCAGGCGGCGCACGACCGGGCGAAGAAGCAACTCGACAAGCTGTGCGCCGACCGCGTCGTCAACATCCGGGCGAGCGTCGACACGCGGGTGGGTGCGCAGGAGATCAAGAACCTCACCCAGCGCCGCCAGGTCCGTATCGGTGTCGACGTCGACACCCGCGTCGCTGCGGACTCCCTCGCCAACCTGACCCGGCGCAGGCAGATGACCGTGCAGGCCCGCGCGGACACGGCCGCCGCGAACACGGCCCTCAACCATGCCGCCCGGGACCGCACCGCCAATATCCGGGTCCGGTCGACCGGCCTCGGCGCACTCACGGCCGGGCTCGGCAGCCTCGGCAGTAGCGGCGGGGGAGGCGCCGGCGGAATCGGCATGCTCGGCGGCCGGATCACCATGCTCGCCGGGGCGGCCCTGTCCGCGCTGCCTGCGATCGCTTCTCTCGGCTCCGTCATCGCGCAGATGGGTCCGCTCGCCGCCACGGCTGCGCCGGCTCTCGGGCTGCTGATCGGTTCCTTCGCCGCCATCAAGGTCGGTACGTCTGGTGTTGGTGACGCCATCAAGGCGGCGTTCAATCCGGTGGCGAGTGAAGCCAAGCAAGCGGCGACCGCGACCCGGCAGGTCGAGACCGCGCAGCGCTCCCTGGCTCGCGCGCAGCGGTCCCTTCAGGACGCCCGGGTGCAGGCCGCCCAGCGCATCGAGCAGGCACAGCAGAAGGTCACCGACTCCGAACGCGACCTGTCCCGCGCCCAGCGTGATGCCCGCCGCGCCCAGCAGGATCTGACCGCCGCACGCCAGCAGGCGATCCGCGACCTCCAGGACATGAACCAGCAGTTGAAGGCTGGCCGCCTGTCCGAGGAAGAGGCCGCCCTCGCAGTCCAGCAGGCCGAACTTGACCTGCAGGCGATCCGCTCCGACCCGGAAGCCACCCAGCTACAGATCCAGCAGGCCGAACTCGCCCGGGATCGGGCGTTGCAGTCCGTCGAGGACCAGCGCATCGCGATGACCCGCCTGGAGAAGGACACGGCCGCCGCGAACAAGGCCGGCGTGGAGGGCTCGAAGACGGTCACCGACGCGAAGCGGCAGATCGCCAACGCGGACGAGCAGGTCGCCGACCGGCAGCGGGCCCTGGTCGAAGCGCAGCGGGGTGTTACTGAGGCGCAGGTGGACGGGCAGCGCCAGATCGCCGACGCGCAGCGGGCCGTCGCCGACGCGGTCCGGCAGATCGCCGAAGCGCACGAGGATGCTGCCGCGCAGACGACGAAGTTCTCCGAGGCGATGGACAAGCTCAGTCCGAACGCGCGGGGCTTCGTCAACACGCTGCGGGAGATGGCGCCCGCCTGGCGCGACATGAAACTCGACGTCCAGGACAGCCTGTTCTCCGGGCTCGGCGCCCGCCTTCAGCAGGTGGGTACGCAGATCCTGCCCACGGTCCGCACGGGTCTCATGGGCGCCGCGGATCAGCTCAACCTGATGGGCAAGAACGCCCTCGGCGCGGTGTCCAACCTGGAGAAGACGGGGACGCTCGGCAAGGTCTTCGACGGGCTGCGCCAGAACCTCGGCAACTTGTCCCGCGTCCCCGGCCAGATGGTCACCGGCTTCGCCCAGCTGTCCGTGGCCGCACAGCCCGCCTTCAACCGGATCACCGGTGGCATCGGCGAGGCCATGGACCGGACCATGAAGAAGCTGGGCAAGGCTTTCGAGGACGGCCGCCTCGAGAAGGCGATCTCCACCGCCCTGGATGTGGCCGTGCAGTTCGGCGGAGTCCTCGCCGACCTGGGCGGAATCTTCGCCGGGATTTTCAAGGCGGCCGGTGCCGCGGGTGGCGATTTCTTCGGCGTCATCGGGGCGGCCATCAAGGAGATCCGCCGCGTCGTCGAGATGCCCGAGGTACAGGCGGCGCTGACGGCGATCTTCAAGGCGCTCAATGCGGTCGCGAAGCTTGTTGCGGGCGGGCTCGGGGCCGCGATCCAGGCTGTGATGCCGATCCTCGCGGCGTCCGCCCCCATCATGCAGAAGCTGGCGGAGGATCTGGGGCCGATCCTCGCCACGGTCCTTGAGTCCCTGGGCAAGGCCCTGCTGCCCGTCATCGAGACGCTGATGCCGATCCTCGACGACATTGCGAGGGTGTTCGCCGACGTGGCGGTGTTGCTGTTGCCGCTGCTGCAGCCGCTCGGTGACCTGGTTGGGGTGATCCTCGAAGCCGTCGCACCGGTCATCGACTTGATGGGCAAGAACCTCATCACGATCCTTGGCGCAGTCGTCGAGTTCCTTGCTCCGGTCATCATGGCGCTGATCCCCGCCGTGCAGATGTTCGGCGATCTCTTCGCCCAGCTCGCCCCCGTGTTCGCGCAGTTCTATCCGGCCCTGCTGCCGCTGATCCCGCCGCTGACGCAGCTGGCTTTGTCGCTGATCACGCTCGCCATGCAGGTGCTCACCCCACTGATGCCGCTGATCGTCATGCTCGCCGGGCTCCTCACCAAGGTGCTGGGCGGGGCGATCAAGTTCCTCGTTCCGATCGTCAACACGGTGATCGGCTGGTTCACGAAGTTCGTCGACGCGTGCACAGTCGCCGTGAAGTGGGTCGTCGACCAGTTCAAGAAGCTGTTCGACATCCTCCTCGGCCACTCGATCATCCCCGACATCGTCAACGGCACCTTCAACTGGTTCAAGAAGCTGTGGAAGTGGCTGACCAGCATCGCCCGCGACATCAAGAACGATGTCGTCGGCTTCTTCGGCGACCTGAAGGACGGCGCGGTCAAGATCTGGGAAGACTTCTGGGGCCGGGTCCGGTCGATTGCCTCCGAGGCGCGGCGGCTGGTGCGGGAAGGGATCGCCTCTTGGGGCGACCGACTGAAGGAAATGTTCCGCGAAATCCGAGACGGCGTCGGTAAGGCGTGGAAGGGCATTCAGGACCTGGTCAAGGCGCCCATTAAGTTCTGGATTGAGACGGTTTACAACAAGGGCGTCGTTGCGGTGTGGAACGCCACGGCCGCCAAGCTGCCCAACATCGGCTCCCTTGACGAGATGCCGATGCCGAAGGGCTTCGCCCGCGGTGGCGTGCTGCCGGGCTACTCGACGTTCCGTCAGGGCGACGACCAGCTCGTGCCCATGCGGCGCGGGGAGGGCGTGTACGTCAGCGAGGCGATGCGGGATCCGTATGAGCGGGCGCGGCTGTTCGCGGTGAACCAGGCGGCGATGGCCGGCCGCTCCCTGGCCCCGTTCCGCGGCTTCGCAGAGGGCGGCATCTTCTCCGGCATCCGGAGCGTCGGATCGGGCATCGCGGGCAAGGTCGGGGACGCGCTCTCTGCGGGCGCCGACGCGGTTCGCGGCGGCTTCGCGGACCTGGCGGAGACGGCTTTCAAGCCCGTCAAGAAGGGCATCCTCAAGGCGCTGGGCGACAACAAGAACACGTATCCCGGGATGATCGGCCAGGCCCCGATCCATCTGATCGACGAGGCGATCGAGTGGATCCGGGGCGAGGACATCCCGGAGGCGTCCGGGCAGTGGATGAAGCCGGTGAAGGCCCCGTATGGCACTCCGTTCGGCAAGCGCGGGTCGATGTGGTCCAGCGGTCGGCACACGGGTCTGGACTTCCCGGCGGCGACGGGCACGCGGGTGGTGGCCGCCGACAGCGGCACCGTCGCCACGGCCCAAAACGGCGGGCCTTACGGCAAGCACGTCACCATCAACCACGGCGGCGGGCTGGCGTCCCTGTACGCGCACATGTCGTCGATGGTCGCCAAAGCAGGGGACGGCATCACGAAGGGCACGAGGGTCGGCGCGGTTGGTGCGACGGGCAACGTGACCGGCCCGCACCTCCACTTCGAAGCCAGGGTGAACGGGCGCACCGTCGACCCGATGGGCTACCTGTCGGGTGGCGGGGACGTCGGCGGTAAGGGTGTGCAGCGGTGGGCGGGCACGGTGCGTACCGCTCTGGGGCAGCTCAATCAGTCCATGTCCCTGGTGAACACGACGCTGCGGCGGATGAACCAGGAGTCCGGCGGCAACCCGCGCGCGGTCAACAAGACGGACAGTAACTGGCAGCGGGGCACTCCGTCCGTGGGCCTGATGCAGGTGATCGAGCCGACGTTCCGGGCGTTCGCCGGCCGCTACAAGGGCACCGGGCCGAAGCTGTACGGGGTGAGCACGGATCCGCTGGCGAACGTGTACGCCTCGATGCGGTACGCGCTGCGCACCTATGGCAGCTTGGGCCGGGCGTACAACCGGCCGGGCGGGTATGCGATGGGCGGCATCGTTCGCGTCAACCGCGGGCTCGGCTCGGGTGGCTACGCCAAGGGCGGGGTCATCAAGGTCGCCGGGAAGCGCATCGACACCGGACCGCTCGCCGCGAGCGTCGGCGGGGACTTCCTCAAGTCCCTGGCGGGTACGGCCGCGTCCATCAACACGGCCATGACCCGCGTCGCGACGGCGGTGAAGAATGCTTTCAAGGGCGTGAAGACGACCCTGGACAACAAGCTCCTCGCACAGATCAGCAAGACGAACGCACAGCTCCAGGCATTGTCGAAGCAGAGGGATGCGATCGCCGCGAAGATCACGGCGGCGAAGGAACTCGCGAAGAGTGCCACGGAGCAGGCCACCGGATTCACGTCGATGACCGGCCTGCCCAACGCGGGCAACACGTTCGACGCGAGCGGCATCCTGGGCGGGCTGAAGGTACGCCTCGGACAGCTGAAGACGTTCGGGAAGAACCTGCAGCTCCTCAACAAGCGCGGCCTCAACAAGAGCCTGTTGCAGCAGCTCATCAGCGCAGGCCCGGAGCAGGGCGCCGCCTACGCTCAGGCCCTCGTCGACGCGACACCGGCCGAGCTGAAGAGCATCAACACGGTGCAGGCATCCATCGACAAGGCCACCACGGCGTTCGGCAAGGACGCCGCCGACGCCATGTACGACGCGGGCGCCAACTCCGGCAAGGGCTACCTCACCGGCCTCGCCTCCACGCAGAAGGCCATCGAGGCACAGATGGCGAAGATCGCCAAGGCGATCCAGAAGACCATCAAGGTCGAGTTGAAGATCAAGTCGCCGTCCCGAGTCCTCGAGGGCCTGGGCCGCTTCACCGGACTGGGCTTCTCCCGCGGCGTGGAGGCCACCGTCCCGCAGGCTCGGGCTGCAGCCGTCCGCATGGCCGGGGCTGTTCGCGCCACCGCGGCAGCCACCGCCACGCGCATCAGCAACAGCCAGACCATCAAGAACGGCGGCGACCGGCACCTCCACTACCGCGCCGCGGTCACCGAGGTCGCCTCCCGTAAGAGCGTCCTCGACGCGCTGGCCATGGACGACATGCTGAACCGAACGGTGGTGGTCTGAGACCAGGGCAGTCCGGGGCTTTGAGGCGGCCCTGGACGCGCCTACGCCCCGAAGGTGAGAGCGGGGCAAGCGGGAGGCCCCCGGGCGCCAGAGGAGCGCCTGGGGGCCTCTCGTGGCTGCGGCCCGCCCCCGACGGGGCACGGGGTCGGGCCGCGGCTTAGGCGCCGAGGGCGAAGTAGCCGTCGGCCTGGAAGGCGCCGCTGAACGTTCCCGGTCCGTGCCTGCTGTCCAGCCAGTGGCACAGGCTGCTGCTGTCTCCGTTGACCGTGGCAGTGAGCACCAGGTCGTGCAGGTCCTCGGATTCGCCCGAGCCGAACTCGGTCAGCCAGGCGGCGTACCGGCGATTCACGCCGCGCTCATAGCGGCCCATCGACGTCACGTAGGCGCCTGCCTCGCCATCGATCGCCGGCGGCTCGCCGTCGTTGAGCTGGCCGGTGACGTCGCGGTACGCCCACCAGCCGGGGTCGGCCGGCGAGCTGGGGCCGGTGATCCCGTAGCGGGCCGCGATGTGGCGGGTGATCCGCCGTGCCTCGCGGTCGCAGGCGCCCTCCATGACGACACCCAAGTTGCGGGTGTGCGAAGCGTCCTGCGGGTCGGCGGCCGAGTACGTCCGGCCGTTGGGCCGCCGCCAGTTGACTCCGTACTGGGTGCGCGTCGGTTGGCCGTCCACGAGGACGTACCGGCGGGCAGAGCCATAGTGCAGGCAGTCATGGGCGTAGGCGCGCAGCACGTCCATCATGGCCAGCCCGGGATCCGCGGGCGTGTCCTGCTGCATCGGCCCGTACATGGTGATCAGGGCCGCCATCTGCAGGTGCCGATAGCCCTGATCCCTGTGATGGAATCCGCCGAAGGCGCCGCCGTGGGTGGACTCGGCGCCGACGAGGACCCGGTCCAGCGGCAGCATGTGCCGCAGGCCGAGCTGGTTGTAGCGGTTGCGGGCGAGGTACAGGCCAGCGTGGAACGGCGCCACGTCGACGCCCGCCGCCCGCCACCGGTCGAGCCGCTCCGACAGGGGCCGGAACACATGAGCGGGGTGTGCTGCGACCAGCGTCGTCGGATCGGTGCGCCACGCGGCGAGAGCGTCGGCGACCGCGGCGCAGTCTCCGACGAGCGTCTCGTGCGGCGCGAGGCGGATCAGGCCGGTGTCGAGCCGGTGATGAGTTGCCGGTGGGAGTCCTGCATCCCGTGCGGCAGCGTGCTGGGGGAGAACCATTTGCCCTCCAGGATTTCGAATGAATCGATCTTCATGTCGCCGCCGACGAGGTGTGCCTCGTAGGCGACTTCGACGCGCAGCCGGTAGCCCGACTGCAGGTGCACCAGGCGGCCGGCCTTGACCTCGAGGCCGGTCTCTTCGCGGACCTCGCGGACGACTGTGGCGCCGAACTCTTCGCCCGACTGGGCGTAGCCGGTGGGCAGACCCCACTGGCGACCTTCGGGCCACATGCGGTGACGCAGGAGGAGCACGCGGCCCTGATCGTCGCGGACGATGCCGGTCACGCCGACCATGAATTTGGCATGGGCGAACCAGAGCACACGCCATTGGATCGGGCGGATCGCGCGCCAGACACGAGCGATGAGACGCTTCATCGGTGTGACCCTTCTGGTGGGAGATCCGCCATATTGGCGCGTTCTCCCAGTGGTGACCAACTGCGGACACTCCGCCGGAACGGAGATCTGTTGGATGCGGCCGCCCCGCCACGGGGGAGGCGAGGGCGGCCGCTCCTTCCCGCTACTGGCGTCGGGGTGAGCCAGCAGCGGGGGCATGGTGGCTGGCCCGGGGCGTCCGCCGGCGGGCCCCGGGAGCTAGGGCTGGCGGACGGTCAGCCGCTCAAGGTGGGTGCACAGTGCGTTGACGGAGCGGGCCAGCCGCATCGCGACGGACATGCGCACGGCGGGGTTGTCTCCGGCGCCCAGCCGCAGACGCATGCGGGCTTCGCCGGCCGCGGCCATGACGCACGCCCTGGGCGCGCCGTCCGCGGGCAGGCTACGGGCCGCAACCTCGACGTCGACGACCAGCAGCTCGAGGTGCCCGCGCAGGGCGAGGGTGAGGGTCTGCAGTTCCTCTGGGGCGATCGGCTTCGCGTCCGGGGCGAGCAGCCGGTGCGCACTGGCGCGCATGGTGACGATGTCCGCCGGGTGATGCTCTGCCCCTGACTCGATCACCGAGGGGGCAGTACGGTGCTCCATGTCGACTCCATCCAGTCGGCCAACCCCCCGAGCCCGGCCAGGCTGCGGGGGCTTCTCGTGTTCCCGCAGCGTAGACCTGCTTGTCAGGTGTTGTCAGGTGACGTAACCCGACGGGAAGCATCGTCGTATCGCTCCTACGGTCGATACATGACCGTGGATCTCGACGGGCCCGAACCGCTGTACGAGCAGATCGCCGCGGTGCTCACTGCCCGGATCGCCGACGGCACCTATCCGCCGCGCCGGCGCGTGCCGTCCGAGGCGGGGATCGTCGAGGAGTTCAACGTGTCCCGGCCGACCGCGCGGGCGGCCGTGCAGCTGCTCGTTGAGCGCGGCCTGGTCGTCACCGTGCGCGGCAAGGGCAGCTACGTCGTCGACGCGCCCCAGGCATGACGAAAGGCCCCTGCCCGGTCGTGGTGACCGTGCAGGGGCCAGAGGCGCGGGCTATCGGGGCTACGGCTGGCGGACCCAGTCGATGAAGCCCTGCCAGGCCGGCGACCCGATCGGGACAGTGGCGCGGCCTCGAGCCTTCGTGTCGCGCACCAGGACACCCGAGGCGGGGCGCGACCACTCCAGGCACGCCCCGGAGTCGGTGTAGGTCGAGGTCTTCCAGATCAGCCGGTCGTCTTCCCTCTGCGGCACAACGCCCCCCATGCTCCGTCGATGAGCTGCACCGAAGCCTGCGGCGAAAGCGCCAGGCTGGTCAGCCTCTCCCAAGCGGAAGCGTAGGCGGCGACGTCCTCGGGGCGGCTGCTGATCGTCGAGTCCGTCAGGGACTCCACGAACACCGCCCGCCGGCCCGCCGCCTGATAGAGGGTGAAGGCGCCCAGTAGGCCCGGGTGTTCCTCGCCGCCCTGCGGCAGCACGCGCACCGTCAGGGACGGCTGCAGGGCCTCGAGGGTGAGCAGGTGCTCCAACTGGTCGGCGAGCGCCTGACGGCCGCCCACGGGCCGGTGCAGAGCGGACTCGTCGATGACGACGCTGATGCTGCGGGCGCCGGGCCGTCCGAGTTCGTCGATGCGCTTGCGGCGGGCGTCGGCGCGTTCGTCGACGACCTCGAGCGGCAGGGCCGGGGCGGCGGCGCGGATGGCCGCGGCGGCGTAGGCGAAGCTCTGGAGCAGCCCGGGCACCACCATGGGCTGCCAGATCTGCACACTGTCGGCGTCGGCTTCGATGGCGGCCAGGCGGGCGATGTGCTCGCCGAGCGTCTCCGCCGGCGAGTCGAAGATGGCGGTCAAGGGGGTCCTCTCAAAAGGCGGGGTACGAGGCGGGGTGAGGGCCCTGCCCCGCACCCCTCTACGGGCACTACTTCGCAGGTGGGGGCCCACTACCAAGGTCACTACCGGGGTAGCGGGCCCCCTCTACATCAGGCGCTCTCGGGGCTGTCGCCGGAAGGGGTGTTCGTAGCGGGCCCGGTAGCGGGGGAGCCCTCTACCCGCCGTGCGGACAGCAGCAGTTCGGCGGGCACCGCGGCCTCGAGGTCGGCCCGCCGGTAGCCGGCCCGGTTCACGCCGGACACCTTCACCTGTCGCGTCGTCCGGTCGACGCCCGCGGCCTCGAGTTCGGCGGCCAGGCGCTCGGGGTCCCAGTCGCCGTACCGGTCCTCGTCGACGTTCACGAGCCGGTCGAGCAGGTCGACGGTGTGCATCCGGTCGGTGTGCCGCATGACGTCGAGGCAGTCCGACAGGACAGGGGCGATGCTGTAGCCGGCCTGGTCGGCGGCGGCGGTGACGTCTCCGACCGCGTCCCCGGTGAGCTGGTTGTGCTTGACGCGCAGGGCACGGCCGCGCTGGCACAGTTCGGAGAAGGCGGGCCCGTCGAGGAAGTCGGCGCGCACGGTCACGAACGACGCGGGGCCGGTGACCAGCACGCCGGTGCCCTTGTGCTCCTCGGAGAGCACGGAGGCGTCGGCGCCCTGGGCGGCCTTCCCCTTACCCAAAATCATGTCAGAGCTGGTCTGATCGACGACCTGCGTCGAGTAGCGCAGGGTGATGATCTCCCGCAGCTTCGTCGGCACGCTGTCGGCGTCGGGGCGCTGGCTGGCGTAGTTGGAGATGAACCCTGCGGCGGGGCCGCGGCGGGCGAGCCTGCAGAGGTCGTTGATGACCTGCTCGCGGTCGTCCTTCTCCATCGCGGTGAAGTACTCCTGAAGTTCGTCGATCGTCAGGAAGATGACCGGCAGGTTGTACCGCTCGACGATGCCCGGGGTCAGCTTGCCCTCGGGGCAGACGGAGACGGGCAGGCCGCGCAGCAGCACGAACCGGCGCTCCATCTCCGCCAACAGCTCCTTCAGCATCGCCTTGAGCGCCTCGACGGCGTCGTCCTCGGCTCCCATGACCAGCCGATGCGCGACCGCCTTGAGCGGCATCCAGTCCGCCCCACCCTTCCCATCAGCGACGTAATGCCGCACGTAGGGGTCGAGCAGGCCGGCCGCAGTGAGCAGGCGCTGGGTGAAGGTTTTGCCCCGTCGGGGCAGGCCGCCGAAGAACAGCGACTGCCACATGACCGGCACGGTGATGCGCGTTCCGCGGGCGTCCTGCCCGAACGGGATCGGGTCCCACACGCTGAACGTCTCCGCCTTGACCAGCGGGGACGGGTTCGGCGTACCGAGGTAGGGGTCGTCGTCGGCGACCCAGAGCGATACCCGCCCGGCGTTTCCGCCGGCTGCTGCGCGGACGCGGGAGGCGATGACCTGGATCTCGTCGACGCCGAGCTCGGCGGCGATCGCCGTGCGCTTGGCGAGGACGTCGGCAGCCGTTTTGCCGCCGCCCTTGGGCAGGTCGAAGATGACCGCCCACCCGTTCCCGTCCCGCACGGGCCCCATCACGCAGGTGACCCGGGGGCCGTCGTCGTCGCCCTTGCCTGCCTTGAGCAGGCCCGCGGCGCGCAACGCGTCGTTGAGCTGCTGCGCGGACATGTCCACCCGCAGTGGCGGCGTCGGGTTGTCGAGGAGCTGCACGTCGTCGCCGCGCCCGAGGTAGGCGAGCGGGAGCGCCACGGCGGCGACCATGCCGGCCTGTACGGGCAGCGGGGCCAGCCACCAGCCGACCGCCGTGGCAGCGACGGCGGTTGCGGCGGCACCGAAGCGCCAGCGGCGGGCGAGGGTGCGTTCCCGGTGCAGCAGCGCGTACTTGACGGCCATGTCGACGTCCTCGGGGTGCTCGCGCACGTGGGCGCGGAGGGCGTTCACGGTGGCGCTGCGGTCCGAGGCGGTGAGGGAAGGCCACAGTCCGCGCACGGCGCGCCACAGGCCCTTCGTGGCCAGCCACGCCGTGCGGAACGCGTACTTGGGGACGCGCAGCAGGTGGTAGCGGGAGTGCCACAGGCACAGCCTGCCCAGCGCGGCCGTGTTCGCCTTCAAGGATGCTGCCGACTGCGCCCAGGCCGGGAGGATCGGCACGTCCGGCACGGTCAGCCAGTCGGCGAGCGGGTTGTCGTCGCGGTCGACCGCCTCCCCCTGCACCTGCTGGTCATCGTCGAGGGTGGACGCCGGCACCCATCCTTCCTCGGGTGCGGGCGCGAACTTCAGCAGCGACACCTGCGGGTTCGCGTATCCGTTGATTACGGGCGTCGGGATGGTGTCCGTCATGATGTGATCTCCGGTTGCTCGTGAGGGTGGCTGGGAGGCCCGGGGCGGCCGGTTTTGCCTGGCAGCTGACGGCCGCCCCGGGGCGTTACTTGCGCTTGCTCTGCTTCTCTTCGCGCTTGCGGGCGCCCTCGAGGACGCGGTCGAACTTCCGCTGCAGGTCGCCCTGGTAGACGTGGCCGACGGTCTTGTCGTCGGCGATGCCGCGCTTCGCCATCCGGGCCGTGAGCCATGCGAGCTTGGCGATCTCGCCGGCGGTGAGCTTCGGGTCTGCCATGGGGTTCTCCTCGGGGTGATGGACCGGGGCTGTCCCGGCTCCCCTCACCGCCCGTGCGAGACGGGCGGATCGGGCAGCCGGTCAGCCGCGGGTCGTGCAGGTGGGGTAGTTGGAGCCGCGGACGCAGTGCCGGTAGTCGGCGCGGGTGACGCGGAACTTCCGACCGTCGACGGTCAGCCAGTAGCGCCAGCCGCCCGACTTGAAGTAGGCGCGGTCCCGGTCGGTGACGCGGCCGGACGGTCCGGCCGGGTAGTCCGGCGTGCACGCGGTGGTCACCGCGAGCAGCGCCAGGACAAGAGCGGCGAGCAGGTATCGGGCCTGGCAGGTCATCTCAAAGCAATCCCTTCCGGGAGAGAAGCGGTCATCGGGTGGTGCCGGGTCGGCTCCCCTCACCGCCCGACAGACCGACGCGGTGTCGGTCTGCGGGACGGAAGGGCAGGTCAGCGGTGCAGGCGCATGCGGCACAGGACGGTGCGGACCTCGCCGGGACTGGTCTTCATGCCGGCGTTGACGGCGAGCCAGACGACGTCGGCGGGGCGGACGCGGCCGTGGTCGCGCAGCATCTGGCGGGCGATGCGGCCGATGCGGGTACGGCGCTCACGGCTGGCACGGGAACGAACACTCATGACTGGACTCCTTGCAGGTGGGATGGGGGTTACTTGCTGTTGAGGTAGTCGCGCCACAGGCCGCGCAGGACCAGGGCGAGGATCGCGACGGACACGGCGCCGATGGCGACGGCGATCGCGAAGAGGGAGGCGACCAGGCCGCCGGCGATGCCGAGGAAGCCGAGCGTCAGCCACTTCCGCGTGTCGAACTCGGACCGCGGCACCGGGGTCGGCTGGGGCGGCTGCTGCTGGGCGAGGAGCTGCTGCGCGGCGAGGACCGCGGCGATGAGTTCCACCTGCCGGGTGTTGTCGGCGGCGGCCACCACGTCGGCCGCGGCCTTCTCGAGGGCGTCGCTCACCGCGTCCACCTCCCCAGCCGGGGCAGGTACGGGCGGGCGAGGATGCCGAGGACGAACGCGACCAGCAGCGGCTGGGACGCCAGCACGGCCACGGCGGCGACGGCCAGGGCGGGCGCCTGCGGGATGGTCAGGAGCAGCCCGAGCAGGGCGCCGAGGAGAAGCCACTTCATGACCGGTCACCACCCTCGGCGAGCTGCTTCTCACGGTCGTACAGGGCATCGATTACGTCCCACGCTCCGGTCAGCCCGCGGGTGTTCATCGCGGCGCGCATCGCAGCCCGGAACTTCCGCTTGGACGGCGGCGGATCGGTCGCGTACAGCTCCGCGGCCAGCAGCGCCACCGCACGGCTGTTGGCTTCCTTCGCCGACTCCAGCGCGGGCGTGCCGTCCTCCGTGCCGGACCGGTCACCCGAAGCCCCGTCACCCCCCGTGCCAAGTGCAGGAACGGGCTCCGGCACACCGCCCGACAGCAGGGCCTCGAGGTCGCTGTCGGAGACCAGGCCGGGCAGCTCGCCGACCGGCTCGGGCAGGGGGTGCTGGTCCATCACTTCGGCGTACTTTTCGTAGGCGTCGTGCGTGACCGTGACCGCCTTCGCTTCCGCCTCCCGGGCGCCCTTCACGATGTCGGCTGCCGCCGTGGTCTCGTCGGCGCGGGCCGCCGCTACAGCCCGGGACACGGCGATGCGGTCACGGGTCGCGGCACGGGTCCGGTCGATGGCGGCCTGAGCGCGGGCACTGATCCGGGTACGGTCCCGGTCGATCGCCATCACCAACGTCACCTTGGCCAGGACAGGGATCAGGGCGCCGACCACGGCGGCCAGGACGTCCCCAGCGAGCAGCCCGTGAACGGTCAGTACCGCGACGGTCAGCGGCAGGAACACCCAGCCGATCGCCTTCGGTAGTCGGGCACTGGATCCCTGCCGGCGGTGCGCGGTCTCCTGCGCCAGGGCGTACAGCCATACGGCGTCGTAGAGAACGGCGACGGAGTAGGCGAACGCGGGGTGAGCGGTCGCGGCGAGGATGCCGCCGATGGCGGTGACGGCCCACACGATGGCGATGGCGGTGAGCGTGGCGGGCAGCAGCCAGGGCGCCGCCTTCTTGACGTTGCTCATGAGTACTCCTCGGCGGCCCGCACGACACGGTGCGCGGCCAGGCAGACGCCTTCACGGTCGCGGCGCTCGTTCGCGTCGAGCAGCGCGGCCATCAGGGCGGGTACGGACGGGAGGGGACGGGCCGACCGCTCGAGGCGGCGGAGGGCGGCGTGCTCGGTCGGGCGGCGCACGGGCCACTTCTTGGCGCTCACGGGCGGTCACCTCGCAGGCGGGCGACCTCGTCGAGGGTGCGGTCGATGCGGACGGCTGCGGCACGCAGGGCCTGGGCGAGGTGGCGGCCGTCCTCGACGGCGACGGTGACCTCGACGTCCACGCGGATCGCGAGCAGCGGCGCCGGCTCCGGCTGCACCTGGCCGTGGGGCGCCCAGCTGATGCGCGCCTCCATGACCTGCAGCGGCCCGTACTGGGCGGTGACGGCGTCGGCGCGGACCGCGGGCCCGTTGTGGGTGACGTCGGCGAGGTGGCCGACCAGGTCGTCGTCGTGGCCGCGGCACCAGGCGGGCTCGGGTACGACGACCTCACCGCGGTCGAGGGTCAGCAGGATGACGACGCCGTCCCGGTAACGCGGGTCCTGCCGGCGGGGCGCGGTGCTCACTGGCCCTCACCCCGCTCGGCGTCCACCGCGGCGATCAGGGAGCGCATCCGGTAGTGCAGGCCGACCGCGGCCTTCACCATCGCCTGGTGGTCGTGGATGTTGGCCGTGGCCACCCGGTCCAGGTACTCGCGGACCGCCCGCAGCTCACGATCCAGGGGCGCCGGGAAGACCTCGGTGTCGTCCGGGTCGTGCAGCGGGTTGTAGGAGGTGCTCACCGGGTTGCTCCCAGGGTGTCGGGGGTGGGGCGGCGCCTCGGAGGGGAGGCGCCGCACCAGCGGAAGGGACTCAGCCACGGCTGCTGGTCTGGGCGTCGTGCCAGGCGAGCAGGGCGCGGCGGGTCTGGTCCTCCCGCAGCTGCTGCGGCAGGTCCGGCAGCATGCGCAGCTCCATCGCCCCCGGCTCCCCGACCAGGGCGAGCACGGCCTTACGGCCGATGTCCTCGGTCTCCACGGCCCGCACACCGAACGCCTTCAGCAGGTAGGCGATCGGCATCGACTGCACGTCGGTGCGGGACAGCGACAGCCACGGCTTGCCGGTGCCGCGGGCGGCGGCCCGCTCGGCGTGGTCGTCGGCCTGCGCCTGGGCGAGCCGGTCACCCAGCCGGATCAGCTCGTTGAGGTGGGCGCGGACCCGGCGGATCTGCTCGTCGAGCTCGATGCGGTTGCGGCAGATCAGGCTTTCGCCGCTGCTGGCCTCGGGGGTGAGGTCGATGTGCGGCTTCGTGTCGCCGTCGGGGTCGAACGGCCACTGAACGAGGCGGGCCTCGAGGATGGTCTCCCGCTCGCCGTCGACGTCGTCGAAGCCGAGGCTGATCGGGGCGCCCGTGTGCTGCAGGTCGACGGGGTCGATGCCGCGCTCGATGTCGTCGGCGTGGTCGGCGGTGCACCAGGCGGGGCAGTCGACGGCGAGGAAGCCGCCGGAGCGCAGCGGGTAGGTGACGGTGCGGTCCTCGACGACGGCCGGCTTCGGCTCGATGAACGCGGCGGGGATGGTCTGTACGGTGTTCTGCATGGTCCTTCTCCCTGGTGAATAGGGGTTCGGCCTAGGCCCCGGCGGGTGTTGCGAGCACCTGCCGGGGCCGCCCGCTTGTGCGGGGGCCGTCGAAGCAGTGGTCAGTGGGTGGCGAGCGAGCGCCGGCCGGTACGGGCCAGGGCGTAGCAGCCCGCCGTGTCGGAGGCGTCAACCGCGCGGTTCGCGTACTGCCAGGCCGTCGGGTCCATCGCCGTCTCGGCGGTGTTGGCCTTCACCCGGTAGTGGTCGATGACCGTGTGGCGGACGATCGTCCGCAGCCACGCCCGGCGCTGCACGTCCGTGGTGGCCCGGCACTTCGGCCACGCCCTCCACGCCCGGATGAACGCCTCCGCCGTCAGGTCCTCGGCAAGCGCCACGTTGCGGTCCCGGACCAGCGTCAGCACCAGACCCGTGATCGAGGGCGCGTGACGGCGGTACAAGGCGGCGAACGCCTCCCTGTCTCCCGCGCTGCGGCTGGCGGCCACCTGCTCGTCACGCTCCCGGCGGGTCAGCCGCGCGGAGCCGGCGGGCTTCATCTTGCGGCCGTGCCCCTCCCGGCTGACGTCGGACTGCGAACGCGCGGTGAGGTGGTCGCGGTTGATGCAGCGTCGGTGCAGGCACGCCTTCCCGCCGGGGCAGCTGGTGTCAGCCGTGTGGCAGAGGTGGCTGACGCGCATGCCCTCCGGGATCTCCCCGACCAGCAGCAGGTAGGCGACCCGGTGGGTCAGCTCACGGCGGCCGGCGGCGAAGATCTGGCCGTATCCCTCGACGGTGCTGCCGGTGAAGATGACGCAGCCGTTGGGGCCCGGGGTGGTCTTCGCCATCAGGCGGCCGAGGAGGGCGCTCACCGGGCCACCGCCGATCCGGGAGCCAGAGAGGCGGTGCTCGCCTCGGGCGCGAGGCGGTCGATGCGCAGCTCGTCGACGAACTGCCGAGTGCGCCCGGTGCCGGGCGCAGCGCCCTCGATGGGGTCCAGCTCGACGCCGACGTACTCGCGGCCGTAGTTGGGGTGGTTCGAGTTGGCGACGCGTCCGATGTCGTATCCGTTGACCGTTCCCGTCCGCCCCTCGGGGGTCGTGACGCGGGTGCCTGCCGGGAGGTCAGCGGCGGTGCGGGCGGGACGCTTCGGCGTGGCTACGCGCGGTGCTCGCAGTTCCGCGATGAGGGCGGCGCCCTTGGGCGTCAGCATGCTCTCCGTCGGGTGGATCAGCTCACGGGCGATAAGGGCGCGCTCCGTGCTGGCGGTGCAAGCCACCGGCTCCCCGTCTTCCCCGGTGTAGAGCGCGCGGAGCATGTTCTCGCTGAGCTTGTGGGTCTTGATGATCTGGCTGACTTCGGCGGCGTTCATGCGGCCACCGCCAGGGCGGCGACCTCGACGGCCTCGACCTTGAGGGAGGCCGCGCACGGCTTCATCGGGACCGGGCCCAGGCCGTGGGCCTTGAAGATGCGGGTGATCTCCGCCAGGTCCGGGGTCTGCCGGGACGACGGGGTGCGGAAGATCCGCCAGGCGCCGTACACGCCGGCCGGGAGCCGGTCGAGGACCTTCTTCGCAGCGCGCTTGCCGCGGTCGGCGCGGCGGGCCTGGTCGGCGGCGCGCTCGTACTCGGCGGCGGCGGCCTCGATCGCCTCGGTGGCGGGCATCTCGTCCGCCTCGTACAGGCCGGCCGGGTCCGGGGCGACCTCGACGACCGGCTCGACCTCGGCGGGGGCGAGGGAGCGGACGGCGTCGGCGGCCGTCTCGATGAGGTTCCCGATCAGGCCGCGCACGGTGCGGGCGGTACGAGGGGACGTGAGAAGCTTGAGCACAGCGGGCTCCCGGTCTAGTCGGGTTGTTCCGTCAGGCCCTCGGTCGGTGCTCCAACACCGCCGAGGGCCGTCTACTTTGTTGCAGGAACAGCATGGCATGAGAGTGCGTCACCTTGCAACTAAGTAGACGGAAGATCTTGAAGATTCGTCTATCGAGTAGATGCATAGGTGTGGGAACATGCTGGTCATGACCAGCCAGCCACCCAAGCCCAGCGAGGCGGAGCGCAGGGCGTTCCTCAAGAAGCTCGACCGTGCGACAGAAGCCCACGAGAAGACCCGCAAGGCGCTCGATGGGCTGGTGGCCGACGCCCGCGGCGCCGGCCTATCGCTAACCGACATCTCCGACCACACGCCCTATAGCCGTGAGTGGGTGCGGCGCATTGCGGCACAGATCCAGGCCGAGCGCAGCGATGGAGCTCGCGGGGAGGAGTGACGACCTCGAGCACGACGAAGCCCCCGGCCGGACAGCTGGGGGCTTCTCTGTGATTGAACCGCTCGAGGGCCTGGCGGCTACCAGCCGCGGGCCCGCCACTCCTCGAGGTGTGGGCGCTCATCCCCGAGGGTGGTGTCGTCGCCGTGCCCGGGATAGACCCACGTCTCATCGGGCAGGGTGAAGACCTTCGCTTCCAGGCCGCCCATCAGGCTCCGGAAGTCCTCCGGCTGTGTTGTCCGCCCAGGACCGCCCGGAAACAGGCAGTCCCCGGTGAACACATGGGGATGCCCGTGCGGATCGTCGTAGACGAGGGCGATCGAGCCGGGGGTGTGGCCGACGAGATGGCGCGCGGTGAGTTCCACCCGCCCCACCCGGATCGTGTCGCCGTCGTCGACCAGGACGTCCGTCGGCACCGGGATGCCCTCGGCGTCGTCCCGGCCCGCGTGGGTGCGGGCACCGGTGGCCGCCACCACCCGGGCGAGCGCCTGCCAGTGATCACCGTGCCGGTGCGTGGTGACGACGGACGCGATGCCGTCGTCACCGATCGTGCCCAGCAGGGTGTCCGCGTCGTTGGCCGCGTCGATCAGTAGCTGCTCGTCGGTGGCCCGGCAGCGCAGCAGATAGGCGTTGTTGTCCATGGGCCCGACGGCGACCTTGGTGATCATCAGGTCTTTGAGTTCGTGCACGTCGGCCGATCCGCCGACCGTCACACGCCCGCTGTACGTCATGGTGACCAGCCTATAGTGGGGGAAGGGCAGGCAGGGTGCCGACCTTCACCGTCAGCCCGGAGCCATCGCGGCGTCCGGAGAGCCAGCCGAGCAGGTCGGCGGCCGGACCCTCGACCTCGACCGGGTCGCCCGGTGCGCCGCCGCCGGTGGTCCAGGACCGGCCGTCACTCGTGGTCAGCCGCGTCGTGGGCACGTCCTGGTGGCCGTCGAACCGCGCCCTCAGGAAGCGGATCTCCCGCTCGGTGAAATCCTCCGGCAGATCCTCCAACTCGTAGCCGATGCCGAGGTCCACGTGGTGCAGTTCCACCTCGACCCAGCGCCGGAACGGCACCCGGGCCGCCCGGTCCGTGACACCGCCTCGCAGCTCCAGGGTGCGCGACCAGTCCGCCGGTGCCGCGCCCACCCGCTGGAAGCGGGCTGCCGCCTCCCGCAGGTCCGCGAGCTGGACGTCGAGGGGGCGCGAGGCGTCCCGCTCGATGTCGGCCTCCCGGGCGGCGCTGGAGACGTACATCGCACGCCCCTCCAGGACGTTCACCAAGGCGTCCGCGTTGCGCGCGATGTGAGCCAGCACATGTCCACGGGTCCAGCCCGGAAGCCGTGACGTCTGCGTCACAGTGGCGTTGTCCAGTGCGCCGACCGCGAGGAGCAGCCGCTCGGTCGCATCGTGTACGGATGCCAGGTCATGAACGTGATCAGTCATGGCGCCGACCCTAGTCACGCCACACCTTCGGGTGAAGGTGGCGAAGGGAGACCGTGAATCGAATGTACGTGCTATAAGCTCGGTCGTGGCGTCGGGCATGCTGGAGAGCCGGGGATTGTTGTCACCCCGTGAATCCGACCGGCGTTGTCAGTGGCTCGCCCTAGTGTGGGAAGACACGGGGGCCCCGCCCCTGTCACTCCTCTCAGAAAGGTGCGGACCGGCGTGGCCGACCGTCTCATCGTCCGTGGAGCGCGCGAGCACAACCTCAAGAATGTCTCGCTCGACCTCCCGCGCGACGCGCTCATCGTCTTCACGGGCCTGTCGGGGTCGGGCAAGTCCTCACTGGCCTTCGACACGATCTTCGCCGAGGGGCAGCGGCGCTACGTGGAGTCGCTCTCCTCGTACGCCCGGCAGTTCCTCGGCCAGATGGACAAGCCGGACGTCGACTTCATCGAAGGGCTGTCCCCGGCGGTCTCCATCGACCAGAAGTCGACCTCGCGCAACCCGCGCTCCACCGTGGGCACCATCACCGAGGTCTACGACTACCTGCGGCTGCTCTTCGCACGCATCGGCACACCGCACTGCCCCCAGTGTTTCCGCCCCATCTCGCGTCAGTCCCCGCAGGCCATCGTCGACCGGGTGCTGGAGCTGTCGGAGGGCAGCCGCTTCCAGGTGCTGTCGCCGCTGGTGCGGGAGCGCAAGGGCGAGTTCGTGGACCTCTTCGCCGACCTCCAGTCCAAGGGCTACTCCCGCGCGCGGGTGGACGGCGAGACCATCCAGCTCGCCACCCCGCCCACACTGAAGAAGCAGGAGAAGCACACCATCGAGGTGGTCGTCGACCGCCTCACCGTGAAGGACAGCGCCAAGCGCCGCCTCACCGACTCCGTGGAGACCGCGCTCGGCCTGTCCGGCGGCATGGTCGTGCTCGACTTCGTCGACCTCCCCGAGGACGACCCCGAGCGCGAGCGCATGTTCTCCGAGCACCTGTACTGCCCGTACGACGACCTGTCCTTCGAGGAGTTGGAGCCCCGCTCCTTCTCCTTCAACTCGCCCTTCGGCGCCTGCCCCGAGTGCTCCGGCATCGGCACGCGCATGGAGGTCGACCCGGAACTGATCGTCCCCGACCCGGACAAGAGCCTCGACGAGGGCGCCATCCACCCTTGGTCGCACGGCCACACCAAGGACTACTTCGCCCGGCTGATCGGAGCCCTCGCCGACGCGCTGGGCTTCCGCACGGACATCCCCTTCGCCGGTCTGCCGCAGCGCGCCAAGAAGGCCCTGCTGCACGGTCACAAGACCCAGGTCGAGGTCCGCTACCGCAACCGGTACGGACGCGAGCGCCGGTACACGACGGCCTTCGAGGGCGCCCTCCCCTTCGTCAAGCGCCGGCACAGCGAGGCCGAGACCGACGCCAGCCGCGAGCGCTTCGAGGGCTACATGCGCGAGGTCGCCTGCCCCTCGTGCGAAGGCACCCGCCTCAAGCCGATCATTCTCGCCGTCACGGTCCTGGGGAAGTCGATCGCCGAGGTCTCGGCCATGTCCATCAGCGAGTGCGCGGACTTCCTGGGCGCGATGAAGCTCTCCGCCCGCGACAAGAAGATCGCCGAGCGAGTGCTGAAGGAGGTCAACGAGCGGCTGCGGTTCCTGGTCGACGTCGGCCTCGACTACCTCTCGCTGAACCGCGCGGCGGGCACCCTCTCCGGCGGCGAGGCCCAGCGCATCCGCCTGGCCACCCAGATCGGCTCCGGCCTCGTCGGCGTCCTCTACGTCCTCGACGAGCCGTCCATCGGCCTGCACCAGCGCGACAACCACCGGCTGATCGAGACCCTGGTCAGACTCCGCGACATGGGCAACACGCTCATCGTCGTCGAGCACGACGAGGACACCATCAAGGTCGCCGACTGGATCGTCGACATCGGTCCGGGCGCCGGTGAGCACGGCGGCAAGGTCGTGCACAGCGGAGCCCTGAAGGAGCTGCTCGAGAACACCGAGTCGCAGACCGGCCAGTACCTGTCCGGCCGGAAGGCCATCCCGCTGCCGGACCTCCGCCGCCCGATCGACCCGTCGAGTCTCCTCACGGTGCACGGCGCCCGGGAGAACAACCTGCAGGACATCGAGGTGTCCTTCCCCCTCGGCGTGTTCACCGCGGTCACCGGCGTCTCCGGCTCCGGCAAGTCCACGCTGGTCAACGACATCCTGTACACCCACCTGGCCCGTGAGCTGAACGGCGCCCGCAGCGTCCCCGGCCGGCACACCCGCGTGGACGGCGACGACCTGGTCGACAAGGTCGTGCATGTCGACCAGTCGCCCATCGGCCGCACCCCGCGCTCCAACCCGGCGACGTACACCGGCGTCTTCGACCACGTCCGCAAGCTATTCGCCGAGACGGCCGAGGCGAAGGTCCGTGGCTACCTGCCCGGCCGCTTCTCCTTCAACGTCAAGGGCGGCCGCTGCGAGAACTGCGCGGGCGACGGCACCATCAAGATCGAGATGAACTTCCTCCCGGACGTGTACGTCCCGTGCGAGGTCTGCCACGGCGCCCGCTACAACCGGGAGACCCTGGAGGTCCACTACAAGGGCAAGTCCGTCGCCGACGTCCTGAACATGCCGATCGAGGAGGCCATGCACTTCTTCGAGGCCGTCCCGGCGATCTCCCGCCACATGAAGACGCTCCACGACGTCGGTCTGGGGTACGTCCGGCTCGGTCAGGCGGCCACCACCCTGTCGGGCGGCGAGGCCCAGCGGGTGAAGCTCGCGAGCGAGCTGCAGCGGCGCTCCACCGGCCGCACGGTCTACGTCCTGGACGAGCCGACCACCGGACTGCACTTCGAGGACATCAGCAAGCTGCTGACCGTCCTGTCCGGCCTGGTCGACAAGGGCAACACGGTCATCGTCATCGAGCACAACCTCGATGTGATCAAGACCGCCGACTGGGTCGTCGACATGGGACCCGAGGGCGGTTCCGGTGGCGGCCTGGTCGTCGCGGAGGGCACGCCCGAGCAGATTGCAGCGGTCCCGGCCAGCCACACCGGCAAGTTCCTGCGCGACGTCCTCGGCGCGGACCGGATCAGCGACGCCGCCCCGGTGCGGGCGCCGCGCAAGGCGGCGGCGAAGAAGGCCCCGGCGAAGACCGCCGCGAAGACCGCCGGTAAGGGGACGGCCCGGACGGCCAAGGCCTGACCCGCTCGACCCGAGGTGAACGACCCGGCGGATCCGGACCCGGATCCGCCGGGTCGCTCACCCCGGTCGGACAGCGCGAAGGCGGTGCAAGAGCCGTGCTCCGTGGGAGAACCCCGCGGGGCGCGGCCCGAAGGCTTACGGCCCTCACGGCCTGTCCGGCGGTTCATGCCTCGGACGGAGGGCTCAGCCGTCCAGCTCGTGGGCGTACGGAGGCTCGGCACCCGCGCGTGAGCAGGTGATCGCCGCCGCGCGCGCCGCGAAGCCGAGCAGCTCCCGCCAGCCGTCCGCGCCCAGCACGGCCACCCCCCGCTCGTTGAGCGCGCCCCGGGCTGCCAGGCCGTGCAGCAGCGCCGCGTTGACGGTGTCGCCCGCGCCGATCGTGTCCACCACCTCGACCCGTTCACCCGGCACGGAGTACTCGCCGCCCTCCCGAGTGAACACGGTCAGCCCGTCACCGCCCCGGGTGACCACGACCGCCGCCGGACCGGCCGCCAGCCACCGCGCGGGCGTGCCGCCGAGCCACCGGGCGTCCTCCTCGGACAGCTTCAGCAGCGACACCGACGGCAGCCAGCTCAGGAACCGGGCCCGGTAGGCGTCGGGGTCCGGGATCAGCCCCGGCCGGATGTTGGGATCCAGTGCGGTGAACACACCGCGCGCGTGGGCGGTGCGCATCAGCTCCTCGTACGCGCTCGCCCCCGGCTCCAGCACGAGGGAGCAGGTGCCGAAGGACACCGCGCGGGTGCCGGCCGGCAAAGCGTCCGGCGCCGTGAACAGCCGATCCGCCGTCCCCTCCACGTAGAAGGAGTAGACCGCCGAGCCGTCCGCCGCGACCGCGGGGACGGCGAGCGTCGTCGGCTCGTCACCGCGCTGCACCGACGACACCACCACGCCGGTCTCCCGCAGCCGGTCCAGCAGCGCCTCGCCGAAGGCGTCGCGGGACACCCGGGAGCAGAAGGCGGCGGGGGAGCCGAGACGGCCCAGCGCCACCGCCGTGTTGTAGGGGCCGCCACCGAGCGCCGGCGTCAGCGCCGCGAGCGCGCCCGCCCCCTGCGGTACCAGGTCGATCAGTGCCTCACCGGCTATGACGATCACGAGGGGTCCCTTTCTAGGGCTGCTGGGTTGTCGGGCTGTGGGTCTGCTGGTGGGTCTGCTGCGTGTGCCGAGGCCGTAGGGGCTACTGGGACTGCGCAGGCCGCTCCGGGGGGTCCTGCGGGTCCGGGCAGCCGCAGGACGTGCGGTGTACGAAGGCGCAGGAGAGCCGTTCGGTCCGCGCGGGCCGGTCCGGGACGGCGAGCCGGTCCAGGAGCACCTGGACGGCACGGGCGCCGATGTCCCTGCTGGGCTGGGCGATCGCGGTGAGCCGGGGGGAGAACAGGTCCGCCCAGGCGAAGTCGTCGAAGCAGCACAGCGCGATGTCCCCGGGCACGGAGAGACCGTGGGCGCGCAGGGCGCGCAGGGCGCCGATCGTCATGGCGTTGTTCCCGGTGACCAGCGCGGTCGGGGGAGCGCCGAGGGAGAGCAGATCACCGGTGGCCCGTTCGGCACCGGCCGACTCGGAGTCGCCGTGCACCAGGAGCCGTTCGTCGAACGGCAGTCCCGCACTCGCGAGGCCGTGCCGGTACCCGGTGATCCGCTCGGCGGTGGTGCTGAACCCGGGCCGCCCCGCGACCAGGGCGATCCGGTGGTGGCCGAGCCCGGCGAGGTGCGTGACCAGCCGGGCCGTCGGCTCCGTGTTCTCGGCGCAGACCTGGTCGAAGCGTGGGCCGCCCTCGCCGGAGCCCTCGACCACCCGGTCGAGGAACACGGCCGGTACGCGATGGCGCCCGAGGTAGGCGAGCAGCTCGCGCGGCTGTGAGGAGGGAGCGACGATCATGCCCTCCACCCGGCGCTCGTGCAGCAGCTGCACGACCTTGCGCTCGTGTTCGGGGTCGTCGTGCGGATCGGCGATGAGCAGGCTGTAGCCGTGCTCCAGGGCGGCCGACTCGACGCCTTGGAGGATCTCGGTGAAGTACGGGTTGCTGATCGCCGACACCGCGAGCCCGATCGAACGGGTGCGGGCGGTCACCAGTGAGCGGGCCAGCGTGTTCGGGGTGTAGCCGAGCTCCTCGACGGCGTCCAGGACCGCCTGGCGGGTGTGCGGGAGGACCGGCCGTGTGCCGTTCAGGACGTGCGAGACGGTCGCGACCGAGACCCCGGCGCACCGCGCCACGTCCGTCATGGTCGCCATCGCCCACTCCCTTCGCGCACCCGGCCGACGCAGATGCCCTGCCGCAGCTCCGTGACGGGGAAGCTATCCCATCCAGCGGCAGACGTAAACGTTTGCGCAAGCGCTTACGCCCTCGTGTACACCGTGTCCCGTCTCACCGTCCTCACCCGCTCCCCGCCCGGCGACCGGAGGGATCGCCCCCGGTAAGGTCGCCCCGTACCGCCGTCCGACCAGTGGAGAACCCCATGTCCGGCCGATCCGCCGCGAGCCGCCGTACCGTTCTGAGAGGCATGGCCCTCGCCCCTGTGGCCGGACTCGGCCTCACCGCCTGCGGGGGAGGCGAGGAGAGGCCCTCGCAGCCGACCGGGCCCGTCGAACTCGGCGCGGAGAGCGAGGTCGCCCGGGGGAGCAGCAAGCTGTACTGGGACCACAACGTCGTCGTCAGCCGGGACGAGGACGGCTCCTTCACGGCGTACAGCACCCTCTGCACACACGCGAGCTGTCCCATCAACCAGCTGAAGGGGACGAAGCTGATCTGCCCGTGCCACGGGAGCGAGTTCGACGCCACCACCGGCAAGGTGCTGCGCGAGCCGGCGGTGGCGCCGCTGATACCGCTCTCCGTCGAGGTACGGAACGGCACGATCGTCGCGAAGCCGCAGACCTGAGCCGCAAGGCTGAGACTCAGCTCTGAGCTGAGCCTCAGTCCCAGTCCCAGCCGATCCCCACATATCCCGAGCGCACGCGCGGTTCGACCAGATGCACCGAGCGGTGCAGAACGCTGACCGCCAGCTCCTGACGGCCGCCGCGCGGTGCCGCCGTGGAGTGCTGGGTGAACCGGTGGCAGTGTGCCGGGAGCGCCCCGGCGTCGAAGCACACCTGGAGCGCGTACTGGCCGCCGGGGGCGTCCGTCCCGTGCAGGTACTCGCGCGAGACACCGGCCGTGCCGTCCTCGACGGCGTACCGGAACAGGAACGTGTCACCGGCCCGCAGCCGCGTGTCGAAGAGCAGCTCGGCCGCGAGCACACCGGTGTCCTGCTGCCAGCGGACGCGGCCGGTGCGGCAGTTCTCCAGGGAGTGCACGGTCATCCGGGCCGGTGCGGAACCGGGGTCGCCGTAGTGGACGGCCACGAAGCGGTCGATGCCGTCCCGGTGCGCGCGCACGATGTGGTGGGACTCACGTTCCGCCAGCTCCCGGTGCGCCCCGATCCGGACCCGCTCGTGGTGCCCCAGGGTCTGCAGCCCGCTGTCCCGCGTGGCGTCGAGCTCGGCCAGCAGTCCCGCGAGGACGCCCGAGGTCTCGACCAGCGAGCGGTAGGAACGGCCCGCGGGACGGCCGCCCGGCGTCTGCTCGTCGGACTCGGCGAGCAGACGGATCAGCGACTCCTCCGGCAACTCCAGAATCTCCTCCAGCGCCCGTACGGCCCGCAGCGACTCCGCGCGCTGTGGGCGGCGGGCGCCCTGTTGCCAGTAACTGAGGCTGGTGACACCCACCTTCACGCCGTGGCGCGACAGATGGTGCTGCACCCGTTGCAGCGGCAGGCCGCGGGCGGCTATCGCGGCCCGCAGGGCGACATGGAAGGGGCCGCCGCGCAGGGCCGAGTCCAGTTTCGCGATGGTGGTGTCCGTGTCCGTGTGCGGTGTGGCGTGCGGCATGCAGGGGCCTTTCTCTGAATGTCCACAACGGCTGGTCAGGCCGTTCGCTCGGCGCACCCCGGGGCCCTCCCCCGCCGGCGCGGACGGGTCTTCACATCCGTACGCCGCCGTTCAGGGCCCCGAGTTCCCCCGCATTGAAGCGTGTTGACCAATTCCCGACAACACCTGATGCCCAACAAGCGGGCACCGCGTGTGCGCACGCGCGGTGCGCACACGTGAGGGGCCGTGCCGACCTTCGGGTCGGCACGGCCCCTGACGCCCTGCTGCGAAGGGCTTCCCCGCGACTTCTCTGCGACTCTCCCCTACGACTGGCCTGCCGCGTCCTGGCCGCTCTTCGGACGCGGCCCCAGGCGCTTGGCGCGCACGATGTCGGGGTCGCGTGGGTCGAGGGAGTCGAGGAGGGCGGCCGTCTCGTCCGCGTACCGGCGGGCGCGGGCGGCCGGCCGTCGTGTTTTCTCGATCCGTGTCTGTCGCATTGTCCGACCAGCCCTCCGACTCGTGACCGCGTCCGCATTCTGCTGGCATCCCGCCCGAGGGGCCGGACTCCCCACATTCCCGCTTCCCACCGGTCATAACCCTTCCGGAGCGGTGCCCGGCCGGTGGTCGCACGGCTCCGCCGCCGTGTCGGTCCCCGCCAGTAGGGTGTGAGACATGGCCGACCCCTCCAGCTACCGCCCCAAACCGGGTGAGATCCCCGACTCGCCGGGGGTCTACCGGTTCCGCGACGAGCACCGCCGGGTGATCTACGTCGGAAAGGCGAAGAGCCTGCGTCAGCGCCTGGCGAACTACTTCCAGGACCTCGCCGGGCTCCACCCGCGCACCCGCACCATGGTCACCACGGCCGTCTCCGTGGAGTGGACGGTGGTGTCCACGGAGGTCGAGGCGCTCCAGCTGGAGTACTCCTGGATCAAGGAGTACGACCCCCGCTTCAACGTCAAGTACCGCGACGACAAGAGCTACCCGTACCTCGCGGTGACCATGAACGAGGAGTTCCCGCGCGTGCAGGTGATGCGCGGTCACAAGAAGAAGGGCGTCCGGTACTTCGGTCCGTACGGGCACGCGTGGGCGATCCGCGACACCGTGGACCTGCTGCTGCGGGTGTTCCCGGTGCGCACCTGCTCGACCGGTGTCTTCAAGAACGCCGCCCGCACGGGCCGCCCCTGCCTGCTCGGCTACATCGGCAAGTGCTCGGCGCCCTGCGTGGAGCGGATCTCCGCCGAGGAGCACCGCGAACTCGCGGAGGAGTTCTGCGACTTCATGGCCGGCCGCACCGGCGCCCATCTGCGTCGCCTGGAGCAGCGGATGACCGAGGCGGCCGAGGAGATGGAGTACGAGCGGGCCGCCCGCCTGCGGGACGACATCGGGGCTCTGAAGAAGGCCATGGAGAAGAGCGCGGTGGTGCTCGCCGACGCCACCGACGCCGACCTGATCGCGGTCGCCGAGGACGAGCTGGAGGCGGCCGTCCAGATCTTCCACGTGCGCGGCGGACGCGTGCGCGGCCAGCGGGGCTGGGTCACCGACAAGGTGGAGGAGATCACCACCGGCGCCCTCGTGGAGCACGCCCTGCAGCAGCTGTACGGCGAGGAGACCGGCGACGCCGTCCCCAGAGAGGTCCTGGTCCCCGCGCTGCCCGACCCGGTGGAGCCGGTCCAGCAGTGGCTCACCGGACGGCGCGGCTCGGGCGTCTCGCTGCGGGTCCCGCAGCGCGGGGACAAGCGGGCCCTGATGGAGACCGTGGAGCGCAACGCCCAGCAGGCCCTCGTCCTGCACAAGACCAAGCGCGCCTCCGACCTGACCACACGCTCGCGCGCGCTGGAGGAGATCGCCGACGCCCTCGGCCTGGACAGCGCCCCGCTGCGGATCGAGTGCTACGACATCTCGCACCTCCAGGGCGACGACGTCGTGGCCTCCATGGTCGTCTTCGAGGACGGGCTGGCCCGCAAGAGCGAGTACCGCCGTTTCCAGATCAAGAGCTTCGCCGGCCAGGACGACGTCCGGTCCATGCACGAGGTGATCACCCGCCGCTTCCGGCGCTATCTCGCCGACAAGGAGAGGACCGGCGAGTGGAGCGACGGTGAGGAGCCAGGGGCCGGGACCGGCGGTGAGGTGGCCGGCGTGGACGGGACCCCGGCCCCGGACGGGACCGCCGGCGCCGAGGGCGCCCTAGGCCCGGACGGGACCGCCGACGGCCCCGCCGTACCCTCCGCGAGCACGCTCACCGAGGACGACGGCCGTCCCAAGCGCTTCGCGTACCCGCCCCAGCTGGTGGTCGTCGACGGTGGCGCCCCCCAGGTCGCGGCGGCCCACCGGGCCCTGGACGAGCTCGGCATCGACGACATCGCGGTGTGCGGCCTCGCCAAGCGGCTGGAGGAGGTGTGGCTGCCGGGCGAGGACGACCCGGTGGTGCTGCCCCGCACCAGCGAGGGCCTCTACCTGCTCCAGCGCGTCCGGGACGAGGCGCACCGCTTCGCCATCAGCTATCAGCGCGTCAAGCGGGCCAAACGCTTCCGGTCCGGTCCGCTGGACGACGTGCCCGGCCTCGGCGAAACCCGCAAGCAGGCGCTGATCAAGCACTTCGGCTCGGTGAAGAAGCTGCGGGCGGCGACCGTCGAGCAGATCTGCGAGGTGCCCGGCATAGGCCGCAAGACGGCCGAGGCGATCACGGCGGCCCTCGCCGGCACAGTCCCCGCCGGTCCCGCCGTGAACACGGCGACGGGCGAGATCGTGGATGACATGGATGATGTGGGTGACATGGTTGGCATGGACGACGTGGAGGAACCCGGGAAGTCCGGGGGCTCTCCCGGGGAGCCCGTGTCCGCGGGCGCCCCGGACGACCGACGGGGGTTGGAGAGATGACCGAGCACGAGACACGCCAGGACACTGGTCAGGATGCGGGCGCGGCCGCGGCCCGGGCCACCGGCCGGGACACGGCCCAGGACGCAGGTCTTGGGACACGGCAGGACGACGGCGACGGAACAGGTGACGGAGCACAGGTGAGTACGGGCAAGGAAACGGCCGGGGCCCCCGAGGCGGCGATCCCCGAGCTGGTGATCATCTCCGGCATGTCCGGGGCCGGCCGCTCCACGGCCGCGAAGTGTCTGGAGGACCTGGGCTGGTTCGTCGTCGACAACCTCCCGCCCGCGCTGATCCCCACCATGGTGGAGCTCGGTGCCCGTTCCCAGGGCAACGTGGCCCGGATCGCGGTCGTCGTCGACGTCCGCGGCCGACGCTTCTTCGACAACCTCCGCGAATCCCTCGCCGACCTCGACGCCCGGGGCGTCACCCGGCGGATCGTCTTCCTGGAGTCCTCCGAGGAAGCCCTGGTGCGCCGCTTCGAGTCGGTGCGCCGCCCGCACCCCCTCCAGGGCGACGGCCGCATCGTCGACGGCATCGCCGCCGAGCGCGAACTGCTGCGCGAACTGCGCGGCGACGCCGACCTGGTGATCGACACCTCCAGCCTCAACGTGCACGAACTCCGCGCCAAGATGGACGCCCAGTTCGCCGGCGACGAGGAGCCCGAACTGCGGGCCACCGTGATGTCCTTCGGCTTCAAGTACGGCCTCCCGGTCGACGCCGACCTGGTCGTGGACATGCGGTTCCTGCCCAACCCGCACTGGGTCCCGGAACTGCGCCCGTTCACCGGCCGCAACGAGGAGGTGGCGGCGTACGTCTTCAACCAGCCCGGCGCCAAGGAGTTCCTCGACCGGTACGCCGAGCTGCTGCGGCTGATCGCCGCGGGCTACCGCCGTGAGGGCAAGCGCTACGTGACCATCGCCGTCGGCTGCACCGGTGGCAAGCACCGGTCGGTCGCCATGTCGGAGAAGCTCGCCGCCCGACTCGCCGCGGAGGGCGTGGAGACGGTGGTCGTCCACCGGGACATGGGACGGGAATGACCGCACGTACTCCGCGGCTGCACCGGCTGCGCCGGGTGATGCCCGAAGGGCGCGCCGGTCGGCCGGTCGAGGCCCGCGGCGCCAAACCGCGACGCCGGGGCACCCAGCCCAAGGTGGTCGCCCTCGGCGGCGGCATGGGGCTGTCCGCCTCGCTCGCCGCGCTGCGCCGGATCACCGGAGACCTCACCGCCGTCGTCACCGTGGCCGACGACGGCGGCTCCAGCGGGCGGCTCCGCGACGAACTGGGCGTACTGCCGCCCGGCGATCTGCGCAAGGCGCTGGCCGCGCTGTGTGGCGACGACGAATGGGGCCAGACCTGGGCCCGGGTCATCCAGCACCGCTTCCAGTCCAAGGGGGACCTGCACGAGCACGCGGTCGGCAATCTGCTGATCGTCGCCCTGTGGGAGCAACTCGGCGACCACGTCCAGGCCCTGGACCTGGTGGGCCGGCTGCTCGGCGCGCACGGGCGGGTGCTGCCCATGTCCGCCGTACCGCTGGAGCTCCAGGCCCAGGTGCTGGGCCATGACCCGGAGCACCCCGAGGCCGTGGACATCGTCCGCGGGCAGGCGACCGTCGCCCTCACCCCCGGTGAGGTGCAGTCCGTGCACCTCGTGCCGAACGACCCGCCCGCCGTCCCTGAGGCGGTCGAGGCGGTCCTGGACGCCGACTGGGTGGTGCTCGGCCCCGGCTCCTGGTTCTCCTCGGTCATCCCGCACCTCCTGGTGCCAGAACTGCTGGACGCGCTCATCCGGACCAAGGCGCGCCGGGTGCTCTCCCTGAACCTCGCCCCGCAGCCCGGAGAAACCGAGGGCTTCTCCCCGCAGCGTCATGTGGAGGTTTTGGGACGACACGCCCCTAAACTCGCCCTGGACGTGGTGCTGGCCGACGAGGCCGCCGTGCCCGACCGCGACTTGCTGACCGACGCCGCCGAGCGGCTCGGCGCCGCGGTCGAGCTGGCGCCGGTGGCCCGGCCCGACGGAAGCCCCCGGCACGACCCGGAGCTGCTGGCCGCCGCGTACGACCGTATTTTTCGGATGCATGGAAGGATCGGCCCATGGCGATGACGGCAGCGGTGAAGGACGAGGTCTCCCGGCTCCCCGTCACGCGGACCTGCTGCAGAAAGGCGGAGGTCTCCGCCGTTCTGCGGTTCGCCGGCGGCCTCCACCTGGTGAGCGGGCGCATCGTGATCGAGGCGGAGCTGGACACGGCGATGGCCGCCCGCCGCCTCAAGCGGGACATCCTGGAGATCTTCGGACACGGCTCCGAACTGATCGTGATGGCACCGGGCGGGCTGCGCCGCGGCTCGCGCTATGTCGTCCGGGTGGTCGCGGGCGGCGACCAGCTGGCCCGCCAGACCGGCCTGGTGGACGGACGGGGCCGCCCGATCCGTGGCCTGCCCCCGCAGGTGGTCTCGGGGGCCACCTGCGACGCCGAGGCCGCCTGGCGCGGGGCGTTCCTGGCGCACGGCTCCCTGACCGAACCGGGCCGCTCCTGCTCGCTGGAGGTGACCTGCCCCGGCCCGGAGGCCGCGCTCGCCCTGGTCGGCGCCGCGCGTCGGCTGTCCATCCCCTCCAAGGCCCGCGAGGTGCGCGGCGTGGACCGGGTCGTCGTCCGGGACGGCGACGCCATCGGCGCCCTGCTCACCCGGCTCGGCGCGCACGACTCGGTGCTGGCCTGGGAGGAACGCCGGATGCGCCGCGAGGTGCGCGCCACGGCGAACCGGCTGGCCAACTTCGACGACGCCAACCTGCGCCGCTCGGCCCGCGCGGCCGTCGCCGCCGGTGCCCGGGTGCAGCGGGCCCTGGAGATCCTCGCCGACGACGTTCCCGAGCACCTCGCCGCGGCCGGCCGGCTGCGCATGGAGCACAAACAGGCCTCGCTGGAGGAGCTGGGCGCGCTGGCCGACCCGGCGCTGACCAAGGACGCCGTGGCCGGCCGGATCCGCCGGCTGCTCGCGATGGCCGACAAGCGCGCCGCCGACCTCGGCATCCCGGGTACGGAGGCCAACATCGGCGAGGAACTCGCCGACAACCTCGTCGGCTGACGCCCTCCCGTTCGGGGCAGCCCGGCCGGCCACCCGGCCCGGGCCGGCCCTGCCGGCCCGCGCCGGCCGTCGACGCCCCGCCATCGTCGCCGGAAGGATTCCCGCCGCCGGAGGGACTCCCGCCGCTGCCGTCGGATGGACCGCCGCCGCCGGAGGGACTCCCGCCGCTGTCGTCGGACCCCCACCGCCGGAAGGACCGCCGCGGCCGGAGGGACGGACCGCCGTCGTCGGACGGACTCCCGCCGCCGGAAGGACCGCCGCTGCCGGAGGGACGGACCGCTGCCGCCGGAAGGACCCCCGCCGCCGCCGGACGGACCCTCGCCGCCAAGCCCTCCGGCGCCCCGTTCACGGATCGACCCCGGTCGGCCGGTGGCCGATCGGTGAGAAGGCGGGCGGGGGCATCTGCGGACTCCGGCCCGGTGGCGGGACACCGGGAAGGCCTCCCGCCCCTGGTCAAGTTGCCTTGGTGGAGGGGCCGCACAGGGGCTCTCGGCCTGGGCGGTCCGTACCCTACTGGCAGGTAAGGCCCGGCCTGCCGGGTATGGCCCGACTCGATGTCACGGGCGTGGCCCCGGAGAGGTAGGGTCGGGGGTGGTCGGGGACATCCCATACAGCTCGCCGGCGACTTGAGCCGGCGCACCAACGAGGAGATCGGTTCGTGACGATCCGCGTAGGCATCAACGGGTTTGGCCGCATCGGCCGGAACTACTTCCGCGCATTGCTCGAGCAGGGCGCAGACATCGAGATCGTGGCCGTCAATGACCTGGGTGACACCGCGACCACTGCCCACCTGCTGAAGTACGACACCATTCTGGGCCGCCTCAAGCAGGAGGTTTCCCACACCGCCGACACGATCACCGTCGACGGCAAGACGCTCAAGGTGCTCTCCGAGCGCCACCCCGAGGACATCCCCTGGGGTGAGCTGGGCGTCGACATCGTGATCGAGTCGACCGGCATCTTCACGAAGAAGGCCGACGCCGAGAAGCACATCGCCGGTGGCGCCAAGAAGGTCATCATCTCGGCTCCGGCCAAGGATGAAGACGTCACCATCGTGCTGGGCGTCAACCAGGACCAGTACGACCCGGCGAACCACCACGTCATCTCCAACGCCTCCTGCACCACCAACTGTGTGGCGCCGATGGCGAAGGTGCTCGACGAGAACTTCGGCATCGTCAGGGGCCTGATGACGACGGTGCACGCGTACACGAACGACCAGCGCATCCTGGACTTCCCCCACAAGGACCTGCGCCGCGCCCGTGCCGCCGCCGAGAACATCATCCCGACGACGACCGGCGCCGCGAAGGCCACCGCCCTGGTGCTGCCGCAGCTCAAGGGCAAGCTGGACGGCATCGCGATGCGCGTCCCGGTCCCGACCGGCTCGGTCACCGACCTGGTCGTCGAGCTCGGCCGCGAGGTCACCAAGGAAGAGGTCAACGCCGCCTTCCAGAAGGCCGCCGAGGGCGAGCTCAAGGGTCTCCTCGAGTACACGGAGGACCCGATCGTCTCCTCCGACATCGTCAACGCCCCGGCGTCCTGCACGTTCGACTCGTCCCTGACCATGGTCCAGGACGGCAAGAACGTGAAGATCATCGGCTGGTACGACAACGAGTGGGGCTACTCCAACCGCCTCGTCGACCTCACGGTCTTCGTCGGCAACCAGCTCTGATCGTGGAGCAGACCGCCTGATATGAGTGCAGGGCTCGGCCGGCGCGCCACAACGCGCTGTCCGAGCCCTGACGCACGTATCGGAGCGGTCGACCGCTTCCGATCACGAGCGATCACGAGCGAACACAAGCTCTTCTCCAGGAGTCCCTTCATGAAGACGATCGACGAACTCCTCTCCGAAGGGGTCGCGGGCAAGCGGGTCTTCGTCCGCGCCGACCTCAACGTGCCGCTGGACGGCACCACCATCACCGACGACGGCCGCATCCGCGCGGTGCTGCCCACCGTCAAGGCGCTTGCCGAAGCGGGCGGCCGTGTCGTCGTCGCCTCGCACCTGGGCCGCCCCAAGGGCGCCCCGGACCCCGCCTTCTCGCTCGCCCCGGCCGCCGCCCGTCTGGGCGAACTCCTCGGCACCGACGTGGCGTTCGCGACGGACACCGTCGGCGAGTCCGCCACCGCCACCGTCGCCGGTCTCGTCGACGGACAGGTCGCGGTCCTCGAGAACCTGCGCTTCAACGCCGGCGAGACGGCCAAGGACGACGCCGAGCGCGGCGCCTTCGCCGACCGTCTGGCCGGCCTCGCCGACCTCTACGTGGGCGACGGCTTCGGCGCGGTGCACCGCAAGCACGCGTCCGTGTACGACCTCCCGGCCCGCCTGCCGCATGCCGCGGGCTTCCTCATCGCCACCGAGGTCGGCGTCCTGAAGAAGCTCACGGACGACGTCCAGCGGCCCTACGTCGTCGCCCTCGGCGGCGCCAAGGTCTCCGACAAGCTCGCCGTCATCGACGAACTGCTCGGCAAGGCCGACCGCATCCTCATCGGCGGCGGCATGGCGTACACCTTCCTCAAGGCCAAGGGCTACGAGATCGGCACGTCGCTGGTCCAGGAGGACCAGCTGTCCGCCGTCACCGAGTACCTGGAGCGCGCCGAGAAGAACGGCGTCGAACTGGTGCTGCCGGTCGACACCCTGGTCGCCGAGGAGTTCCCGGACCTGAAGACGAAGGCGCCGGCCCACCCCGCCACCGTCGCCGCGGACGCCATGCCGGCCGGCCGGATGGGCCTGGACATCGGTCCCGAGACCCGCACGCTCTACGCCTCGAAGCTCGCCGACGCGGCCACCGTCTTCTGGAACGGCCCCATGGGCGTCTTCGAGCACCCCGACTACGCCGAGGGCACCAAAGCGGTCGCCCAGGCCCTCCTCGACTCCCCGGGCTACACCGTGGTCGGCGGCGGCGACTCCGCCGCGGCCGTCCGCATCCTGGGTTTCGACGAAAAGGCATTCGGCCACATCTCGACCGGCGGCGGCGCCTCCCTCGAATACCTCGAGGGCAAGACGCTCCCCGGCCTCGCCGCACTGGAGGACTGACCCTCAATGACCGCTGCTGAAAAAGGCCGCACCCCGCTGATGGCGGGCAACTGGAAGATGAACCTCAACCACCTCGAGGCCATCGCCCACGTCCAGAAGCTCGCCTTCGCCCTGGCTGACAAGGACCACGAGGCCGTCGAGGTCGCCGTCCTGCCGCCCTTCACCGACCTGCGCTCCGTGCAGACCCTCGTCGACGGCGACAAGCTGAAGATCAAGTACGGCGCCCAGGACATCTCGGCGCACGACGGCGGTGCCTACACCGGCGAGATCTCCGGCCCGATGCTGGCCAAGCTGAAGTGCACGTACGTGGCGGTCGGCCACTCCGAGCGCAGGCAGTACCACGGCGAGACCGACGAGCTCGTGAACGCCAAGGTCAAGACCGCGTACAAGCACGGCATCACGCCGATCCTGTGCGTCGGCGAGGAGCTGTCCGTCCGCGAGGCCGGCAACCACGTCGCCCACACCCTCGCCCAGGTCGAGGGCGGTCTGAAGGACCTGCCCGCCGAGCAGGCCGAGTCCGTCGTGATCGCCTACGAGCCCGTCTGGGCCATCGGCACCGGCAAGGTCTGCGGCGCCGGGGAGGCCCAGGAGGTCTGCTCCGCCATCCGCGGCAAGCTCGCCGAGCTGTACTCGCAGGAAGTCGCCGACCAGGTCCGCATCCAGTACGGCGGCTCGGTCAAGTCGGGCAACGTCGCCGAGATCATGGCGCAGGCCGACATCGACGGCGCGCTGGTCGGCGGTGCCTCGCTGGACGCGGAAGAGTTCGTCAAGATCATCCGCTTTCGCGACCAGTGAGTAGGCGCTAGCCGCGATCCGGCGTACCCTGGCGGGGTCCAGTCCTGAGCTGGACCCCGCGTCGTTTCATCCGAATCCGAGGAAGTTGGTCCAGCCGTGGTTCTGGGGTTCTCGATCGCCCTGATCGTCTTCAGCCTGTTGCTGATGCTGCTGGTGCTGATGCACAAGGGGAAGGGCGGCGGCCTCTCCGACATGTTCGGTGGCGGCATGCAGTCCTCCGTCGGCGGCTCCTCGGTCGCCGAGCGCAACCTCGACCGGATCACCGTCGTGGTCGGTCTGCTCTGGACCGCCTGCATCGTCGCGCTCGGCGTCATGATGAAGACGAGTTGATCCGAGCGAAGGACCCTGGCGGACAATCCGCCCTCATCGGGTGTGCATTCCCCACGTAAGGCCCCATGTCCGGTACGCGCAGCACAGTGCGGCCTATCATGGGGCTTGCGTCTGGATAGGGGAGCGGTAACTCCAATCACTGGACGCGCGTTGGGCCTTACGTAGACTGAGGCGCTCGCAGCGGAGCGGAACGCCGAATCGCTTCGCCGCGCCATCACGCAGGGAGTTACAACCGTGGCAAGTGGCAACGCGATCCGGGGAAGCCGGGTCGGGGCGGGGCCGATGGGCGAGGCCGAGCGCGGTGAGTCAGCGCCGCGGCTGCGCCTCTCCTTCTGGTGCTCCAACGGGCACGAGACCCAGCCGAGCTTCGCGAGCGACGCGCAGGTCCCCGATACGTGGGACTGCCCCCGCTGCGGCTTTCCGGCCGGTCAGGACCGAGAGAACCCCCCGGCCCCGCCGCGTACGGAGCCGTACAAGACGCACCTCGCCTATGTGCGGGAGCGGCGCAGCGACGCGGACGGTGAGGCGATCCTCGCCGAGGCGCTCGCCAAACTGCGGGGCGAGATCTAGCAGTTCGGCTCGGTTCGGTTCAGTTCGTGAGTCGACGGCCGGCCGGGCCCGTGCAGCGTGCAGTCGGCCGGACGGCCTGCGCTGCACCTGCTGTACCTGAGCCCTACCTGCGTTGTGCCGTGTTCATGTCCGGCTGCTCGCGGCCGGCTCCTTCTTCCCGCCCACGGCCCCGCCCTCAGCCCCGCCTGTCCTGCCCGCAGCCCGGCCCGACGGACGTTCTGCCCGCCGCCGTGCTGAATACCCGGGGGCCGGACAGCCGTATCTGTTGTTGCGCCCCACGACGGCGTCGCGACAGGCGATGTCCACCTCTGATCAATTAGGTTGGAACCGGCAGCGGGGCGGATACGCAGCACAGGCAGCAAGGAAGAAGGCTGAAGTCCGAGATGAACGCAGACGGCCGTACCAGGCTCGACCAGACCCCCGAGTGGACCGCACTGGCCAAGCACCGCGAGGAGCTCGGGAGCCTGCGGTTGCGTGAGGTGTTCGCCGCCCACCCCGACCGGGGCACCGCGTACACGCTCCGGGTCGGTGACCTGTACATCGACTACTCCAAGCACCTCGTCACCGACGACACCCTGCGACTGCTGCGCGAACTGGCCACCGCCACCGATGTGTTCGGGCTGCGCGACGCCATGTTCCGCGGTGAGCGGATCAACACCACCGAGGACCGGGCCGTGCTGCACACCGCCCTCAGGGCGCCACGCGACGCGGTGGTCGAGGTCGACGGGGAGAACGTCGTCCCCGCCGTGCACGCCGTTCTCGACAAGATGGCCTCCTTCGCCGACCGCGTGCGTTCCGGTGAGTGGACCGGCCACACCGGCAAGCGCATCCGCAATGTGGTCAATGTCGGCATCGGCGGCTCCGACCTGGGTCCCGCGATGGCGTACGAGGCGCTGCGCGCCTTCACCGACCGCGACCTCGCGGTCCGCTTCGTGTCCAACGTGGACGGTTCCGACCTGCACGAGGCCATCCGCGACCTGGATCCGGCCGAGACGCTGTTCGTCATCGCGTCCAAGACGTTCACCACCATCGAGACGGTCACCAACGCCACCTCCGCGCGGACCTGGCTGCTGAACGCGCTCGACGGGGGAGAGGCCGCCGTCGCCAAGCACTTCGTCGCCCTGTCGACGAACGCGGAGAAGGTCGCCGACTTCGGCATCGACACGGCGAACATGTTCGAGTTCTGGGACTGGGTCGGCGGACGCTACTCGTACGACTCGGCGATCGGCCTGTCACTGATGATCGCCATCGGACCGGACCGCTTCCGGGAGATGCTCGACGGGTTCCGCCTCGTCGACGACCACTTCCGCACCGCCCCGGCCGAGTCCAACGTGCCGCTGCTGCTGGGCCTGCTGGGCGTCTGGTACGGCAACTTCCTGGGCGCCCAGTCGCACGCGGTCCTGCCGTACTCGCACTACCTGTCGAAGTTCACCGCCTATCTCCAACAGCTCGACATGGAGTCCAACGGCAAGTACGTCGGCCGGGACGGGCGCGAGGTCCAGTGGCAGACCGGCCCGGTCGTCTGGGGCACGCCGGGCACCAACGGGCAGCACGCCTACTACCAGCTGATCCACCAGGGGACGAAGCTGATCCCGGCGGACTTCATCGGCTTCGCCGAGCCGGTCGCCGAGCTGAGTGACGAGCTCAAGGCACAGCACGACCTGCTGATGGCCAACTTCTTCGCCCAGACGCAGGCCCTGGCCTTCGGCAAGACGCCGGACGAGGTGCGGAGCGAGGGCGTACCCGAGGAACTGGTGCCGCACAAGACGTTCAAGGGCGACCACCCCACGACCACGATCCTCGCGCGCGAGCTGACGCCGTCCGTCCTCGGCCAGCTCGTCGCCCTCTACGAGCACAAGGTGTTCGTGCAGGGCGCGATCTGGAACATCGACTCCTTCGACCAGTGGGGCGTGGAACTGGGCAAGGTGCTCGCCAAGCGCGTCGAGCCCGCCCTCACCGAAGGCGCCGACGTGCCCGGCCTGGACGCCTCCACCCGGGCCCTGGTCGCCACCTACCGGGAGCTGCGCGGCCGGAGCTGAGAGCGGGGAGCGGGAAGCGGGCGACGGACTGTCGCCCGCTTCCCGTAGAATCCCCCGTCGATCATGGTGCCAGTCATTGCGGCGAACGTTCGGGGGCGCTCAAGTTGGGACGTGCAAGCGGGAGTTGGACAGGCGGCACGCTCAAGATGTCGTCGTTGCTCAAACCCCACCAGGCGGCGCGGGCGCTGTTCCACCCCGCGTGGATCCCCGATTCGCTCGATCCGTCCATCGAACGGCTCAAACGGGTCCGGATCATCGCCGGACTGGTCGCCACCCTCGGCGTGTACACCTTCCTCGCCGGCGGATTCGACGTCACGGAGCTGCTGACGAACACGCTGATCGCGGCCGTGGTCCTGCTGTTCCTCACCCCGCTGACGGTCGGCGTGATGCTCCTGGTGTGGCGGCGCACCGGCACCGTACGGGAGCTGCGGGCACCCCTGGCCGACGGCTTCAAGCTGCTGCTGCTCTTCGTCTGCGCCCTCACCACCCCGGTGCTGCTGGCATGGTGGATGCTCGGACTGGGAGGGGACGACCTGTGGCTGTTCCTGTTCCTCTGCCTGGTGATGCTGTGGCTGGTCGTCTTCGTCTTCGCGGCGGCGCTGCGGGTCTCCGGGAACTTCTTCGGCACGGGCGCCGTGCACCGCTCGCTGCCGGCCCTGCTCGCCGTCGTCACCTGCTGGCTGATGTCCCTGCCCGACCTGATCACCGGTGATCTGGAAGGGCTCGGCCTGGCCCTGGGCGTCGTCTTCATCCTGGCCGCCCCGCTGACGGTCACCGGGATCGCGCTGCTGGAAATGCGGCGGCTCAAGCGGCGCTACGGCGTCCGGCTGAGGGACCACCCGGCGATCCAGGGACGGTTGCCGGGACTCGGCGTGCCGGTCCCGATGCCACACACGGCCCCTGGTCCGGCCCCCGGTGCGGCCCCTGGTCCGGCTCCCGCGCCGGCCCCTGGTCCGGCTCCCGCGCCCGGCCCGGGGCAGCCGTACATCCCGGTCCAGGGGAACCCCTACGCCTACCCGCAGTCCCCGTACGCCCCGGGCACCCCCGGCAACCCGTACACCCCGCCCGTGCAGAACCCGTACGCCCCGCCGGTGCGGAACCCCTACGCGAGCTGAGCAGCCGAGCTCCCCCGGGGCCCTCGGACCAGAGCTGTCGCCACGGCCGGGCGCCCAGCGCGGCCCGGCCCCGCCCCGCACCCCGTTCCGTTACTCCGGTATCCCGGTACTCCGTCACGCGACCGCGCTCAGAGTGTCCGCGAGGCGGCGCCGGGCGGAGCGGGCGGCCGGGAGGGCGGCGAGGGCGGCGGCACCCAGCACCGCGGCGGCACCGAGCAGTACCAGGAGCGCGGGGGAGGGCCCCCGGGCGATGCCGGCGCCGATGCCGCTCGACCGTCCCTGGGCGTCGATCAGCCAGTGCGCCAGCGGCAGCCCCAGCCCCAGGGCGACGAGCACGGCGGCCAGCGCCGTGCAGGAGGTGGCCGTGACCGTGATCGCGGTGATCTGCCGTGGGGTCAGACCGATGGCCTTGAGCGCGAGCAGGTCCCGTTCGCCCTCGCGGACCGTGCCGCCGATCGCGGTGAGCAGTTCGATCAGCCCGATCAGGGCGAGCACGGCGATCAGCCCGACGACGACCGCGCGCAACGGGGACAGCCCGTCGGCCGGACTGGTCACCGTGTGCACGTCCAGGTGGCCGTCGCCGGCCCTGGTCAGCCGGTCGGCGACGGTCCGCGGGTCGGCGCCGGGCTTCAGCCGGAGCTGGTAGAGGGCGGGCTCGAGGTCCGGGTCGTTGCCGCGGAGGGTGTCGAGCGAGGTGGAGATGACCCGTCCGGCGTTCTCGGGCTCGATGCTGCGGCCGACGATGTGCAGGATCTGCGGCCGGTCGCCGACGGTCATCCGCACCCAGTCGCCGACCCGTACGTGCAGCAGGTCGAGCAGCCCCTGCCCGGCCACCGCCTCGTCGGGTCCGTGCGCGGCGCGGCCCTCCGCCAGGGTGAACGGGTACGGCTCCTGGTGGGTGCCGAAGCCGCGCAGCGCGATCGTGGCGGTCTGGCCGGGGACCAGGGCGGCCACTTCGACGCCCGGATGGGCGGCCGCGACCTGCGGATCGCGTTCCAGCAGCGCGCGGGCCTCCCGGTCGCCGAGCGAGGCGTCGGCGCGGATGCTGAGCGCGGTGGGCAGCCCCATGTGCTCCGGGCCGCTGTGGAAGCGGTCGATGGTGCTCCACGCGCTCAGCGCCGTCACGATCAGCAGCAGCGGCAGGGCCAGCCTGGCCACCGTGCCCAGGGCGTGCGGGCGGGGGGTGAACGCCTTGTGCCAGCCGAGGACCAGTGCCGGTGGCACCCGTGCGCCGAGCGCCCGTCGCGCCACGCCCGTCAGCCGGCCGGCCTCGGGCGCCGCCGGCCTGGGCACCGGCACCGGCGGCACCCGGCCCGCCCGCCACGCCGCGAGCCCGGTGGTGGCGCCGATGAACAGCACCGCTCCCACGGGCACCACGAACAGCGTCATGGTGTGTCCGGGCAGCCCCTGCCACACACCCACCGCGTCCCCGAACCGCCCCGGAACCCCGCTGCCCAGCGCCTCGGTCAGCGCGGCGGCGGCCACCGCGCCCAGCAGGGCGTACCCGAGGTGCTGGAGCAGGAAGACGCGGACGACCTGTCCCGGGGTGAAGCCGATCGCCTTGAGGACGGAGATGTCCCGCAGATGCCCCCTGATCCGGGTGCTGATCGCCCCGTGCACGGCGAACCCGGCGGCGACCAGCGCGCCGAGACCGAACAGGCCCAGCACCTGGCCGAGCAGCCGGTTGTCGCCCTGCGCTTCGGCCCGCGTCTGCTGCCAGGTGGACACCTCGCCGATGGCGCCGGAGCCCAGCACGGTCACCGCCCGCTGCACCGCGTACTCGGTGTCCGCGGGGTCGGTCAGCCGCAGGCCGGTCACCTGGCCGTCGGGGTCGGTCACGGCGGACGGCAGGGCCCACACCAGACCGGGCTGTTCCCCCGGCCGGTAGCGTGGTTCGGCGCTGTCGGCGACGCCCACCACGGTCAGCGTCCGCGCGGTGCCGGGCAGGGTGAGGGTGTCGCCGGGCGTGGTGAGCAGGGCGCGGGCGAGACTGCCCTCCAGGACGACGCCGTCGGGGGTGGCGGGGTCCAGCCAGCGCCCGGAGGTGATCAGCGGGCGACCGGTTTCCGGCTGTTCGGCGGTGCCGCGCAGTTCGGCGGAGGCGCGGTTACCGCGCGCGGCGAGGGTGACGGCGGCCGTGGGGTAGGGGCCGGCGACGGACTCCACACCGTCCAGGTGGGCCAGCTTCGCGGCGTCGGCCGGGGCGGTCGTGTGCAGCGTGACGTGCGCGCCGCGTGCCTGGGTGAAGATCCGCTGCCAGGGGTTGGTCGCGTACCCGAACAGGGCCGTGGCCAGCAACAGGGACGCGACGATGCCCCCGGTGGCGAGCACCAGGAACAGCGCCTCACCGCGGTGCGTGCGCAGATCGGAGTGCGCCCAGCGCAGCGTCGCTCGCACCGGCGTCAGCCCCTTCGCTCGCGCCGGGTGCCCGGACCGTCGTACACACGCATGTCAGTCCTTGAGCTCCAGCACCCCGGATATGCCCCGGCCGCGCGCCGGCGTCCCGTCGAGCCGCGCGTCGTCGGCGATCCGCCCGTCGAAGAAGCTGATCACCCGGTCCGCGGCGCTCGCCAGCCGGGCGTCGTGCGTGACCAGCAGGATCGTCTGCCCGCGCCGGTGGAAGCGGGACAGCAGTCGCATCACCTCACGGGTGCCCCTGCTGTCCAGACTGCCGGCGGGTTCGTCGGCCAGCAGCAGCGGCGGATGGTTGATCAGGGCACGGGCCAGCGCGACCCGCTGCTGCTCACCGCCGGACAGCTCGCCCGGCATGCTCCGCTCCTTGCCCGTCAGGCCCAGTTCGGCCAGCAGTTCCTCCCGCCCCGCGCGGGCCCTCCTCGGCGGGGTCCCGGCGAGCAGCGCCGGCAGTTCGACGTTGTCGGCGACCGACAGATTCGAGACGAGGTTGAAGAACTGGAAGACGATCCCGATGTGCTTCCTGCGCTCCACCGCCCAGCGGGCCTCGCTGTAGGCGTCGGTGCGCTCGCCGTCCAGCCAGATGCTGCCGGAGTCCGGCCGCTGGAGCCCGCCGAGCAGATGCAGCAGGGTCGACTTGCCGGCGCCGGACGGGCCGGTCACCGCCACGAACTCGCCGCGCGTCACCCGCAGATCGACCCCGCGCACCGCGTGCGCCGGGGCTCCCTCCCCGTGGTGCGTCTTGACCAGGCCTTCGGCGCGCAGCACGGGAGTGGGGCTCTCACTCACTCCAGCTCCTCCAGCTCTTCCTGGCACCGCTCCAGCCAGTCGAGATCGGCCTGCAGGTGCAGCATCGCGCCCTCGATCAGCAGATGGGCGACGCGGTTGTCCCGGTCCTCGGCGGCGGCCAGCTTCGACAACTGCCGCATGGTGTTGAGGTACTGGCGCCGCTGGCGGTTGATCAGGGCGATCTGGTCGGCGAGCCCGGTCTGCGGGGCGAGGGCCAGCTTCATGAAGAACTCGTCCCGCACCCGCGGCTCGTCCGCGGTCTCCTCGTACCAGGCGCGCAGCGCCTCCCGCCCGGCGTCGGTGAGGTGGTAGACCTTCTTGTTGGGCCGGCCTGCCTGCTCGACGTCCTCGCCCTCGATCAGCCCCGACTTCTCGAGGCGGCCCAGGGTGACGTAGATCTGGCCGACGTTCGGCTGAGGGTACGCGGAGCCCAGCAGTTGCTCAAGGCCCTGCTTGAGCTCGTAGCCGTGGGCCGGGCCGCGGGCGAGCAGAGCCAGGAGGGACTGCCGCACTCGTGCTCTCCTCCCCGCGTCCTTCGTGTCACATGCCGTGCGCCTCGTCCCGCGCGCGCCCGGCACAATGTGCCGCGCGCCCTAGTATCGCCGATACCTAACAGGTATACATGGCCTCTGACCCCGGCAAGGGTGCCGGGTGACGGTGCACAGGGAGGAACCTATGCGGTGGATCCATGCCGCGGGTAGGGGCCTTCTCGTCCTCGCCGTGCTCCTGACGGTCGGTGTGGCCTCCGGTGCGCGGGCCGAACAGGCGGCTCCCGGCAGCGGGCGCGGTCCGCTCACCCTGGCCACCGCGGGGGACCTCACCGGCTATCTCGGCCCGCTGCTCGAAGGGTGGAACCGCGCCCACCCCGGCGAGGAGGTCACCCTCGTCGAACTGCCCGACTCGGCCGACGAGACCCGCGCGCAGATGATCACCGACCTGCGCCACGCCGACCGCGGCCGCTTCGACGTGCTCAACATCGACGTCAGCTGGACCTCGGAGTTCGCAGCGGCCGGCTGGATCCGCCCGCTGCCGCGCGACGGCTTCCCGCTGGACACCTTCCTGCCGCGCGTGGTGGACACCGCGACCTACGACGACCGGCTGTACGCCGTCCCCTACGTGACCAACGCCGGGCTGCTCCTGTACCGCAAGGACGTCCTCGACGAGGAGGGCGTGGCGCCACCACGCACCTGGGCCGACCTGGAGCGGGCCGCGAAGACCCTCGCCCCGGCGCGCGGCCTCGACGGCTACGCGGGCCAGTTCCTGCCGTACGAGGGCCTGACCGTCAACGCGGCCGAGGCCGTCTACTCGGCGGGCGGCACCATCCTGGGCGACGAGGGCGAGCGCGTCACCGTCAACTCCCGGGCGGCCCGCGAGGGCCTCGGGTTCCTCGCCCGCGGGGTCCGCGAGGGCTGGATCCCCCAGGAGGCGCTGACCTACAAGGAGGAGGAGTCCAGGCAGGCCTTCCAGGACGGCAGGCTGCTCTTCCTGCGCAACTGGCCCTACGCCTACGTCGCCGCGTCCGCCGAGGGCTCCGCGGTCGCCGGGAAGGTCGGCGCCGTACCGCTGCCGGGACCGGACGGGCCCGGGACGAGCGTCCTCGGCGGCTCCAACCTCGCTGTCGCCGCCCACGCGCGGCACCCCGACTCCGCCGCGAGGCTGATCGCGTACCTCACCAGCGAGCCCGTGCAGCGCCAGGTCCTCACCCGCGGCGCGCTGCCGCCGGTACGGGCCGCGCTGTACGACGACCCGGAACTGGTCCGGCGGTTCCCGTACCTGCCGACGCTGCGCGAGAGCGTGCTCGCCGCCGCCCCGCGCCCCAAGAGCCCGCACTACGACCAGGTGAGCCTGGTCGTGCAGGCGGTGGTGCGCGACGCGCTGACCGGGCGGCAGACGCCCGAGTCGGCGGTGCGGCGGCTGGCGCGCGAACTCGCCGCCGTCTCCGCTCGCTAGACGCGCCGTCCGCGAACCGCACCCCGCGAACCGCACCCCGGGGTCCGCACGTCAGGGTCCGTACCCCGGGCTCCGCGCCCGTCCGGCCCACCGGGTCTCTCCCCCGAACGTCCATTTCTAGTTACCCGTTAGGTAACGCGGGTGTCTCAACCATGCCCGATGTGCCTGAATATGCAGTGATTCATCTCCGACAACTGCCGGGTAGCTTGCGTTCGTTCATTGACACCTCCGCGACACACCTACCTAACATGCATGCATAACGGCGATGGCGCCGTCGGCCCGGAATTCCGGGCCTCCGCACGCACAGACAGGTCCACGGGGTGAGTCCCAAGCACATCGACACCCACCGCTGGTGGCGCGACGCAGTGATCTACCAGGTGTACGTCCGCAGTTTCCTGGACAGCACCGGTGACGGCATCGGCGATCTCGCCGGGGTCAGGGCGGGCCTGCCGTACCTGAAGAAGCTGGGCGTGGACGGGATCTGGCTGAGCCCCTTCTACCCCTCGCCGCAGCACGACCACGGCTACGACGTGGCCGACTACCGTGACGTCGACCCGGTCTTCGGTGACCTCGCCGAGTTCGACCTGCTGGTCGGGGCCGCCCGGCGGCTCGGGGTCAAGGTGCTGCTGGACATCGTCCCCAACCACTGCTCCAGCGAGCACCCCTGGTTCCGTGAGGCGCTCGCCGCACCGCCCGGCAGCCCGCAGCGCGCCCGCTTCCACTTCGCCGACGGCCGCGGGCCGGGCGGGGCCGAGCCGCCCAACAACTGGCACGCCATGTTCGGCGGGCCCGCCTGGACCCGGGTCACCGAGCCGGACGGCCGGGCCGGCCAGTGGTACCTGCACATGTTCACGCCCGAACAGCCGGACTGGAACTGGCGCAACCCCGAAATCGCCGCCGACTTCGACCGCACCCTGCGGTTCTGGCTGGACCGGGGCGCCGACGGCTTCCGCATCGATGTCGCCGCCGGACTCTTCAAGCACCCGGAACTGCCCGACTCCCCGGACCCGGAGGCCGACGCCCGCACCCGTGACTCGGTCAACCCGCTGGCATGGAGCCAGCCCGAGGTGCACGAGGTGTGGCGGCACTGGCGCGCGGTGTGCGAGGAGTACACGCGGCGCGACGGCCAGGAGCGCCTCCTGGTCGGCGAGGTCTCCGTCCCGACCGCCCGCGAGCACGCGAGGTACGTCCGCCCGGACGAGCTCCACCAGGCGTTCTTCTTCGACCTGCTCGGCGCCCCCTGGAACGCCGACGCCTTCCGCAAGGTCATCTCCGAGGCCATGCAGGACATCGCCGGCACCGGCTCGACCGTCACCTGGGTCCTCAACAACCACGACCAGGTCCGCACCGTCACCCGCTACGGCGAACCCACCCCCCAGGGCAGCGGCCTCGGCACCGCCCGCGCCCGCGCCGCCGCACTGCTGATGCTGGCGCTGCCCGGCGCCGCGTACGTCTACCAGGGCGAGGAACTGGGCCTGCCCGAGGTCGTCGACCTCCCCGACGACGTGCTCACCGACCCGATCTTCCGCCGCACCGGCAGCCGGGCCCGGATCCGCGACGGCTGCCGCGTGCCGCTGCCCTGGTCGGGACAGGCCTCCCCGTTCGGCTTCACCTCCGGCGCCGAGGGGGCCGCACCCTGGCTGCCGCAGCCCGAGTGGTTCGCCGAACACGCCACCGACCGCGCCCTCGCCGACACCCGCTCCTTCTGGCACCTGTACCGCGACGGCCTGCAACTGCGCGCCTCACTGCCCCAGTTGGGCGAAGGCACACTGAGCTGGCTGGAGACCACGCCGGACGTCCTGGCCTTCGTCCGCGCCGACGACCTGGTGTGCGCCGTCAACTTCGGCACCGCCCCCGTACCCGCTCCGGCCTCCGGCACCCCGCTGCTCGCCAGTGGCCCGTGCCCGCCCGGAGTACTGCCCGGCTCCACGGCCGCCTGGTGGATCAGCGGCTCCTGAGATCCCGCCCACTTCACGTATTTCGAAGGGACATCAACGATGATGCGACGACGTACCACCCTGCTCACCGGCTGCACCGCCCTCGTGCTCGCCCTCGGCACCACCGCCTGCGGCTCGGGCGAGCCCGTCTCGGCCGGCGGCGGCGACAAGGCGCTCGGCGGCCAGACCGTCTCGGTCGCCGGTGTCTGGTCCGGCAGCGAGCAGAAGAACTTCCAGAAGGTGCTGGACGCCTTCACCGAGAAGACCGGCGCCAAGACACAGTTCGTGTCCACCGGCGACAATGTCTCCACCGTCGTCGGCAGCAAGATCGAGGGCGGCAACGCCCCCGACGTCGTGATGGTCCCGCAGGTCGGCGTGTTGAAGCAGTTCGCCGAGCAGGGCTGGCTCAAGCCGCTGGACAAGAAGGTCCAGGGCACCGTGGACGCCAACTTCGCCGAGGTGTGGCAGAACTACGGCAGCGTCGACGGCACCCTGTACGGCCTCTACTTCAAGGCCGCCCACAAGTCGACCGTCTGGTACAGCCCCGAGGCCCTCGAACAGGCCGGGGTCACCCCGCCGAAGACCTACGAAGCCCTGCTGAAGGACGGGCGGACGATCTCCGACTCCGGCCTCGCCGCCTTCTCCGTCGCCGGACAGGACGGCTGGACGCTGACCGACTGGTTCGAGAACGTCTACCTCTCCCAGGCGGGCCCCGAGAAGTACGACGCCCTCGCCGCGCACGAGATCAAGTGGACCGACCCGACGGTGGTCGAGGCGCTCACCACACTCGGCGACCTCTTCAAGGACAAGCAGCTCCTCGCGGGCGGCCAGAAGGAAGCACTGAACACCGACTTCCCCGGTTCGGTGGAGAAGGTCTTCGGCCCCGAGCCGGACGCCGCCATGGTCTACGAGGGCGACTTCGTGGCCGGCGTCGCCAAGGACCAGTTCGGCAAGGCCATCGGCACCGACGCGAACTTCTTCCCGTTCCCGCCGGTCGGCGACGGCGAGGCCCCGGTGGTCAGCGGCGGCGACGCGGCCGTGGTGCTCAAGGACGGCAAGAACGCCGAGGCCGGTATGGCGCTCCTGGAGTACCTGGCCACCCCGGAGGCCGCCGCCGTGTGGGCCGAGGCCGGCGGGTTCCTCTCCCCGAACAAGAAGCTCGACCTCTCCTCCTACAGTGACGACGTCACCCGCGCCACCGCCGAGTCCCTGATCGAGGCCGGCGACTCGGTCCGCTTCGACATGTCCGACCAGGCCCCGGCGGCCTTCGGCGGCACCAAGGGCACCGGCGAATGGAAGATCCTCCAGGACTTCCTGCGCGACCCGTCCGACCCGAAGAAGACGGCGGCCGAGCTGGAGAAGGCGGCGGCCAAGGCGTACGGGAACTGACCACCATGACCGCCACCCTGGTGAAAGAGGCGAGCCCGCCGGCTCCCTCGCACCCCGATCGTGCCCGCCGCCGGCGCCTGCGCCGGCGGGGGCGGATCGTCGCCGTGCTGTTCGTGCTGCCCGCGCTGCTCCTGCTGGGCGCGCTGGTCGTGTACCCGGTGCTGTTCTCCGTCGGCCGCAGCCTCTTCGACGCCTCCGGCGCCCGGTTCGTGGGCGGCGAGAACTACACCGAGATGTTCCGCGACCCGGCCACCCTCAAGGCCGTCCGCAACACCGCGATCTGGGTCGTGATCGCCCCCACCCTGCTCACCGGCCTCGGCCTGATCCTGGCCGTGCTGGTGGAGAAGGTCCGCTGGGCCACCGCCTTCAAACTGCTGCTCTTCATGCCGATGGCGGTGTCCTTCCTGGCGGCCGGCATCATCTTCCGGCTCGCCTACGACGACGACCCCGACAAGGGCGTGCTGAACGCCGCCGCCGTCTCGGTCCACGACACCTTCAAGGGCAGCTCCTCCTACCCGACGGCCCGCGCCCGCGAGGACACCGGCGGCGGGGGCGGCGCCGGGCCGGGCCTGACCAAGGAGTCCGACGGCGGGTACCAGACCGGCGCGGACATCTCACCGGGCGCCACCACGGCCCTCGGCCTGGTCGGTGTCGCCCCCAAGGACCTGCCCGACGGCGCCGCACCCGCCCACCCGGCGGCCACCCGGCAGGAGGCCGGCTCCGACGAGCTCCGCGGAGTGGTCTACCTCGACTTCACCCCCGGCGGGGGAGGCGAGCCGGGGGTGGTCGACCAGGAGGAGAGCGGACTGCCCGGGATGACGGTCGAGGCGGTCCGCGACGGACGCACCGTCGCGAGCACGACGACCGCCGCCGACGGCTCGTTCCGCTTCACCGGCCTGGACACCGGCCCGTACGCGCTCAAACTGCCCGCCGCCAACTTCGCGCCCCCCTACGACGGCATCTCCTGGCTCGGACCCACCCTCGTCACCCCGGCGATCATCGGGGCCTACCTGTGGATCTGGACCGGGTTCGCGATGGTGCTGATCGGCGCGGGACTCTCCGCCCTGCCGCGGGACGCGCTGGAGGCGGCGCGGATGGACGGCGCGAACGAGTGGCAGATCTTCCGCCGGATCACCGTCCCGCTGCTCGCGCCGGTCCTCACCGTCGTCTTCGTGACCCTGGTGATCAACGTGATGAAGGTGTTCGACCTCGTCTACATCATCGCGCCCGGACCCGTGCAGGAGGACGCGACCGTGCTCGCGACCCAGATGTGGCTGGTGTCGTTCGGCGGCGGCAACAACCAGGGGCTGGGCAGCGCGCTCGGGGTGCTGCTCCTGCTGCTGGTCGTCCCCGCCATGGTCTTCAACGTCCGCCGCTTCCGAAGGAGTCAGCGATGAACGCGATCCGGCGCGGCCTGGGCAACGCCGTGGTGCAGGCGTTCCTGGTCGTGATCGGCCTGGTGTGGATGACCCCGCTGGCCGGCCTGTTCCTGTCCTCGCTGCGGTCCGCCGAGGACACGGCCAAGGGCGGCTGGTGGACCGTGTTCGCCAGTCCCGGGCAGCTGTCCTTCGACAACTACGCGGCCCTGCTGAAGAACTCGGGCATGACCCAGGCGTTCTGGAACACCGTGCTGATCTCGGTGCCGACCACGGTCCTGGTCGTGGCCGTCGCGGCGCTCGCCGGATACGCCTTCGCCTGGCTCGACTTCCCCGGCCGCGAGGCGATCTTCCTCCTCGTGGTGGCGCTGCTGGTGGTCCCCGTGCAGATCGGGCTGCTGCCGGTCGCCAAACTCTTCGGCCAGCTGGGGCTGTTCGGCACCATCCCCGGTGTCGTGCTGTTCCATGTGGCGTACGGGCTGCCGTTCGCGGTGTTCCTGCTGCGGAACTACTTCGCCGAGATGCCCAAGGAGATGCTGGAGGCCGCCCGGATGGACGGCGGCAGCGAGTGGCGCATCTTCACCCGGCTCGTCCTGCCCGTCGGCCGCCCGGCGATCGCCAGCCTCGCCATCTTCCAGTTCCTGTGGGTCTGGAACGACATGCTGGTCGCCCTCCTCTTCGCCGACAGCTCCTCGCAGCCGCTGACGGTGGAACTCCAGTCGCAGATCCGCCAGTTCGGCAGCAACATCGATGTGCTCGCGCCGGGGGCGTTCCTGTCCCTGGTGGTGCCGGTGGTCGTGTTCTTCGCCTTCCAGCGGCACTTCGTGCAGGGGGTGATGGCGGGCTCGGTGAAGTGACGGACACCGTCCCCCACCCGGACAGCGCACGGACCCCCGCTTCGCGAGGAAGCGGGGGTCCGTGCGCGTCGTGCGGTGCGCGCGTTACGCCGACGCCGGCGGATACAGGGCCCGCGGCAGCTGTGAGGCCGCCGCCGCGTCCAGCAGCCACAAGGTGCGGGCCCGGCCGTACGCGCCCGCCGCCGGGGCCTGGATCTCGCCCGCGCCCGACAAGGCGATCGCCGCGGCCTCGGCCTTGTCCTCGCCGGCCGCCAGCAGCCACACCTCCCGGGCCGCGCGGATCGCCGGCAGGGTGAGCGTCACCCTGGTCGGCGGCGGCTTGGGCGCGCCATGGACGCCGACCACCACGCGCTCCGTCTCCCGGACCGCGGGCAGCTCCGGGAAGAGGGACGCCACGTGCGTGTCCGGGCCGACGCCCAGCATCAGCACGTCGAACTCCGGCACCCCGCCGTGGTTCGTCGGTCCCGCGGCACGGGCCAGCTCCTCGGCGTACGCGGCCGCCGCCGCGTCCACGTCGGTGCCGTGCGGTCCGTCGGACGCGGGCATGGCGTGCACGCGCTCCGGATCCAGCGGCACCGCGTCGAGCAGCGCCTCGCGGGCCTGGGTGACGTTGCGCTCCGGGTCGCCCTCCGGCAGGAACCGCTCGTCGCCCCACCACAGGTCGATCCGGCCCCAGTCGACCGCGTCCCGGGCGGGCGCCGCCGCGAGCGCGGCCAGCAGGCCGTTGCCGTTGCGGCCCCCGGTCAGGACCACGGACGCCGAACCCCGCGAGGCCTGCGCGTCCACGATCCTGGTGATCAGCCGGGCCGCCGCGGCCTGCGCCATCAGCTCCTTGTCGCGGTGCACGACGAGCTGCGGTGTCGTACTCACTTCGCCGCCCTGTTCACCGTGGCCTGCGCCGCCGCCGTGACCCGGGAACCTTCCGCAGCCGCTTCGACGGAAGCGGGTCCCCCCGCTCCTTTGGCCGGCGACTCACCCGCCGGCCGCTTCCCGGAACCACCCGACGCCTCGGGCTCCCGCGTCGGCTCCTTCGGAGCCCCCGACGCCTCGTCCAGCGCCCGCGACACCTCGTCGAGCGCGCTGGAGGCCTCGGTCAGCCCGCGGGACACCGCCGCCAGCCGCTCGCCCGACGGCGCCTTCGACGCCCCCGGCCCGTTCGCCGAGTCCTTCAGCCGCTCGACCCCGTACCGCAGCGCCGACGCGTACGTGTCGTCCGGGTCCAGCCGGCGCAGCTCCTCCGCGATCAGCTCCGACGTGTCCCGGCGCTTGAGCGCCACCGCACGCTTGGGCTGCCCCTGGATCGACAGCGTCGCGAGCGAACCGTCGGCCCGGTCCAGCACGATCGGGCCGCAGTCGGTCGTCAGACGGACCGCCGTGAGCCCGGGGCCGGCGGACAGCGAACGCTTCACGGGGACGTCCAGCCGGTCCGCGAGCCACATCGCCAGCAGCTCACAGCTCGGATTGAACTCCTCGCCCTCCACCTCGACGCCCTGCACCTCGCAGGTCACCTGGTCCAGGGCCGCCGCCAGCATCGAACGCCAGGGTGTGATCCGGGTCCAGGACAGGTCGGTGTCGCCCGGGGTGTAGGAGTCGGCACGGGCCGCGAGCTCCCGTACCGGCTGCTCGCAGGCATAGGTGTCGGTCACCCGGCGCTGGCCCAGCGCGCCCAGCGGATCGCCCGCCGGATTCAGCGGGGCGTTGACCGGCCACCAGACCACCACCGGGGCATCCGGCAGCAGCAGCGGCAGCACCACCGACTGGGCGTGGTCGGCGACCTCGCCGTACAGCCGCAGCACCACCGTCTCACCGGTGCCCGCGTCCGCGCCGACCAGCACCTCCGCGTCCAGCCGGGACTGCGTACGGTCGCGGTGCGAGCGGGAGACGCGCCTGATGACGACCACCGTGCGCGAGGGATGCTCGCGCGAGGCGTCCCCGGCGGACTTCAGCGCGTCGTAGGCGTTCTCCTCGTCGGTCACGATGACCAGGGTGAGCACCATGCCGACCGCCGGAGTGCCGACGGCCCGGCGGGCCTTCACCAGCGACTTGTTGATCTCGCCGGCCGTGGTGTCCGTGAGGTCTATCTTCATGGCCGGCGCCAGCTCCGTCCGTCTCGCTCGAGCATGTGGTCCGCCTCGACGGGCCCCCAGGTACCGGCCGAATACTGGGCCGGCCTGCCGTGCTTGTCCCAGTACTCCTCGATCGGGTCGAGGATCTTCCAGGACAGCTCGACCTCCTCGGTGCGGGGGAAGAGATTGGAGTCCCCCAGCAGGACGTCGAGGATGAGCCGTTCGTACGCCTCCGGGCTGGACTCGGTGAACGACTCGCCGTAGGCGAAGTCCATCGACACGTCCCGGATCTCCATCGACGTGCCCGGCACCTTCGAGCCGAACCGCACCGTGACACCCTCGTCCGGCTGGACGCGGATCACGATGGCGTTCTGCCCGAGCTCCTCGGTCGCCGTGGAGTCGAAGGGGGAGTGCGGTGCCCGCTGGAACACCACCGCGATCTCGGTGACCCGGCGGCCCAGCCGCTTGCCGGTGCGCAGGTAGAAGGGGACGCCCGCCCAGCGGCGGTTGTCCACGCCCAGCTTGATCGCGGCGTACGTATCGGTGTTCGAGGAGGCGTCGATGCCCTCCTCCTCCAGATACCCGACCGCCTTCGCGCCGCCCTGCCAGCCCGCCGCGTACTGCCCGCGCACGGTGTCCCGGCCCAGGTCCTTCGGCAGTCGTACGGCGCCGAGCACCTTGGTCTTCTCCGCGGCCAGCGCGTCCGCACCGAAGGAGGCCGGCTCCTCCATGGCGGTCAGCGCCATGAGCTGGAGCAGGTGGTTCTGGATGACGTCACGGGCGGCGCCGATGCCGTCGTAGTAGCCGGCCCGGCCGCCGATGCCGATGTCCTCGGCCATGGTGATCTGCACGTGGTCGACGAAGGACCGGTTCCAGATCGGCTCGAACATCGTGTTCGCGAAGCGGAGCGCCAGGATGTTCTGGACGGTCTCCTTGCCCAGGTAGTGGTCGATGCGGAAGACCTGGTCCGGGGCGAACACCTCGTGGACGATCGCGTTGAGCTCCTCGGCCGACTTCAGGTCGTGGCCGAACGGCTTCTCGATCACCGCGCGCCGCCAGGAACCACTCGACTGGTCGGCGAGCCCGTGCTTCTTCAACTGCTGGATGACCACCGGGAAGGAACGCGGCGGCACCGACAGGTAGAACGCGAAGTTGCCGCTCGTGCCCTGCGCCTTGTCCAGCTCCTCGATCGTGCCCCGCAGCCGCTCGAAGGACTCGTCGTCGTCGAAGGTGCCCTGGACGAAGCGCATGCCCTGGATGAGCTGCTGCCAGACCTCCTCGCGGAAGGGGGTGCGGGCATGCTCCTTGACCGCGTCGTGGACCTCCTGCGCGAAGTCCTCGTTCGCCCACTCGCGGCGGGCGAAACCGACCAGTGAGAAGCCCGGCGGCAGCAGACCCCGGTTGGCGAGGTCGTACACCGCCGGCATCAGCTTCTTGCGCGACAGATCGCCCGTGACCCCGAAGATGACCAGGCCCGACGGCCCCGCGACACGCGGGAGCCGTCGGTCTGCCGGGTCACGCAGCGGATTGCTGCTCGACAAGGTGTCAGCCCTCCGAAGGGGCGAGGCGCGCGAGCTCCGCCTCGGTCGACTTCAGCAGGTCGTTCCAGGCCGCCTCGAACTTGTCGACGCCCTCGTCCTCCAGCAGCTGCACCACCTCGTTGTACGAGATACCGAGCTTTTCCACGGCGTCGAGGTCGGCGCGGGCCTGCTCGTAGGTGCCGGCGATGGTGTTGCCGGTGATCTCGCCCGACTCCTCGGTGGCCACCAGGGTCGCCTCCGGCATGGTGTTCACCGTGTTCGGCGCCACCAGGTCGTCGACGTACAGCGTGGCCTTGTACGCCTTGTCCTTCACACCGGTGGAGGCCCACAGCGGACGCTGCTTGTTGGCACCCTCGCGCTCCAGCGCGCTCCAGCGGTCGGTGGCGAAGACCTCCTCGTACGCCTGGTAGGCCAGGCGCGCGTTGGCGAGGGCGGCCTTGCCGCGCAGCGCCTTGGCGGCGTCGGTGCCGAGCGCGTCGATCCGCTTGTCGATCTCGGTGTCCACCCGGGACACGAAGAACGACGCCACCGAGTGGATCTTCGACAGGTCCAGGCCGCGCTCCCTGGCCTTCTCCAGGCCGGTCAGGAACGCGTCCATGACCTTGCGGTAGCGCTCCAGGGAGAAGATCAGCGTGACGTTGACGCTGATGCCCAGGCCGATGGTCTCGGCGATCGCCGGGATGCCGGCCTCGGTCGCCGGGATCTTGATCAGGGTGTTGGGCCGGTCCACCAGCCAGGCCAGCTGCTTTGCCTCGGCGACGGTGGAGCGCGTGTTGTGCGCGAGACGCGGGTCGACCTCGATGGAGACCCGGCCGTCCTGGCCGCCGGTGGCGTCGAAGACCGGGTGCAGGATGTCGGCGGCGTCGCGGACGTCCGCCGTGGTGATCATCCGGATGGCCTCTTCGACCGTGACCTTGCGGGCGGCGAGGTCGGCGAGCTGCTCCTCGTAGCCGTCGCCCTCGGAGATCGCCTTCTGGAAGATCGACGGGTTGGTGGTGACGCCCACGACGTGCTGCTGGTCGATCAGCTCGGCGAGGTTGCCGGACGTGATCCGCTTGCGCGACAGGTCGTCCAGCCAGATCGCGACGCCTTCGTCGGAAAGGCGCTTGAGTGCGTCTGTCATGGAAATTCCATCTCCTACGTTTCGTATGTGAGCGTCAGCCCTGGGCTGCGGCGGTACCGGTGGTCGCGTCGAGCGCCTCGCGGGCGACGGACGCCACGTTCTCGGCGGTGAAGCCGTACTCCTTGAACAGCACCTTGCCGTCGGCGGACGCGCCGAAGTGTTCCAGGGACACGATGCGCCCGGCGTCCCCCACGTACTTGTGCCAGGTGAGGCCGATGCCCGCCTCGACGGCGACGCGGGCCTTCACGGCCGGCGGCAGAACGCTGTCCCGGTACCCCTGGTCCTGCTCCTCGAACCACTCCACCGACGGCATGGACACCACGCGCGTCGGCACACCGGCGGCCTGCAGCTGCTCGCGCGCCCCGACGGCGATGTGCACCTCGGAACCGGTGGCGATCAGGACCACCTGCGGCTGCGTGCTCTGCCCGGAGGGCCCTTCGGCCTCGAACAGCACGTACCCACCGCGCGCGGCGTCCTCGTTCGGCTCGTAGGACGGCACGCCCTGGCGGGTGAGGGCCAGACCGTGCGGGGCGCCCTTGCCGAACTCCTTCGTCCAGCGCTTGAGGATCTCCCGCCAGGCGATCGCGGTCTCGTTGGCGTCCGCGGGGCGGACGACGTTCAGACCGGGGATGGCGCGCAGCGAGGCCAGGTGCTCCACGGGCTGGTGGGTCGGGCCGTCCTCGCCCAGACCGATGGAGTCGTGCGTCCACACGTACGTCACCGGCAGGTGCATCAGGGCGGACAACCGCACCGCGTTGCGCATGTAGTCGGAGAACACCAGGAAGGTGCCGCCGTAGATGCGGGTGTTGCCGTGCAGCGCGATGCCGTTCATCTCCGCGGCCATGGAGTGCTCGCGGATGCCGAAGTGGATCGTGCGGCCGTACGGGTTCGCCTCGGGCAGCGGGTTGTCCGCCGGGAGGAACGACGAGGTCTTGTCGATCGTCGTGTTGTTGGAGCCCGCCAGGTCGGCCGAGCCGCCCCACAGCTCCGGGACGACCGCGCCGAGCGCCTGGAGCACCTTGCCGGACGCGGCACGCGTGGCGACCGCCTTGCCCGGCTCGAAGACCGGAAGCGTGTCCTCCCAGCCCTTGGGCAGCTCACCGGCCGCGACCCGGTCGAACTCGGCCGCGCGCTCCGCGTTGTCGCTCCGCCACTTCTGGAACGACTTCTCCCACTCGGCCCGCGCCTGCTTGCCGCGCTCCAGCGCCCCGCGGGTGTGGCCGATGACCTCGTCGGTCACCTCGAAGGTCTGCTCCGGGTCGAAGCCCAGCACCCGCTTGGTGGCGGCCACCTCGTCGTCGCCGAGCGCCGAGCCGTGGGCGGCCTCGGTGTTCTGCGCGTTCGGGGCCGGCCAGGCGATGATCGAACGCATCGCGATGAACGACGGCCGGTCGGTGACCTTCTTCGCCTCCTCGATCGCGTCGTAGAGCGCGTTCGGGTCCAGGTCGCCGTCCGGCTTCGGGGCCACCCGCTGCACATGCCAGCCGTAGGCCTCGTACCGCTTGACGGTGTCCTCGGAGACGGCCGTCTCGGTGTCGCCCTCGATCGAGATGTGGTTGTCGTCCCACAGCAGGACCAGGTTGCCGAGCTTCTGGTGGCCGGCCATCGAGGACGCCTCCGCGGAGATGCCCTCCTGAAGGCAGCCGTCACCGGCGATGCAGTAGATGAAGTGGTCGAACGGGGACTCCCCGGGAGCGGCCTCCGGGTCGAACAGACCGCGCTCGTAGCGGGCGGCCATCGCCATGCCGACCGCGTTGGCGACACCCTGGCCCAGCGGCCCGGTCGTCGTCTCCACACCCGTGGTGTGCCCGTACTCCGGGTGGCCCGGCGTCTTCGAACCCCAGGTGCGGAACGCCTTCAGGTCGTCCAGCTCCAGACCGAAACCGGCCAGGTACAGCTGGGTGTAGAGAGTCAGGGACGAGTGTCCGGCGGACAGGACGAAACGGTCCCGCCCGACCCAGTCGGCGTCCGAGGGGTCGTGCCGCATCACCTTCTGGAAGAGGGTGTAGGCGGCGGGCGCCAGGCTCATCGCCGTACCGGGATGGCCGTTGCCGACCTTCTGTACGGCATCGGCGGCCAGGACGCGGGCGGTGTCCACGGCCCGCTGGTCCAGCTCGGTCCACTCGAGGTCTGTGGTGGTCGGCTTGGTGCTCACCCTGAGTCAGGGCTCCTCTCCACATGTTTTCGGATGCCGGACGAGTACATACCGGCGAAGTCGAGCCTACCCCCGTAGGACGTGCTTCCTCCGAGCCCTTCCAGACTGCCGGGACTCCCGGCGATCCGCCTTCTGACGGGGAAGTATGCGCATTCGGCAGATGAATACGGAGCCGCTCATCCGGATGCTCAATCGAGCCCGGATCCGTGCCATGAGCGACCATGTTCAACACGACCCGACCCCCGCGAATGTCCGGGTCTGGGCAACGTCTAAGGTGGCGTGGTACGCGCGAGTCTTCACCGCCGCTTCATACGGGAGGGCTTGCTGGGATGTCTCTGTCAGGGGTGCGAGTGACGGCCGTTGAATCCCGTCCTGCGGGGGTTATCGGGGCGAGCCAGAACCCGAGTCACCGGCCGATCGGGGCCCGTGTCAAGGCGTTCGTGGCGTTGACCAAGCCGCGGATCATCGAGTTGCTGCTCATCACCACCGTTCCGGTGATGTTCTTGGCGCAGCAGGGTGTGCCCGACCTGCGGCTGGTGCTGCTGACCTGCCTCGGCGGCTACCTGTCGGCGGGCGGTGCCAACGCGCTCAACATGTACCTGGACCGCGACATCGACGCGCTGATGGACCGCACCTCGCAGCGCCCCCTGGTCACCGGCATGGTCAGCCCGCGCGAGTGCCTGGTCTTCGGCGTCGCCCTGGCCGTCGTCTCGACCCTGCTGTTCGGCCTCGCCGTCAACTGGCTGTCCGCCTGGCTCTCCCTCGGCGCGCTCCTCTTCTACGTCGTCGTCTACACGATGATCCTCAAACGGCGTACGTCGCAGAACATCGTGTGGGGCGGCATCGCCGGCTGCATGCCGGTACTGATCGGCTGGTCCGCGGTCACCAACTCGATGTCCTGGGCGCCGGTCGTCCTCTTCCTCGTCATCTTCTTCTGGACGCCGCCGCACTACTGGCCGCTGTCCATGAAGGTGAAGGAGGACTACGCGCGCGTGGGCGTGCCGATGCTCCCGGTGATCGCCTCCAACAAGGCCGTCGCCCAGCAGATCGTGGTCTACAGCTGGGTCATGGTCGCGGTGTCGCTGCTGCTCACCCCGCTCGGCTACACCGGCTGGTTCTACACCGCGGTCGCGCTGGCCGCGGGCGGCTGGTGGCTCTGGGAGGCGCACGCGCTCCTCAACCGGGCCAAGTCCGAGGTGACCGGCGGCAAGCTCAAGGAGATGCGGCTGTTCCACTGGTCCATCACCTATGTGTCGCTGCTCTTCGTGGCCGTCGCGGTGGACCCCTTCCTGCGGTAGGCCCTCCCGAGCAGTCGTTCGACGGGTGGGGTCCGTGGCCAAGACCACGGACCCCACCCGTCGCCGTTCGATCTACCCGTCGGTAGCATCCTGGTCATGGCAGACACGCAGCAGTCGGACCCCAAGGCCGAGCAGACCTCCGGGCAGCGGGCCGAACAGAAGGCCGAGCGCAAGGCCGACCGGAAGGCGGCCAGGCTCGCCAAGCGGATCAGTGGCTTCGCCACCGCCCACGGCGGAGCCGAAGGCCAGATCGCGTACCTCGGACAGCGCGGCGCCCGGATCGTGCTCGTCGGCGAGGACGGCGACTGGGGCGACCTGGTCGCCCACTCCTACCCCATCGCCCAGAAGGCGGCCGAGCGGGCGGGCCTCACCCTTCACGACGACTTCGACGGCGAGCTCGCGGCCAAGGTCAGGACCGGCCGGTACGAATGGACCCGCATGGCGGGCCTCCAGATCGGCGGCCCGGCCAACGGCTGAACCACGCCTTCGGGCGGCGCCGGCCCGGCGAGGGACGCCGGGCCGCGCCACGGCAACCCCGCGGCCGGGCAACACCTACTCACCGGTTCACCGTTAGGCCCTGCGAAGCCAGTGCAGCGCCCACCTGGGGAGCCCGGATGATCGACCCGCCGTCCCTCGTGGACCAGTACTGCCACGGCGTGCTGCGCACCGAGCTGGGCCTCGGCACCTTCGAGGCCCAGCTCGCCCGCAGTGAGGGCCCGCCCGCCCCGGGCACCACCCTCTTCGACACCCAGACCGGTTTCGCCGTACGCCGCTGGTGCCCGCCCCTGCTCGGCCTGGAGCCGCACTGCCCGCCTGCCCGCTATCTGGCCCGGCGCCGTGAGCTGGGCGTCGTCGAGACGGGCCGCCGACTGCTGCGGGCCAGCGGCATCACCACCTACCTCGTCGACACCGGACTGCCCGGCGACCTCACCGGCACGGCCGAACTGGCCACGGTCGGCGCCGCCGAGGCCCACGAGATCGTGCGCCTCGAGCAACTCGCCGAGCAGGTCGCCGACACCTCCGGCACGGTGGAGTCCTTCCTCGCCAATCTCGCCGAGTCCGTGCACGGAGCCGCCGCGCACGCCGTCGCCTTCACCTCCGTCGCCGGCATACGGCGGGGTCCGGCACTGGCCCCGCAGCCGCCGGGGCCCGGGGAGGTGCGCGGCGCGGCCGCGCGCTGGCTGGCCGCACGCCGGGTCGGGGGCGAGCTGAGCGACCCGGTGCTGCTGCGGCACCTGCTGTGGATCGCCGTCGCCTCGGGCCGGCCCCTGCAACTGCACGCGGGGCTCGGCGCACCCGGCCTCCGGCCCGAGGCCACCGACCCGGCGCTGCTGGACGGCTTCGTCCGGGCCACCGCCGGGCTCGGCACCGACCTCGTCCTGCTGCACGGCTACCCGGACCACCGGCACGCCGCCCGCCTGGCCGGTGTCTACCCGCATGTGTACGTCGACTCCGGTGCCGCCCTCGCCCGCACCGGCGCCGGTGCGGCGACCGTCCTCGCGGAGGTCCTGGAACTCGCCCCCTTCGGCAAGATCCTCTTCTCCAGCGGCGCCCAGGGGCTGCCCGAACTGCACGTCGTGGGCGCGCGCCTGTTCCGCGAGGCGCTCGCCCGGGTCCTCGGCGGCTGGGTCGCCGAGGGGGCGTGGGCGCTCGATGACGCGCGGCGGGTGGCCAAAATGATCGCCTCGGGGAACGCGGGCAGGGTGTACGGACTGGAATGAGGCGAGAACGCCGGGTGTACGGGCCGGAGCGAGGCGTGAAGACTGGGCGGATGCCGACCGACGCCCTGCTCGACCGCTTCCTCACCGGCCTCGCGCCGCTCACCCCGGTCGCCGTCTGGGCGCACGGCTCCCTGGCCGCCGGCGACTACCGGGAGGGCCGCAGCGATCTGGACCTGGTCACGGTCCTGGACCACCCGGTCCCGGCGCGGACGGTGTGGCGGGTGGCGCTGCTGCACGCCCGCCTGCGGAGCGAGCCACTCGCCGACCGGCTGCACTGCACCTATCTGACCCCGGACACCGTTGAAGACACCGAGCGACGCCACCTGACCTGGGCACACCGGCAGCTCTTCACACGGACGGTCACTCCGGTCACCCGGACCGAGCTGCACCGCTTCGGTCGGGTCCTGCACGGTGCGCCGCCCGCGGACGTACTGCCGCCGGTGCCGGACGGCCGACTCGCCGCGTTCGTGGTGCGCGACCAGCGCGACTTCTGGCGACGGGAGGTGGACCGGGCCGCCCACTGGACGCAGGACGTATGGGTCGACCTGGGCCTGCTGACCTTCGCCCGTGCCACGGTCACGCTGCGCGAGGGCCGGCTGATCTCCAAGCGGGAGGCCCTGGAGGTACTGACCGCCCTCGGGGCCCCCGGCGAGGTGGTCGCGGACATCCGGAGACGGCGCTACGAGGATCCCGCGCCGCCCGACGAGGAATGGGTCCTGCGCCGGGCACGGCTGACCCGGGACTACCTGGGGCCGGCGATCGACGCGCTCGTGGCGCGGGACGACTGATCGGGCGGCGCCGGCAGATCGGCCACCGGCGTATCCGGCCGTTCGCGCAGCGACAGCAGGACCCGCACCACCCAGATCCACATGACGCAGGAGCCGAGCATATGGGCGCCGACCAGGACCTCGGGCAGGTCCGTGAAGTACTGCACATAACCGATCACGCCCTGCGCGAGGATGATCAGGAACAGCTCGCGGGTGCGGTGCAGCGGGCCCTTGGGAGCGTCCACCGCCTTGAGGACGAACCACAGGGCGAACGTCAGGGTCGCCACGATCCACGCCAGCACGGCGTGCAGCTTGCTGACCATCTCCCAGTCCAGCGGCATCCGCTCGACCTCGCTGGAGTCGCCCGCGTGCGGCCCCGCGCCGGTCACCACCGTGCCGACCGCGATCAGCAGCACGGAGGCCACCACCAGGAACCACACCAGCTGCCGTACCGGCTTGCCGACCAGCGGCCGGGGTTCCCCGTCGCCCTCGCGGACGCGCTGCCACAGCACGGCGGCCACCGCGATCAGCGCCGAGGAGAGCAGGAAGTGCGCCGCGACCGTGTACGGGTTCAGGCCGACCAGCACCACGATGCCGCCGAGGACCGCGTTGCCCATCACGATCCAGAACTGTGCCCAGCCCAGCCGCGTCAGGCTGCGCCGGAACGGCTTCTCGGAGCGCACGGCGATGATCGCCCAGCCGACGGCGGCGCACAGCACGTACGTCAGCAGCCGGTTGCCGAACTCGATCAGGCCGTGCACCCCCATCTCGCGGGTGGCGGCGATCGAGTCGTCGGTGCACTTGGGCCAGGTCGGGCAGCCCAGGCCGGAGCCGGTCAGCCGCACCGCACCGCCGGTGACCACGATGACCACCGACATGACGAGCGCGGCGAGGACCGCCCGCCGGACCGTCCGGGGGTCCGGGGTCCAGCGTGCGGCGATGAAGGCGAGGGGGCTGCGCAGGGCCGCCTGGGCGTCGGCGCGGGTCAGGTTTGGCACGCGACCCATCGTAGGGCGCCGCTTGTGCACGCTTTCACGAGGGTCCGCCCTGTGGCGGTTCCGGCCCGTTTCCGCCGCCCGCTCATTCCCAGCGGAAGAACCGGCCCGCCGCCGCCAACCCCGCGACCGCCCACCCGGCGAGGACCGCTGCCTGGCCCCACGGCAGCCCCGCCCCGTCCTGGAGCACGTCCCGCAGGCCCTGTGACAGTGCCGCGATGGGCAGCAGCCCGAGGACGTCCTGCGCGCCGTCCGGGAAGTTCTCCAGTGGCACGACCACCCCGCCGCCGACGAGCAGCAGCAGGAACACCAGGTTGGCGGCGGCCAGCGTCGCCTCGGCCTTCAGGGTGCCCGCCATCAGCAGGCCGAGTCCCGAGAAGGCGGCCGTGCCCAGCACCAGCAGCACCAGCACCGCGAACGGGCCGCCCTGCGGCGACCAGCCCAGCGCGAACGCGATCACCGTCAGCAAGACGATCTGGAGCACCTCGGTGACCAGCACCGACAGCGTCTTCGCGGTCATCAGCGCCCAGCGCGGCAGCGGCGACGACGCCAGCCGCTTCAGCACCCCGTACCGGCGCTCGAAACCGGTGGCGATGGCCTGCCCGGTGAACGCCGTCGACATCACCGCCAGCGCGAGGACACCGGGGGCGAGGAAGTCCACGGCCTCGCCGGCGCCGGTGTCCAGGATGTCCACGGTGCTGAACAACACCAGCAGCAGCGTGGGGATGACCACAGTGAGCAGCAGCTGCTCGCCGTTGCGCAGCAGCATCTTCGTCTCGAGCGCCGCCTGCGCCGCGATCATGCGGGAGAGCGGCGCCGCGCCGGACTTCGGCGCGTAGGCGCCGGTGCCGACGGCCTCGTCGGTCCCGGTGGGTGCCCGATTCACGAACGCAGCTCCTTGCCGGTCAGTTCCAAAAAGACGTCCTCCAGGGTGTGCCGTTCGACCGAGATCCGGTCCGGCAGCACGCCGTGCTGTGCGCACCAGGACGTGACCGTGGCGAGCAGGTGCGGGTCCACCTCGCCGACCACCCGGTACGACCCCGGGGCCGTTTCGTCGGCCTGGGAGTCGGACGGCAGCGCCTTGAGGAGGGAGGCCACGTCCAGCCCCGGCCGGCCCGAGAAGCGCAGGGTGTTCTCGGCACCGCCCCGGCACAGCTCCTCGGGGCTGCCCTGGGCCACCACCCGGCCGGCGTCGATGATCGCGACGTCGTCGGCGAGCTGTTCGGCCTCGTCCATGTGGTGCGTGGTGAGGATGACGGAGACCCCGTCGGCGCGCAGATCCCGTACGAGGTCCCAGGTGGCGCGGCGGGCCTGCGGGTCGAGGCCGGCGGTCGGCTCGTCCAGGAACACCAGTTCCGGGCGCCCGACCACGGCCATCGCCAGTGCGAGCCGCTGCTGCTGGCCGCCGGAGAGCCGCCGGTAGGCCGTACGGCCGCAGGAACCGAGGCCGAGGCGCTCGATCAGCGCGTCCACGTCCAGGGGGTGCGCGTGGAGCTTCGCCATGTGGCGGAGCATCTCGTCGGCCCGCGCGCCCGAGTAGACGCCGCCGGACTGGAGCATCACGCCGACGCGGGGTCTGAGCGCGGCCGACTGCCGCACCGGGTCCAGGCCCAGGACGCGCACCGTGCCGGAGTCCGGGCGCCGGTATCCCTCGCAGGTCTCCACCGTGGTCGTCTTGCCCGCCCCGTTGGGCCCGAGCACGGCCGTCACGCCCTGCCGTGCCGTCAGGTCGAGGCCGTCCACCGCGGTCTTCGTGCCGTACCGCTTCACCAGGGCCTGCACCTGGACCACGGGCTCGCTTCGCATGGGTCACGAGTCTAGGGAGGCGCCGGGGGCCTCAGACCGGCGGGTTCAGGAACTCCTCCGCACGGGGTCGGTGTATTCCCAGCCACTTCTCCGCGTAGGCCACCGCGTCCGGCAGCGGGAACAGCCGCGCCTCGGCCGCCCCGACCCTGCCGCGGACGACGGGGCGGTCCGCGGGGCGGTCCCGTTCGAAGTCGTGGCCCAGTTCGTCGAAGCGCTCGGAGGTGATCGACACCTCGGGCAACGTCTCCCAGCCCGCCGGGCCGGGGCGGCCCACCGCGACGAGCGGGGAGGGTATCCGGTACTCGGCGAGGTGGAAGCAGGTGCAGGTGTCGTAGCCGGTGCCGAGCAGCAGCACCCGGGCGTCCAGCCGTTCCAGTGCTGCCAGCGGGCTGTGCTCACCCAGCCGGCAGTCCTGCGCGTGCACCGCGACGACCTCCGCCGCCCGCTGTCCGAGCGCGGCGAACGAGGTCTGCGGATGGGCGCTGCGCCGGGCGCCCGGCCAGGTCCGTACCGTCTCCGGGACGACGCCCACCCTGCGGGTGGCAGTGGTCGCCGGGTCGTAGCCGGGCATGGTGGCCCGGATGGTCTCCCACCAGGCCTTCGGCACCGGCGGATCGCTCCACAGCGCCGGGTCGGAGAGGTCGCCGGACTGGGCCGGGACGACCAGGGTGCCGTCCGGACCCAGCACGTCGAGCAGTGCGCCGACGACCGTGACCGGGCCGCCGTTGACCCAGCCCAGGGAGCTGAGCGAGGAGTGCACGAGGAGGGTCTCGCCGGGCCGCACGCCGAGCTCGGCGAGTCCGGCGGTAAGGGTGTCCCGGGTGACAAGAGGGCCGGTCGGCGGGGGTGTGGGCATGCCGGGGAGTGTTCCGGAAGGGCCCCGGGGGCGCCACCGGTTTGATCGATCAAAGATCGTTTCCGCAGGTCGCTTTAGGTTTACCTAAGTGATGCAGCGCACCCCGGGTGGATCATGCACGGCTTGCCCGGCCCGGATGAATTACGCAACAATGGCGTTGTGAAAAACGTCGGCGAGGCTCCCCAGGAGGAACTTGCGACCGGTGAGCGGTCCACCCGCAACCGGGTCGCCCGCTCCGTCCTGGACCACGGCCCGTCGACCGTCTCCGAACTCGCCCAGCGACTCGGGCTGACCCAGGCGGCCGTCCGTCGGCACCTCGACGCCCTGGCCGCCGACGGAATCGTGGAGGCGCGCGAGCGGCGGGTCTACGGCGCGCGCACGCGCGGCCGCCCGGCCAAGGTCTTCGCCCTCACCGACTGCGGGCGGGACGCCTTCGACCAGTCGTACGACGAACTGGCCGTGGACGCCCTGCAGTGGATCGGCGAGCGGGAGGGCGGCGACGAGGCGATCGCCGCGTTCGCCCGCGCCCGGATCGCCGCCCAGGCCGACTCGTACCGCGAGGCGGTGGAGGCGGCGGCCCCCGAGGAGCGCGCCCAGGCCCTCGCCAGGGCGCTCACCGCGGACGGGTACGCTGCCACCGCGCGCAGCGCCCCCCACCCGCAGCAGGGCGAGCAGCTGTGCCAGCATCACTGCCCGGTCGCCCACGCCGCCGAGCGGTTTCCGCAGCTCTGCGAGGCGGAGACGGAATTCTTCGCCGAGCTGCTCGGTACGCATGTCCAGCGGCTGGCCACCATCGCCCACGGCGACGGTGTCTGCACCACCTTCATCCCGAAGTCCTCGACGGTCTCGAGGGCCACGGGGGCCTCACCGCCCCCGGAGCCCCCGGAGCCCTCGAAATCCCCGAGAACGTCCGGGGCGAAGCCCGAGAAGCCTTCGCCCCACATCCGCAACGCAACCGCATCCGCAAACACGGCCGGGAGGAACCCCGCATGACTCTCCCCACGGAGACTGCCCACCCCGAACTCGAGGGCCTGGGTACGTACGAATTCGGCTGGGCCGACTCCGACGCGGCAGGCGCCGCGGCCAAGCGCGGTCTGAGCGAGGACGTCGTCCGTGACATCTCCGCGAAGAAGAACGAGCCGGAGTGGATGCTGAAGCTGCGGCTGAAGGGACTGCGCCTGTTCGACAAGAAGCCCATGCCCAACTGGGGCTCGGACCTGTCGGGCATCGACTTCGACAACATCAAGTACTTCGTGCGCTCCACCGAGGCGCAGGCCGCCTCCTGGGAGGACCTGCCCGAGGACATCAAGAACACCTACGACCGGCTCGGCATCCCCGAGGCGGAGAAGCAGCGCCTGGTCGCCGGTGTCGCCGCGCAGTACGAGTCCGAGGTCGTCTACCACCAGATCCGCGAGGACCTGGAGGAGCAGGGCGTCATCTTCCTCGACACGGACACCGCGCTGAAGGAGCACCCGGAGCTCTTCCGGGAGTACTTCGGCACCGTCATCCCGGTCGGCGACAACAAGTTCGCGTCGCTGAACTCGGCCGTGTGGTCCGGCGGATCGTTCATCTACGTCCCCAAGGGCGTCCACGTGGACATCCCGCTCCAGGCCTACTTCCGGATCAACACCGAGAACATGGGCCAGTTCGAGCGGACGCTGATCATCGTCGACGAGGACGCCTACGTCCACTACGTCGAGGGCTGCACCGCCCCGATCTACACCTCGGACTCGCTGCACAGCGCCGTCGTCGAGATCATCGTCAAGAAGGGCGGCCGCTGCCGCTACACGACCATCCAGAACTGGTCGAACAACGTCTACAACCTGGTCACCAAGCGCGCCGTGGCCTACGAGGGCGCGACCATGGAGTGGGTCGACGGCAACATCGGCTCCAAGGTGACGATGAAGTACCCGGCCGTCTACCTCATGGGCGAGCACGCCAAGGGCGAGACCCTGTCCATCGCCTTCGCCGGCGAGGGCCAGCACCAGGACGCGGGCGCCAAGATGGTCCACATGGCCCCGAACACCTCGTCGAACATCGTCTCCAAGTCGGTGGCGCGCGGCGGCGGCCGCACCTCCTACCGCGGGCTGATCGAGATCGGTGAGGGTGCTCCCGGCGCCAAGTCCAACGTGCTGTGCGACGCGCTGCTCGTGGACACCATCTCCCGCTCCGACACCTACCCCTACGTCGACGTCCGCGAGGACGACGTGTCCATGGGCCACGAGGCGACCGTCTCCAAGGTCTCCGAGGACCAGCTCTTCTACCTGATGAGCCGCGGTCTGTCCGAGTTCGAGGCGATGGCGATGATCGTCCGCGGCTTCGTCGAGCCGATCGCCAAGGAACTGCCGATGGAGTACGCGCTCGAGCTCAACCGGCTGATCGAGCTGCAGATGGAGGGCGCGGTCGGCTGACCCGCCGCCCCGCCCCCGTCGGCCGGTCGCCCCGACCCGCCCCGTCGGACAGCACACGTCTCACTCAGAAAGAGAGCACTACGACAGCCATGGCTGAGGCTCAGAATTCCCCCACCTCCGGCTTCGCTGCGGCGGGGGGAACCCCACCGGTGGGCTCCACCACCGCCGGCTCGATCGCGGTGGCCGCCGAGTCGACCGTCGCCACCCGCATGAGCGCGCCCCCGTCCTTCGACGTGGCGGACTTCCCCGTCCCCCACGGCCGTGAGGAGGAATGGCGGTTCACCCCGCTGGAGCGACTGCGCGGTCTGCACGACGGCACCGCCGCCGCCACCGGCGAAGGCGTCAAGGTTGCCATCGACGTGCCCGAGGGCGTCCGCGTCGAGACCGTCGGCCGCGAGGACGCGCGGCTCGGCCGGGCGGGCAAGCCGGTCGACCGCGTCGCCGCCCAGGCGTATTCCGCCTTCGAGCAGGCCTCGGTCGTGACCGTGCCGAAGGAGGCCGTCCTCACCGAGCCGATCCGCATCGCGGTGCACGGCGAGGGCGGCGCCTCCTACGGCCACCAGGTGATCGAGCTCGGCGCCTTCGCCGAGGCGGTCGTCGTCATCGACCACACCGGTGACGCGGTGCTCGCCGCCAACGTCGAGTACGTCCTCGGCGACGGCGCCAAGCTCACCGTCGTCTCCATCCAGGACTGGGACGAGAAGGCCGTGCACGTCGCCCAGCACAACGCCCTCGTCGGCCGCGACGCCTCCTTCAAGTCGGTCGTCGTCACCTTCGGCGGCGACGTGGTCCGGCTGCACCCCCGGGTGGCCTACGCGGGCACCGGCGGCGAGGCCGAGCTGTTCGGCCTGTACTTCACCGACGCCGGCCAGCACCAGGAGCACCGCCTCCTGGTCGACCACAACGTTCCGCACTGCAAGTCGAACGTCGCCTACAAGGGCGCGCTCCAGGGCGACGACGCGCACGCCGTGTGGATCGGCGACGTGCTCATCGAGGCCAAGGCCGAGGGCACCGACACCTACGAGATGAACCGCAACCTCGTCCTCACCGACGGCGCCCGCGTCGACTCCGTGCCCAACCTGGAGATCGAGACCGGCGAGATCGTCGGCGCCGGCCACGCCTCCGCGACCGGCCGCTTCGACGACGAGCAGCTCTTCTACCTGATGGCCCGCGGCATCCCCGAGCAGGACGCCCGCCGCCTGGTGGTCCGCGGCTTCTTCGCCGAACTGGTCCAGCAGATCGGCGTCCCGGACATCGAGGAGCGCCTGATCGCCAAGATCGAGGAGGAGCTGGAGGCGTCGGTCGGATGACCACCTTCCAACGCGCCTGCGGGCTGAGCGAGCTGGAGGAGGACACCCCGAAAAGGGTGGAACTCGACGGCACGCCGGTCTCCCTCGTGCACACCGGGGGCGAGGTGTTCGCGATCAACGACATCTGTTCGCACGCGAACGTCTCCCTCTCGGAGGGCGAGGTCGACGACTGCCACATCGAGTGCTGGCTGCACGGCTCGCGCTTCGACCTCCGCTCGGGCAAGCCCGACAGTCTTCCGGCCACGCGCCCCGTTCCCGTATACCCCGTAAAGATCGAAGGGGACGACGTGCTCGTCTCCGTCACCCAGGAGTCCTGAGGCCCCCATGGCAACGCTTGAAATCCGAGACCTGCACGTCACCGTCGAGGCCGACAACGCCACGAAGGAAATCCTCAAGGGCGTCGACCTCACCGTGAAGCAGGGCGAGACGCACGCCATCATGGGCCCCAACGGCTCCGGCAAGTCGACCCTCGCCTACGCCCTGGCCGGTCACCCCAAGTACACCGTGTCCGGCGGCACCGTCACCCTCGACGGCGAGGACGTCCTGGAGATGTCCGTCGACGAGCGCGCCCGCGCCGGCCTGTTCCTCGCCATGCAGTACCCGGTCGAGGTCCCCGGCGTCTCCGTCTCCAACTTCCTGCGCACCTCCGCCACCGCCATCCGCGGCGAGGCCCCCAAGCTGCGCACCTGGGTGAAGGAGGTCAAGGAGACCATGGAGCGCCTCCACATGGACCCGGCCTTCGCCGAGCGCAACGTCAACGAGGGCTTCTCCGGCGGTGAGAAGAAGCGCCACGAGATCCTCCAGCTGGAGCTCCTCAAGCCGAAGATCGCGATCCTCGACGAGACCGACTCCGGCCTGGACGTCGACGCGCTGCGCATCGTCTCCGAGGGCGTCAACCGCGTCCGCGAGTCCGGCGAGGTCGGCACCCTGCTGATCACGCACTACACGCGCATTCTGCGCTACATCAAGCCCGACTACGTCCACGTGTTCGCCGACGGGCGGATCGCCGAGTCCGGCGGCGCCGAGCTCGCGGACAAGCTGGAGAACGAGGGCTACGAGGCATACGCGAAGGGTGGAGCATCCGCGTGACACAGCTGCCGGGCCTCCTCACCGAGCCCAGGCTCCTTGACGAGGCCATCCGAGGCGACTTCCCCATTCTGGACCGCCAGGTCCACGACGGCCGCAGGCTCGTCTACCTGGACAACGCGGCGACCAGCCAGAAGCCGCGCCAGGTACTGGACGCACTCAGTGAGTACTACGAGCGCTACAACGCCAACGTCCACCGCGGTGTGCATGTGCTCGCCGAGGAGGCCACGGCACTGTACGAGGGCGCGCGCGACAAGGTCGCGGAGTTCATCAACGCGCCCTCCCGCAACGAGGTGATCTTCACCAAGAACGCCTCGGAGTCGCTCAACCTCGTGGCGAACATGCTGGGCTGGGCCGACGAGCCCTACCGGGTGGACCACGAGACCGAGATCGTCATCACGGAGATGGAGCACCACTCCAACATCGTGCCGTGGCAGCTGCTCGCGCAGCGCACCGGCGCGAAGCTGAAGTGGTTCGGCCTCACCGACGACGGCCGCCTCGACCTGTCCACCATCGACGAGGTCATCACCGAGAAGACGAAGATCGTCTCCTTCGTGCTGGTGTCCAACATCCTGGGCACGGTCAACCCGGTCGAGGCGATCGTGCGCCGTGCCCAGGAGGTCGGCGCGCTCGTCTGCATCGACGCCTCCCAGGCCGCCCCGCACATGCCGGTGGACGTGCAGGCCCTCCAGGCCGACTTCGTGGCCTTCACCGGCCACAAGATGTGCGGCCCGACCGGCATCGGCGTCCTGTGGGGACGTCAGGAGCTGCTCGAGGACCTCCCGCCGTTCCTCGGCGGCGGCGAGATGATCGAGACCGTGTCGATGCACTCGTCGACCTACGCCCCCGCGCCGCACAAGTTCGAGGCGGGCACCCCGCCGGTCGCCCAGGCGGTCGGTCTCGGTGCCGCGATCGACTACCTGAGCGCGATCGGCATGGACAAGATCCTCGCCCACGAGCACGCGCTCACCGAATACGCGGTCAAGCGGCTGGCCGAGATCCCGGACCTGCGCATCATCGGTCCCGACACGGCCGAGGACCGCGGCGCCGCGATCTCGTTCACGCTGGGCGACATCCACCCGCACGACGTGGGCCAGGTCCTCGACGAGCAGGGCATCGCGGTCCGGGTCGGCCACCACTGCGCGCGGCCGGTCTGCCTGAGGTACGGAATTCCCGCGACCACGCGAGCGTCGTTCTATCTGTACTCCACCCCGGCCGAGATCGATGCTCTGGTCGACGGACTGGAGCACGTACGGAACTTCTTCGGCTGAGGGGCTGGCTGCGCGTGAAGCTTGATTCGATGTACCAGGAAGTCATCCTGGACCACTACAAGAACCCGCACGGACGGGGCTTGCGGGACGGCGATGCCGAGGTGCACCACGTCAACCCGACGTGCGGCGACGAGATCACGCTGCGGGTGAAGTACGACGGCACGACGATCAGTGACGTCTCGTACGAGGGGCAGGGCTGCTCCATCAGCCAGGCATCGGCCTCCGTGCTGAACGACCTGCTGGTCGGCAAGGACCTCGCCACGGCGCAGCGGATCCAGGAAGCCTTCCTGGAGCTCATGCAGTCCAAGGGCAAGGTCGAGCCGGACGACGAGATGGAGGAGATCCTGGAGGACGCGGTCGCGTTCGCCGGGGTGTCCAAGTACCCCGCCCGCGTCAAGTGCGCCCTCCTCAGTTGGATGGCGTGGAAGGACGCGACGGCCCAGGCACTGGGCTCCGACGCCGAAAGGAAAACGGCATGAGCGAGACCGTGGAGATGAAGCCGGCCTCGGAGGAAGAAGTCCGTGAGGCCCTGATGGACGTCGTCGACCCCGAACTGGGCATCGACGTCGTCAACCTCGGCCTGATCTACGGCGTCCACGTCGACGACACCAATGTGGCGACCATCGACATGACCCTGACGTCCGCGGCCTGTCCGCTGACCGACGTCATCGAGGACCAGGCCAAGTCCGCCACGGACGGCCTGGTCAGCGAGCTGCGCATCAACTGGGTGTGGATGCCGCCGTGGGGTCCCGACAAGATCACCGACGACGGCCGCGACCAGCTGAGGGCACTCGGCTTCAACGTCTGAGACACCGGTCGTACGGGCACGGGACGGCCCCCGGTTTTCGCGAATCCACTGGATCGCGGGAACCGGGGGCCTTCGTCGTGTCCGGTCGGGTGAGCTGTTGTGTACAGCCGTACGCATCGTTGTGTACGCTCGTCCGCATGGGATACCTTCTGCTCGCCGGAGCCATCGCCGCGGAGGTGGGCGCCACCACCGCCATGAAGTACAGCGACGGCTTCAGCAAGCTCTGGCCCTCGCTGCTGACCCTGATGGGCTACGTGGTCTCCTTCAGCCTGCTCGCCCAGACGCTGCGCATCCTCTCCATCGGCACCGCGTACGCCATCTGGGCCGGGGTGGGCACCGCCGCCATCGCCGCGATCGGCATCCTGTTCATGGGGGAGGGGCTCACCGCGGCCAAGGCCGCCGGCATCGTGCTGATCATCGTGGGCGTGGTCGTGCTCAACCTCGGTGGCGCGCACTGATGGCCCGGCGGTACGACCCCGAGCGGCGCGGGCGGATCATCGACGCGGCGATCCGCGTCGTCGGCAGGAGCGGCATCGCGGGACTCAGCCACCGCAGCGTCGCCGCCGAGGCCGATGTGCCGCTCGGCTCCACGACGTACCACTTCACGACCCTCGACGAGCTGCTGGTGGCCGCCCTGCGCCAGGCGAACGAGGGCTTCGCCAAGGCCGTCGCCTCACGCGGCGGCCTGGAGGACCCGCGCACCGACCTGGCGACCGAACTCGCCGGACTGCTCGGCGAGTGGCTGGGGCCCGCCGACGGCGAGCGCACCGGCGTCGAGCTGGAGTACGAGCTGTACCTGGCAGCCCTCCGCCGACCCGCCCTGCGCCCCGTCGCGGCCGAGTGGTGCGAGGACGTCACCGAACTGCTGTCCCGCCGCACCGACCCGGTCACCGCCCGCGCCCTGGTCGCCCTGATGGACGGCATCTGCCTCCAGGCACTGCTGACCGGCACGCCGTACGACGAGGAGTACGCGCGGGAGATGCTGGGGCGGATCCTGCCAGGGGACTGAAAGGCGTCAGCCCGCCACCCCGACCTGTGGCTCTCTCCGCTTCCGGGACGGCCCGCCCGGCACCTGAGACGGCGTGGCACCGGTTCGCATCGCCGGGCCCGAGCCGGTTAGGTTGCCCTCATGACCGACTCGACTGCTCAGAGCACCACCGGCGCAGTGGCCGCCGGCCTCGCCACCCTCACCTCCGACGGAACCATCCTCGACACCTGGTTCCCCGCACCCGAACTCTCCGACGCGCCCGGCCCGTCCGGCACCGAGCGGCTCTCCGCCGAGCAGGCCGCCGAACTGCTCGGTGCCGGCGCGACCGCGGCGATCGGTCCGGACGCGCGCCGGGGCGTCGAAGTGGTCGCGGTCCGTACGGTCATCTCCTCACTCGATGAGAAGCCGACCGACGCGCACGACGTCTATCTCCGTCTCCACCTGCTCTCGCACCGTCTGGTCAAGCCGCACGGCCAGAACCTGGAGGGTATGTTCGGCTTCCTCGCGAACGTCGCCTGGACCTCGCTCGGCCCCGTCGCCGTCGACGACGTGGAGAAGGCGCGGCTCAACGCCCGCGCCGAGGGCCTGCACCTGGCCGTCACCTCCGTCGACAAGTTCCCCCGCATGACGGACTACGTCGTCCCCAAGGGCGTCCGCATCGCCGACGCGGACCGGGTCCGCCTGGGTGCGCACCTCGCCGCGGGCACCACGGTCATGCACGCGGGCTTCGTCAACTTCAACGCGGGCACCCTGGGCACCTCCATGGTCGAGGGCCGCATCTCCGCGGGCGTCGTCGTCGGCGACGGCTCGGACATCGGCGGCGGCGCGTCCACCATGGGCACGCTCTCGGGCGGCGGCAGCGTGATCATCTCCATCGGCGAGCGCTGCCTGATCGGCGCCGAGGCGGGCGTCGGCATCCCGCTCGGCGACGAGTGCGTCGTCGAGGCCGGCCTCTACGTCACCGCCGGCACCCGCGTGACCATGCCCGACGGCGAGGTCGTCAAGGCCCGCGCGCTGTCCGGAGCCTCCCACATCCTCTTCCGCCGCAACTCGATCAGCGGCGCGGTCGAGGCCCGCCCGAACAACGCGGTCTGGGGCGGCCTGAACGACGTCCTGCACAGCCACAACTGACGGGTCGTCCCGTGCGCCCGGGTGCGGTCACCGCCCCGGGCGCGGTAGCCGGCGCGGGGGTCCGGCCTCAGCGGCTCAGGGCCGTTTCCCGGCGCATGTGGGACAGTTTCTCCGGATTGCGTACGGCGTAGAGGCCGGTGACGAGGCCGTGGTCGACGCGGACCGTCAGGACGGTGTCGAGTTCGCCGTCGACCCGGAGGAGCAGTGCCGGGCGGCCGTTGACCTGGGCGAACAGGAACGACGAACCGGCGGGGATCCTGCCCAGGCCCGCGGCCAGCAGGCGGGCCACTTTGTCGGCCCCGACGATGGGCCGCAGTACGGCCTGTTTGACTCCGCCGCCGTCGCCCAGCAGGACGACATCCGGCGCGAGGATGTCGAGCAGGTTCTGCAGGTCCCCCGTCTCGACCGCCTGCCGGAACGCGTCGAGCGCCTTACGGGAGTCGGTCGACGACACGTGCTCGCGCGGCCGGCGCGCCGCTACGTGGCCGCGTGCCCGGTGTGCGATCTGGCGGACCGCGGCCGGTTTCCGGTCGACGGCCTCCGCGATCTCGTCGTACTCCAGGGCGAACACCTCGCGCAGCACGAACACCGCCCGTTCCGTCGGCGTGAGTGTCTCCAGCACCAGCATCATCGCCGTCGAGACGCTGTCGGCCAGTTCCACGTCCTCGGCCACGTCGGGCGTGGTGAGCAGCGGTGCGGGCAGCCAGGAGCCCACGTAGGACTCCTTGCGGCGGCCGAGCGTGCGCAGCCGGTTCAGTGCCTGGCGCGTGGTGATCCGGACCAGGTACGCCCGTTGGTCCCGCACCGTGCCGAGATCGACCCCCGACCACCGCAGCCAGGTCTCCTGCAGCACGTCCTCCGCGTCGGCGGCCGACCCCAGCATCTCGTAGGCGACCGTGAACAGGAGGTTGCGGTGGCCGACGAACGCCTCGGTGGCGGGATCCGTTCCCGCGCCGGCCTCTGGGCGCCCGGCCGTGGGCTCGCTTCGTTCGTTCTTCACCGCACGCTCCTTCGCTTCCGGCTGCGTCATGCGCACGGGACACCGGTCCCCGCGGATCTGTGACACCCGTCTGCCATGGGCTGTGTCACACGGAGGTTCTGTCACACGAAGCCGGCGGCCGGCATCTCGTGTTCGTCCGATGCAACACCACGAGTGAGGACGACACCATGGATGCCCGATTCGATCTGTTCGCCAACGAGATCTCCCTCAGGTTCGCCAAGCGGTTCGCGGGCGCGGGCCTGGTGATCCAGCAGTCGCCGCTGCCCCGGTCCACGCAGGAACTGGTGTCGCTGCGCGCCAGCCAGATCAACGGCTGCGGTCACTGCGTCGACCTGCACACCAAGGAGGCCGCGGCCGCCGGTGAGAGTGCGGTCCGGCTCCACCTGGTCGCCGCCTGGCGCGAGTCCACGGTGTTCACCGAGGCGGAGCAGGCCGCGCTGGCCCTCGCCGAGGAGGGCACCCGGCTCGGCGACGCCCACCACGGCGTGTCCGACGAGACCTGGGACCGGGTGCGCAAGCACTACGACGACGACCAGACCGCGGCGCTGGTCGCCCTGGTCGCCCTGATCAACGCGGCCAACCGGCTCGCCGTGATCGTGCACCAGAAGGGAGGGTCGTACGAGCCGGGCATGTTCGCCCGCGTGTTCGACTGAGCGGAGAGCGCGGAGTGGAAGAAATACGGGTCGGTCCGGGGCTCGTTCGAGCCTGGCCGACCCGTACGGGGCTGTGGAGGCGGAGGACACCGCTCATGGCCTGTGGGGGGACGCCGTCGCCCTTGAGTCGGTGGTCGTGCAGGATCGGCCGGCACGAGGGCCGACACCGCCCGATCAACTGGGCGTGCCCGCTGGTTCGAGGGGTCGGACGGTAGCCGCCCGCAGGCGGGCTTCCCTGTCATGGTCGTGTGCGATGGGCCGCACCTCGGCCACCTTGTCGCACGTGGGTCGTGCCCCGCCTCGTGGTGCAAGCGACCTTGCTCGACGCGTTCCGGTAAGCCGCGCGTCAGCCACCTCATGGGGCCCGGCTCCCGCACCGCGCGTGGCTGACCTGCCGTCAGTACCGTGGGTAGCCCCTGAACCGCGTCAATGCGGCGATGACCTGCGCGTCCCGAGTACCTGATCGGCTACACCACCTGGCGGGACGCGATCCGCACGTGCCGGACCCCGAGACGCCGGGATGGTGTCCCTCCGGGTGGTGTAAGGGATCCGAAGGTGGCGTCGCGGGGTCGGGGCCGGTAGTGCTGCTCGGCGGGCACGAGATCGAGCAACCCGGCAAGGTGGTGTATCGGGCCTTGTCGGGGGCGGTCAGCTGCTCGTGCGGGCGGTTTTCCGCGACCGCCCGGCGGGAGGGCGACCTCGACGTGTGCGATGCCGGGGCACTAGCCCCCGCCCCGGGGATGCCCCACCGCCCCAAAGACGCGAGCACTTTGGTTGCCGCTGCCCTGATGTCGCTCGTTTGAGCGTTCACGTGACACATGACCGCCGACTGCTCACACTTTTCAGCAAGGCATCCGTCTCCGGCCCCCGCAGCGTCGGGATCGCGGAGATCCCCTGCACCACCCGGTGGGACACCATCCGTGAGGGGCGGGCCTGCGCCCGTGGTGGCGGTCAGCCTGCCATGAGGGCCTCGTAGAGCGACCTGAGGCCGTCGGTCGTCCCGCGGTCCGCGGGCCTCAGGGGCGGGCGGACCGGGCCTGCGGGCAGGCCGAGGGCGGTGAGGAGGGCCTTGGCCGTGACCGTGCCGGGGAGGCCGCCGGCCATCATCGCCTCGATCAAGGCGGTGGCCCGCTGCTGGAGAGCGGCCGCGCGGGCTGTGTCGCCCGCGTCGAAGGCGTCCAGGACGGCGCGCAGGTGGTCCGGGACCACGTTCGCGACCGTACTGACGTACCCGGCGCCGCCGACCGCGTACAGGGCCAGGATGTGCTCGTCGCAGCCCGCGTAGTAGGCGAGATCCGTGCGGGCGAGGATCTTCTGGGCGGCCAGGAAGTCGTACGAGCAGTCCTTCACCGCCACGATCCGGGGGTGCTCGGCGAGCCGTAGCATCGTGTCCGGCTCGATGCGGGTGCCCGTGCGGGCCGGGATGTCGTACAGCGCCACGGGGAGGTCCGTGGCGTCCGCGACCTCGCGGAAGTGCGCCTCGATCGCGTCCTGCGGCGGGCGGCTGTAGTACGGGGTGGCGACCAGGAGACCGTCGGCGCCCGCCTTCTCGGCCTCGCGGGCGAGTTCGGCGGTGTGCGCGGTGTCGGCGGTGCCGACACCGGCCACGATCGAGGCGCGGCCGCTCACCGCCTCCCGCACCGCCGTGACGAGGGCGGACTTCTCGGCGTCCGTCGTGGTCGGGGACTCACCCGTCGTACCGGACAGCACCAGGCCGTCGCAGCCGTGGCTCACCAGATGGTCGGCCAGGCGCGCGGCGCCGTCCAGGTCCAGGGTGCCGGCGGGGGTGAACGGCGTGACCATGGCGCACAGGGTGCGACCGAAGGGGGGCGTCGATGGGGTCATGAGGAGTAGTCTCGGCCCGATCACCGCGTAGTTCTACTTAAACCTTCTATCCACTATTGATAAGCAACGGTAACTGGATGGTGTTCGGCATAGGCGCCGCGCGGTCCGGGTACTCGAAAAACCCGACCGAGAGGAGGCGGAGCACCGTGACCGCAACCATCGAGCAACCGCCGGTCCGCGACACGCGCAGCCGTGACACTCACAGCCACGACATTCACGGCCGTGACACTCATAGCCACGACGAGCACAGCGTGGGCGAACTCGTCGGACAGGCCACCGAGCAGGTCTCCCGGCTGGTACGGCAGGAAGTGGCCCTGGCCAAGGTGGAGCTGGCCGAGAAGGGCCGCCGGGCCGGACGCGGCGGCGGCATGCTCGGCGCCGCGGGTGCCTTCGCCTACGCGGGCCTGCTGGCGGCGGCCTTCACCGGAGGTGCCGCGCTCTCTCTCGTCCTGCCGGTGTGGGCGGCGGCGCTGATCATCGCGGCCGTGCTGTTCGTGATTGCCGCCGTGCTGGCCGCGCTCGGCCGGGAGCAGCTCAAGAAGGCCACCCCGGCGACGCCGGAGCGGACGCTGGACAGCGTGAAGGCCGACGTGGAGGAGATCAAGGGAAGGGCGCACCGATGACGCGGGACGTGAACGGCGTGAACGCGCCTGCGAAGGCGGCGGGTCCCGGGTCCGGTTCCGGGTCCCACATCGAGGCCGGGGCCGAGCAGGACGCCACCCACGGAGCCAAGGGACCGGACGAAATGCGGCGGGAGATCGAGCGGACCCGGCACGAACTCGGTGACACGGTGGAGCAGTTGGCCGGGAAGATGGATGTCAAGGGACATGCGCTGGCCCGCGTGGAGGACCTGCGCGACAAGGCCGGGGCGATGACCGTGCAACTGCGGAGCAGCGCCACGCAGGCCCGGCTGGCCGGGACGCGGAAGCCGTGGCCGGTGATGATCGCCGGTGGGACGGCGGCCGGTCTGGCGGCGACGGCCGGGATGGCGGTGCTGCGGCGGCGCGGGACGCACTGACCGCGGACCGGGGAGCGCTGCGGACCCGGGCGGAGCAGGGCTGGGCGGGCACGGCCGAGGGCCGGCCGAACGGGAGCGTGCGGCCGGCCCTCGGCGTGGGGGTACGCCCTACGGGCGGAAACGCAGGATCTGCGGGTCGTGGTCGCTGATCTGGTCGTGGAACTCGGTGTTGAGGTGCACGCTGTCGTAGGTGAACGCCCCGCCGCGGCGGATCGACGGGCTGATCAGGATCTGGTCCAGAACCTGGCTGTTGCCCTGGTAGACGTACGAGTAACGCTCGCTCCGCGGCAGGGACTTGATCGCCGACCAGAGAGTGCCCCGGCCCTCGAGGATCGTCGTCGTCGTGGAGAACTCGAAGTCGTTGATGTCGCCCAGGACGACGACGTCCGCGTTCTTCTGGGTGGCGAGGATCTTCGCGGTGAAGTCGTGGACCTCCTTCGCCTGGAGGTGACGCTGCGTCTCCGAGCTGCGCGACGGCGGCTGGTACTGCGACGTCAGGGCCTGGTCGCCGCCCTTGGAGGCGAAGTGGTTGGCGACCACGACGACCGTGCGGCCGCGGAAGACGAACTCGCCGGCCAGCGGCTTGCGACTGTTCTCGAACGCCGCGGCCTTGGGGGCGACCCGGCCGGGGGAGACCGTCAGGGCCGCCTTGCCGCGCACCTTGGTGACGCCGGTGGCCGTCGTGGCGTCGCCGCCCGCGCGGTCGGTGAAGGAGACCCGCTCCGGGTTGAAGAGGAACACCTGGCGGATGTTGCCGCCCGGCTCGCCGCCGTCGGCCTTGTCGGCCGGGTCGATCCCGCGCCAGTCGTAGCGCGGGCCGCCCGCCGCCTCGATCGCGTCGATCAGTTCGGCCACCGTCCGGTCGGCGGCGACCGTGCCGTCGTCGGTGGCGCCGTTGTTGTCCTGGATCTCCTCCAGGGACACGATGTCGGGCGACTTCAGGTTGCCCACGATCGCCTCGGCGTGCGCGGCGAACGTGTCGTCGGACGGGTCCAGGTTCTCCACGTTGTACGTGGCGACCGCCAGCTCGCCGGAGCGCTGCGCGCGCGTCGACTCACGCCGCAGGTTCTTGCTCTTGAGCGTGCCGAGTTCGCTCGCCACCAGCGTGTAACCGCCGAACTGGTTGAAGTCCAGCGGGCCCGCGGTGGTGCCGGCCAGGGTGTCGCCGACGTTCGCGTCGGGGAAGTCCGCGGCCCCGCCCAGGGACTGGATCTGCAGGCGGCCGGTGTTCCGGTCGTCGTAGGAGCCGTAGACCGTGCCGCCGCGGTGGTTGCGGTTCTCCCCCGGCTTCACCGTGACCCAGAGCTCGGCGTACGGGTCGGTGGCGCCGACCACCCGGGTGTCGGAGACCTGGACGTTCATGCCCTCCAGGGACTCGTAGAAGTCCAGGGCGTAGCGGTCGGGGCGCAGCGGCAGGGCGTTGACCGAGCCGTTCGTCGCCGTGTCCCCGGCCGGGGTGTAGGCGGCGGGGACGGACCCGGCGTCGATCCTGGTCGCGGCCGGGACGGGGTTGCCGCTGGAGACGACGGTGAACGTGGCGCGGGTGATCTCCGTCAGCGCCTGGTTGCCGGAGGACGTGCCGCCGGGGACGTACTCCGTCACCGTGCCGGAGACCGTGACGGCGTCGCCGACGGCGACCCCCTGGGGGGTCGAACCGGTGTGGACGAAGACGCCCTCACTGGTGGCCGGGTCGGCGTCGGGCATCGGATCCTGGATCCAGAATCCACGGGACGAGCCGTAGGTGCGGATGCCCGTGACGATTCCGGCCACATCGGTGACCTGCTGTCCGGCGTACGGGGATATCCGGGTGTCGCCCTGGAGGTCGTGGATGCGCACGGACTCCGCGTGCGCGGGCGAGGTGAGGGCGATCGTGGACGCCGCGCACACGGCGGCGACGGTGAGTGCGGCGAGACGCGCGGACGGCTTGCTCGGCAACGGATTCCCTCCGGGAATGTGATGAGTGCCGGGACGAGGGTGGAAAAGCGTGTGACGTGCGTGGACGGCGGGAGCAGCTCGGGCCGGTGGGGCCGATGAGGCCGGTGGGGCGGGTGTGACGCGCGTAGAAGGCGCGGGGCGGGTGGACCGCCGTGGGCGGCCCCCTCCGTCCCGCGTGGCTTCCCGTCCTCTCAGGATGCCCGCTGCGGATGGCGTCCGCAGCCGGTCACGAGTGACGTCCGGGCGTGGTTCCCACGGATGGCGTCCATGGTCGGCCTCCGACTCCGGTGAGCAATTGTCCGCCCACTTCTACGCGCGTCAATCTCCAACCTGGCCAGGTCACTTGTCAAGGTTTCGGCCATGCACGGGGGGTGAAGCAGAGGTGAAGCGGGCGGCTTGGGCGGAAATCCGTCTAGGCTGAGCGGCTGAGTCGTACATGGCGCCGAGGCCAGGACCTAGGAGGAACAGCCGATGTCAGACAGCTCCATGCCGCCGGCGCGGCTGCACCCCGAAGCGGAGCTGGCGCGCGAGGCGCTGTCCACGCCGCTGCTGTCCCGGGCCGCCCGGCTCGCCCGCTGGGCCGGATCCGAAACGCGGGTCGACGCCGGCGGCGGACTCGTCGACGAGCAGCTGCCCGCGGCGGCCGAGGCGCTCGGGCTGAACGGCGAGGACGCCACCGCCGACGTCAGTGCGGCATGGCGCGTCGCCGTGGACGCCGGGCTCGTCGACGTCGTCGACGAGGAGAAGGGCACCGTCACCGCGGGCGCCGACCTCGCGCTGCTCACCGGCGGCTCGCCGCAGGACGTCCTCACCGTGTGGCTCGCCGCCCTGGAGGCGGTGCTCGCCGACGCGAGCGTGCCCGACCTGGACGGGCTCGTCGACGCTCTCGCCGCCGGGGACGGATCCGGCGTACTCGACCTCTCCTCGGTCGACTGGGACCCCGAGACCGAGGCGGATTTCCTCGACGGGGTCCTCGGCAACCTGTATCTGCTGACCGTGGGCGAGGCGGGGCCCGCCGGTTCGCCGGTGCCGCTGCCCGCGCTGGCCGCCTCCGTGATCGTCCCCGACGACATGCCGGAGCCCACCAACGACGTGCTCCAGGAGGTGTCCGACGCGATGATGCGGCTGGACGACCAGTTCCGCCTGCTGGAGCCGGCCGGACTCGTGGAGTACCAGCCGGTCGACGAGGCGCTGCTGGCCGAGGGCGACGAGGAGCCCGCCCCGCCCCGGGACGACACCGACGTCACCCGCTACGGCGTGGTGCGGCTGACCCCGCTCGGCCTGTACGGGCTGCGCGCCCGCCTGCTGGAAGCGGGGTTCGACGCCCCGGCGGTCGGGGACCTCACGGACAAGGGCGCCGACGCTCTGCTCGACCGCACTCCCGCCTTCCCGCCGGCGGCGGCCCACGCGGAGACCGAGCAGTGGCTCGCCCACCGCGAACCCCTCGACGCGGCCCGCGAGTTGCTCGCCGCCGCGCGCGGCACCGACGAGAACGCGCCGTTGCGGCGGCTGCAGTGCCAGCAGGCGCTGGCGCTGGTCGGCGTCTCGGGCGAACCCGCCCTGCGCGAGGTGCTCGACGACGCGGAACTCGGCGGACTGGCCCGGGTGTGGCTGACCGAGCACGGGGCGACGGACGTACCGCCGCCCTCCGAGGCCATGATCTTCTGGCTGACCATCGACACGGTGGCCGCACAGCTCGCGGCCGAGGGCAACTCCGAGGAGTTGCAGGCCCTGGTGGAGGGCCTGGCCCGCCAGCACAGCGGCTTCTTCGCCACCGCCTGGCGGGTGGAGCACCCGGCCACGGCGGACGTGCTGGAGGCGATGGGCCGGCTGCACCCGGACAAGGCGATCGCCAAGGCCGCACGCAAGGCCGCCTTCAAGGCGCGCTCGCAGCGCGGGAGCTGACGTGCAGCAGGGGGTTTGAGCGGACGGTGGACGGCGCATGGCGGGCGGTGGGCGCCTCGCGCCGGTAGTAGAGCGGGGGCGCACCGCTGCGACCGGTGGGTGGGGGCGCACCGCTCCGGTCGGTGGGCGGGACGGGCGGCCGCGCGTGGTTCACCGAAGCGGCCGCCGGGAGGCCCCGCGGAGTTCAACCGGTGTTCAGGCATGGGCGGAAGCGTGACGGTGAACGAGACCTGACCCGTCACCCCCTCGCGGCAACCCACCGTCACAGGAGGCTCCATGCCGCTCACCCGCAGGGACTTCGCCAGGACATCCGCGGTCGCCGGTGCCGGTGTCGCACTGGTGGGCAGCGTAGGCGCCCTCGCCTCCGCGCCGGGCGCCCTCGCGTCCCACGACGCCGAGAGCGTGGGCGAGGAGCGGGAGGCGGCCCGGCGGCCCCACCCCACGGTCGGCTACGGCCCCCTGGTCCCGGACCCGGCCGGCATCCTCGCCCTGCCGGCCGGCTTCACCTACCGCACCCTCACGTACACCGGCAAGACCCGGCTGGAGTCCGGCGAGTACACCCCCTCGAACCACGACGGCACCGCCGCCTTCGACGGCCCCCGCAGCACCACCCTGCTGGTCAACAACCACGAGATCGACGGCCCGCGCGACGAGGCGGAACACCCGGTCCCGCTCGTCGAGGGCCTCGTCTACGACCCGGGCGCGCCCGGCGGCTGCACGGTTGTCGAGGTGCGTCCCGACGGCAGCGTCGCCGAGTGGGTCGGCATCGCCGGCACCGCCGACAACTGCGCGGGCGGCAGCACCCCCTGGGGCACCTGGCTCACCTGCGAGGAGAACTCCGACCGGGCCGGCGAGAACGGCATGACCAAGGACCACGGCTACGTCTTCGAGGTCGACCCCGCCGACCGGCGCGCCAACCGCGACCCCAAGCCCCTGAAGTTCTTCGGCCGGTACGACCACGAGGCCGTCGTCATCGACCCCAAGCGCGGTCACGCCTACCTCACCGAGGACGCCGACGAACCCAACGGCCTGTTCTTCCGCTGGACCCCGCCCAAGGACTTCCGCCACGGCCCCGGCGGGTTCCGCACCCTCGCCGACGACGCGGGCGTCCTCCAGGCGCCCAAGTGCTACGACTCCGGCGGCCGGTTCGTCGACGACCTCTCCCGCGCCACCCGGACCGGCACGGTGTACGGCGTCGACTGGGTGGACGTGCCCGACCGCGACGCGCGGACCGTCTCCGTGCGCGAGCAGTTCGGGGCCGGCGAGGTCACCCGCGCCCGCAAACTGGAGGGCATGTGGTGGGGCGACGGCGGGGCGTACCTCGTCTCCTCGTACGCCCGTGAGGAGAGCCCCGTACAGCACGACGGCCAGGTCTGGTTCTACGACCCCCGGCGCCGCACCCTGACTCTGAAGGTCCTGCTCGGCGTCAACCGGAACCCGGCCGAGGACGGCGCCTTCGACGGCCCCGACAACATCACCGTCTCCCCGTACGGCGGACTGGTCATCGCCGAGGACGGCGACGGCGCGCAGCACCTGTTCGGCGCCACCGACAGCGGACGCACCTACCCCATCGCCCGCAACGAACTGAACATCGGCACCGAGGAGGAGCCGGAGTTCAGCGAGTTCACCGGCGTCACCTTCTCGCCCGACGGGAAGACCCTGTACGCCAACATCCAGGAACCAGGCATCATGCTCGCCATCACCGGCCCCTGGAAGCGCCAGAAGCGCCGCTGAACCCACGGCACGGAACCATTTCCGGGCCCGGTCCGCGGACGTCCCTCCTGGGACCAGGCCCCGGGCCGCCCGGCCGGCCAGGGGACCATGCGATCGAGGAGCGACCGGCTGGTCGCCCGATTGCGGGGCGCTCCTGGACGTGCCTGAGTCCGCTGCTCCCGGGTCGGCGAACGGTCGAGGTTCCAGGTGCAGAAGCATGTCTGGCAGGGACCTGCCGGTCGGGCCGATGCTCGCACAACGCGTGGCGATGCCGTCCCACTGTGGGGCAACTGAAAAACGTGAGCAGTCAGTGGGCGAATGACACTTGTGCACTCAGACGAGCGGTATGTGGACAGTCATGGCCGGAGTGCTCACGCATGTGGTGATGGGTCCCCCTGGGGCGCGAGGGCGGGTCGCGGCAGCCTGCTCTCTGGGTGAGCCGGAGTTCGGCGGGTGGATGAGCGCCGGGATGGCGTACGTTCCGGGTGTCCGGCGACCGCCGGGGCATGGGGGTGCCTCTCTGTTCTTCGTCAAGTGCGTGGGCGGCTTCGGTCCGGGGTTCGATCTTCTTCGTGGGGCATGAGACTGTCTGGTCGTGCCGGAGACGAGGAGTGGGTTGGAGGCGGCCTTGACCGAGGCTTCGTCTCCTTCGTGGTCGCAGCGTGTTCGTGCCGGGCGTGACCTTGCTTCCTTCGCTGATGTTCCTGAGGTTGCGGAAGCGTTGGTGGGGCTGCTGATGGACGTCGAGAACACGGCGGTGACCCGGCAGACGGCAGAGGCCCTGGCCCGGGTGGGGACGGTGGCCGCCATAAGGCTCATCGCTCTCGCGGCTGCCGAGGCCGACGACAACCAGGCCGACTGGCTGCAGACCGGGGTGCATGACGCGCTCGTGGGACCGGACGGTGTGCCGGACGTCGCAGCGGTCTGCGAGCAGCTCGCCCGGGATCCGGAAGAAGCTGTCCGCCGGGGTGCCGCGGAGATCTCGGCGTGGACAGACGACGCAAGACGTTGATCTGAGTCGACCTGCCTGTGGGCTGGTTCATGCAGCCGTCACCCGGGAGACGCGGGGTTCGTAGAAGGTGCCGTCGCGGAGCATGGCGAACAGGACGCTGATGCGGTGGCGGGCGAGGCGGAGGAGGGCCTGGGTGTTTGTGTCCTGAACGTGAAAGGAAGCCGGTTGCAGGACGGGTTTGAGGTGCCCCGGCCGCGCCGGCCGACGCGGCCCTGGTGGGGGGGGGGGAACCCCACGCGGGACGTCGAGCCGATCGACGTCCCGCGTCCGGTGCGCGGGGCGGCCACGACATCCGGACCGGCGGACGGGGAGGGCCGGCACCTCCGCCGGTGCCAGGGCCGCTGACGGACGGGTCGCGGCCGTGGCGGGTCCAGGCGCGGCCGTAGCGGTCCGCTCGGGGTTCCTGGGCCGGGGCCCCGATGCGGGACGCCCGGCCACGGGCCGTTGCGGCTGTTACAGCGCCTGGGCGGCCGGCTTGACCATGCCCCTGACCGTGCGGGACTTCACGAAGTCGCCGAGGGCGGTCATCTCCCACTCACCGGAGAACTGGCGGATCAGCTTCGCCATCATCACGCCCGTCTGCGCTTCGGCGGAGGTGAGGTCGAAGCGGACCAGTTCCTCGCCCGTGGTGGCGTCCAGGAGGCGGCAGTACGCCTTGGCGACCTCGGTGAACTTCTGGCCGGAGAACGAGTTGACCGTGAAGACCAGGCCGGAGACCTCCTGGGGGAGGCGGCCGAGGTCGACCGTGATCGTCTCGTCGTCCCCGCTGCCCTCGCCCGTGAGGTTGTCACCGGAGTGCCGGATCGCGCCGTTCACGATCTGGAGCTTGCCGAAGTAGCAGCTGTCGATGTGGTTGCGCTGCGGGCCGTACGCGATGACCGAGGCGTCGAGGTCGATGTCCTTGCCGCGGTACGCCGGCTCCCAGCCGAGGCCCATCCGGACCTGCGAGAGCAGCGGACGCCCGCCCTTCATCAGGGAGACGGTCTGGTTCTTCTGGAGGCTGACCCGGCCCTTGTCCAGGTTGATCTTCCCGGTGCCCGGCGCGGCGGCGGGCGGTGCCGGGGGAGCGGCGGGCGCGGGCGGAGCCTGCGGGGCGGCCAGCGGCGGGACCGGCGGCGCCGGCGGAGGGGGAGTGGCCGGCTGGGCGGGGGCGGCCGGTTCCTCGACCGTGACGCCGAAGTCGGTGGCGATGCCGGCCAGGCCGTTGGCGTAGCCCTGGCCGACCGCGCGGGCCTTCCAGGCGCCGTTGCGCAGGTAGACCTCGACGATCACCAGGGCGGTCTCGGCGCTGAGGCTCGGCGGAGTGAACGTGGCCAGGACGGCGTTGTCGTCCGCGCTCCGGATGGTGGCCGTCGGTTCGATGCCCTGGAACGTCTGGCCCTGGGCGTCGGGGCTCGCGGTGACGACGATCTTCTCGATGCCGGGCGGGACGGCCGTGGTGTCGATCGTGATGGCGTCCGGGGCGCTGCCGCCGCCGGAGCGGTAGGTCACGCCGGGGCCCGCGGGCTGGTTGTAGAAGATGAAGTCGTCGTCGGAGCGCACCTTGCCGTCGGCGGTGAGCAGCAGGCCCGATACGTCGAGCCGCACCGGTGCGGCGACGTCCACCGTCACGCGGGCGGCGGGAAGGGGGATGTTCGAGCCGGGGGTCATAGCTGTCATGCCGGGTGAACGAGCGGGGGCGTTTTGCCGTTCCCTTACCCGTGGCTCGAATGGGTCGGTGGTTTTCAGCCCCGGTTCCGGGGGTGGCTGCGGGCGGTGCGTTCGTTGCCGCGCTTGTAGTCGCCGGTCCAGCGGGCCATGACGAGCTGGGGGTCGCCGGCGGTGACCTCGGTGAGGAAACGGGCGGCACGGTCGCCGTTCAGGATGGTCGCGGGGCGGTGGTGGTGGGTGATGTGCACGGTGCCGTTGGGGTGGGTCTCGTAGGCGAATCCGTGGGGCTCGGGCATGCGCGGATGGTACGGCGGCGGGGGCGGCTCGCCCAGTGGGTTTCGCCCCCGCCTCCCTTCGCTTCCCGACTCCGGATGGTGCCCCGCCCGGTGGTGTAGCCGATCAAGGCGCCGGAATCCGCAGGTCGGGGGCGGTCGCTCCGCCGGACCGGATGTTCAATTCGCCTCAGCAGGGCGCCTCGTGGACTGCCGCCTTTCCGGAGATCGGCAGGGGCCCTGTACCGGAACCCGTAACGCTTGATCCCCTGCACCACGACGCGGGACACGACCCGACTCCGGGGGTTCCGCACCCGGAACCCCCGTCCCTGCCCGCCCACCACCCGACTCGGTCGGTGGGGAGGAGCCGGCCGGGACATTCAGCCCGTCCCGGGGGGCGGGAAAAAGTCCCGTTCCCCCTACGGCACCACCACGATCTTCCTCCCCACACCCCTCGCGAACTGGTCCAGCGCCTCCGGGTACCGGTCCAGCGGCACGCGGTCGCTGATGAAGACGTCCGGGTCCAGGACACCGGTCGCGAACAGTTCCGCCGCCCGCTCGTAGCTGTGCAGCACCGCCATCGACCCGGTGATCGTGATCTCCTGGTTGTAGATGCGGTACGGGTCGATCGTCACGCGGGTCGCGTAGTCGGCGACGCCGAACTGCAGGAAGGTGCCCGCCTTGGACACGCGCTCCAGGCCGTCCTGGATCGCCGCCGCGTTGCCCGTGGCGTCGATGACGAGGTCCCAGCCCTGGGGGCGGTCCAGTTCGTCCGGGTTCGCCGCCGAGGCGGAGACGCCCAACTGCCGGGCGGTCTCCAGGCGGGCCGGGTTGAGGTCCACCATGTCCACACTCGCCGCGCCGGTCCGCTTGGCCAGCTCCAGCATCATCAGGCCCATCGTCCCGGAGCCGTAGATCAGGACGTGCGCGCCGAGCCGGGACTGCAGGACGTCGTAACCGCGCACCGCGCAGGAGAGCGGTTCGATCAGGGCCGCGTCCTGGGTGCGGACGTGCTCGGGCAGCTTGACGCAGTTCGCCACCGGGGCCACCGCGTACTGGGCGGCCCCGCCCGCCGTGGTGACGCCGATCGCCGCCCAGCGCTCGCACAGGTTGTTGTGGCCGGTACGGCAGTAGCGGCACTCGTAGCAGTACAGGGAGGGGTCCACGGCGACCTGGTCGCCGACCGACACCTCGGTGACCTGGGCGCCGACGCCGACCACCTCGCCCGCGAACTCGTGCCCCGGCACGATCGGCAGCTTGGGCGCGAACTCGCCCTGCAGGATGTGCAGGTCCGTGCCGCACAGCCCGCAGGCCGCGACCTCGACGACGACCTCGCGGGGTCCCGGCGTCGGGTCCGGAACCTCGGTGACGACGGCCCGGCCCACGGACTCGATGACGGCGGCCTTCATTTCACGGCTCCCAACGACAGGCCCTGGACGAGTTTGTCCTGGGCGGCGAACCCCGCGGCGAGCACCGGCAGGGAGATGACGAGCGACGCGGCGCACACCTTGGCCAGGAACAGGCCCTGGCTGGTGATGAAGCCGGTCAGGAAGACGGGGGCGGTCTCGGCGACCACGCCCGTCAGGACCCGGGCGAACAGCAGTTCGTTCCAGCTGAAGATGAAGCAGATCAGGGCCGTCGCCGCGATGCCGGGCAGCGCCATCGGGGCGATGATGCGGGCCAGCACCGTCGGCAGCCGAGCCCCGTCGATCTGGGCGGCCTCGATCACCGCGACCGGGATCTCCGAGAGGAACGAGTGCATCATCCACACGGCGATCGGCAGGTTCATGGAGGTGTAGAGCAGGACGAGCAGCCAGACGTTGTCGAGCATCCCGGCGTTCTTGGCGAACAGGTAGATCGGCAGCAGGCCCGCCACGACCGGCAGCATCTTGGTGGAGAGGAAGAAGAACAGGACGTCCGTCCACCGCTTCACCGGGCGGATGGACAGGGCGTATGCCGCCGGGAGCGCGAGCAGCAGGACCAGGATCGTCGACGCCACGGACGCCACCGTCGAGTTGATCAGCGACGGCCAGGGGCTCGCGCCGCCGCCCGCGCCGAAGAACTCCCGGTAACCGTCCAGGGTGAGGGCGGCGGTGAAGGACGGCGGGTTGGTGGCCGCGTCCTCCTCGGAGTGCAAGGAGGTCAGCGCCATCCACGCGATGGGCAGGAAGAAGACGATGCCGGCCAGCCAGGCCACCAGGCCGAGCCCCGCTCCCTTGCGGTTCCGGCCGCGGTCGGGTACTGCGACGGTACTCATGCGCGGGACGCCTCCTCGCGGAACAGGGACGACACGACGCGCAGGGCGAAGGTCGCGATGATGATCGAGCCGATGACGACCAGGACACCGGCGGCCGAGGCCAGACCGTTCTCGTGGGCCTGGTAGAAGGTCTGGTACACGGTGTACGGGAGGTTGGCGGTGCCCAGGCCGCCGGACGTGATCGTGAAGACCGCGTCGAAGTTCTGCACGATGTAGATCGACCCGAGCAGGGCGCCCAGTTCGAGGTAGCGGCGCAGGTGCGGCAGGGTCAGATGGCGGAAGATCTGCCAGTCGCTCGCCCCGTCCACCCGGGCTGCCTCGATCTGCTCCTGGTCCCGGCTCTGCAGGCCGGCGAGCAGGATCAGCATCATGAACGGCGTCCACTGCCACACCAGCGCCGCCTCCACCGCGAGCAGCGGCGTGCCCGAGATCCAGTCCGGCTGCGGGCCGCCGACGTAGTGCAGCAGGCCGTTGAACAGGCCGTACTCGGGGTTGTAGAGAACGTGCTTCCACAGCAGGGCCGCCGCCACCGGGACCACCAGGAACGGGGCGATGAGCAGAGTGCGGACGACACCCCGGCCGCGGAACTTCCGGTCGAGCAGCAGGGCCAGCAGCAGACCGAGGACCAGGCTGGCCAGGACGACCGCCACCGTCAGCAGGATCGTCGTCCACACCGACCGGCGCAGGTCGGAGTCGCCGAGCACCTCGCCGTAGTTCGCGAAGCCGGCGAACTCCCGGGCGTCGGGGTAGAGGGAGTTCCAGTCGAAGAAGGAGATCACCAGCGTCGCCACGAAGGGCAGCTGGGTCACCGCGATCATGAAGATCAGGGCGGGCAGCAGCGGGGCCCTGGTGGCCCAGCCGCGCAGTCGGTCGGAGCGTCGCCCGCCGCCGGGGCGGACGTCCGGGGCGGCCACGGGAGCCGTTGTCGTGGCGGTCATCGTCCCTCGTACTCCTCGGAGATCTCTTCGGCGAGCTGCTGGGACTTCTTCAGGGCCGATTCGACGGACTGGCGTCCGGCGATGGCCGCGCTGATCTCCTGGGAGACCTGGGTGCCGAGGTCCGTGAACTCGGGGATGCCGACGAACTGAATGCCGGGCGCGGGCCGCGGCTGCACGCCCGGGTCGTCCGGGCGGGCCTGCTCGATGGCCTTCCTGGTCATCTCCTGGAAGGCCGCGGCCTCCGCGCGGTAGTCCGGGTTCTCGTAGGTGGAGGCGCGTTTGCCGGCCGGGACGTTGGACCAGCCGGTCTCGTCGCCGACCAGCTGCTCGTACTCCTTGCCGGAGGCCCAGGAGACGAACTTCCAGGCGTTGTCCGGGTTCCGGGAGGCGTTCTGGATGCCCCAGGCCCAGGTGTAGAGCCAGCCGGCCGACTCCGTCTTCTCCACGGGGGCGGGGGCGTAGCCCATCTTTCCCTTGACGGGGGAGTTGGCGGACTCCAGCAAGCCGGCCGCGGAGGTGGCGTCGTACCACATGGCGGTCTTGCCCTGGGTGGTGTTGTTCAGGCACTCGGCGAAGCCGGACTGGGCGGCGCCGGCCTCGCCGTGCTCGCGGACCAGGTCGACGTAGAACTTCGTCGCCTTCCGCCACTCGGGGGAGTCCAGGCGGGCGTTCCAGCCCTCGTCGAACCAGGTGCCACCGAAGGTGTTCACCACGGTCGTCAGCGGTGCCATGACCTCGCCCCAGCCGGGCAGACCGCGCAGGCAGATGCCCTTCATGCCGGGCTCGGCCCCGTCGAGTTTCGCGGCGATCTCGCCCACCTCCTGCCAGGTGGGGTTGGCGGGCATCGTCAGGCCCTCCCGCTCGAGGAGGTCCTTGCGGTACATCAGGAACGAGGACTCGCCGTAGAAGGGCTGGCCGTAGAGCTTGCCGTCGTCCCCGGTGAGGGACTGGCGCATCGGCTTCAGGACGTCCTGCTCGTCGTAGCCGGGGTCCTCGTCGACGTACGGGTCCATCTCCTTGAGCCAGCCGTTGCGGGCGTAGATCGGGATCTCGTAGTTGGACAAGGTGGCGACGTCGTACTGGCCGGCCTGGTTGGCGAAGTCCTGGCTGATCTTGTCGCGGACGTCGTTCTCCGGCAGCACGGTGAAGTTCACCTTGATGCCGGTGTCCTTGGTGAAGTGCGCGGCGGTGAGCTTCTGCAGCTCCACCATCTGCGGGTTGTTGACCATCAGGACATTGATGGCATCACCGCCTGAGCCGGCCCCGCCCGCTCCGACCCAGCAGCCGGAGAGCAGCGGGGCGAGCAGCGTCCCTGCGGCGACCGCGGCGAGTGTGGCTCGCGGCGGCCTCCGTCGGCTCTGGGTTCGCATGGATCGCTCCTGGACGTATAGGGAGGTATCGGGCGTCGCCTGGGTGGGTCGGCCCGTGGGGAAGTGGAACCTTGTGCTGTGAATCGATGTACCGATGTACCGAGGCACCGGTGAATCGGTGCGCGGTGGAAACCGTGGGGGGTGCGGTGCGGTCCACCGGGTCGTCGTCCGGTCAGACGCGGATGACCTGAGGGCCCAGCAGGGAGTAACGGTGGGCTTCGGCCGCCGGGAGCAGCGTGCTCGTGACGACCGCCTCCAGCGCGCCGACGTCGGCGAACCGGCAGAAGCTGACCGCCCCGAACTTGCTGTGGACGCCCGCGAACACCACCCGGCGCGAGGCCCGCACCGCCTGTGTCTTGACCTCGCTGACCGCCGGGTCGGGCGTGGTCAGACCGTGTTCGCGCGAGATGCCGTTGGCGCCGATGAACGCCAGGTCGATGACGAAGCCGGAGAGCATCTTCGTCGTCCAGTGGTCGACGGTGGCGAGGGTGCCGGAGCGGACCCGGCCGCCGAGCAGCAGGACGGACGCGGTGCCGGTTTCGGCGAGCGCGCCCGCGACCGGCAGGGAGGCGGTGACCACGGTGAGCGCCCGGTCCTGGGGCAGTGCCTCGGCGATGAGCTGGGGGGTGAAGCCCTCGTCGACGAACACCGTCTCCGCGTCACCGAGGAGTTCGGCCGCCGCGTTCGCGACCCGCCGCTTCTCGGCCACATGGCTGGTGGCACGGAAGGCGAGCGTGGTCTCGAAGGCGGCGCTCTCCACGGGGTAGGCACCGCCGTGGGTGCGGCGGACCAGGCCGTGGTCCTCCAGGGCGCGCAGATCCCGTCGTACGGTCTCCCTGGCCACGCCCAGATCGGCGGCGAGCGCCGTCACGTCGACCGAGCCGGTGGCGCGTGCCACCCGCACGATCTCGCGCTGGCGCTCCTCGGCCGTTCTGTCACTCATGGCCGCACACCTGCTTTCCGGTTGGATGCCCGTTCGGGCCCTGTGGGGTCCTTGCGAGAAGTTGTACAGCGGGTACGCGAACCTGACCAGGCCTGTTGCGTGACCGATGCTGCCCGTTTGCGCCCGTTCGGCTCGGGCGATGCCCGCCTCGGACCTGGGGGAGAGGTGGGCGGGGGCGGGGAAGCGGGCATCACGGGTG